>CAZBIU010000006.1:7443-45164 GCA_964491625.1 uncultured Myxococcales bacterium
CGATGTCGTCGCCAAGGCGATCGTCGAGCAGGACGCCGAACGGCCTTAGGGCGCGGTTCGCATTCCTGTCGTGCCGGCCCTAATCTTGGGAACGATTCTGGAGGAAATCAATCGATGAGTAGTTCGACACGGGATCCCGCCGAGCGTGCCGTCGCGGTTGTCGGCGTTGGCGCGATCTTGCCCGATGCCCCCGACGCAAAGACCTTCTGGCGCAACGTTCTCGAAGGGCGCAATTCCATCTCCGAGGTGACCCCTGATCGCTGGAATGCGGCCGACTACTGGGATCCGGATCCGAAAGCACCTGGCAAGAGCTATTCGAAGATCGGCGGTTGGGTACGGAATATCGCCTTCGATTCGACCAAGCTGAGGATTCCGCCGCGCGTGGCTGAGGCCATGGACGATGGACAAAAGTGGGCACTCCTGTGCGCGGGCGCGGCCATGCGCGACGCGGGCCATCCCGACCGACCGCTTCCGACGGAGTCGACCGCCGTCATCTTGGCCAACGCCATGGGCGGCGAGCGGCATTACGAAACCGTGCTGCGGCTTTCTTACCCCGAGTACGCGAACGCGCTTCGCGAATCGGATTCGTTCAAGGCGCTGCCGGCCGCCACGCGCGAGGCGCTCTTGGCCGAGATGCTGGCCGAGATCAGTCGCAAGCTGCCCGAGACCACCGAAGACACCATGCCGGGCGAGCTGACCAACATCATCGCCGGTCGCGTGGCAGCGGTGTACAACCTGCGCGGCCCCAATTTCACGAGCGACGCCGCCTGTGCGTCCACCTTCGCGGCCGTGCAGGGCGCTATCGACAGCCTGGTCGACCATCACTACGACGTCGCGATCACCGGCGGCATGGATCGCAACATGGGGGCCAGCACCTTCGTCAAGTTCTCGAAGATCGGCGCCCTGGCGGCCCACGGATCTTTCCCATACGACCAGCGCGCGACTGGCTTCGTGATGGGCGAGGGCGGCGCGTTCTTCGTGTGCAAGCGCATCGAAGACGCCGAAAAAGCAGGCGATCAGATCTACGCTGTGATTCGTGGCGTAGGTGGCGCCAGTGACGGCAAAGGCAAGAGCATCACCGCGCCCAACCCGGTCGGCCAGCGGCTCGCCATCGAGCGCGCTTGGAAGCGCGCGGGCCTCGACGTGTCGACCATGACCTTACTCGAAGGCCACGGTACCTCGACGCCGGTGGGCGATGCCGCCGAAATGGAAGGCGTCGCAGGGCTACTTGCGCAAGGTGCGCCCATCAAACACAAGATCGCGCTCGGGTCGGTGAAGTCGCAAATCGGCCACCTCAAGAGCGCGGCTGGCGCGGCGGGACTGCTCAAGGCGGTGCTCGCCTGTCACCACAAGATTCTCCCGCCGTCCATCAACTACCAGTCGCCCAATCCAAGCATCCCGTTCGACAAAATCCCGTTCGAGGTCAACACCAAGGCGCGCCCATGGGAACGACCGTCATTTTCGCCCCGTCGCTGTGGCGTGTCTGCGTTCGGCTTCGGCGGCACCAACTTCCACGTGGTGGTCGAGGAATACATCCCGGGCTTGCTCAGCAAGCGCGCTCCGATGATTCAGGTTCCCACCGCGCAGAGCGTGGGTTCGCCGTCAGGGTCAGTGTCCGCCGCCGCGAAGGACGATCGCCCGCACACGTTCGGCCAAATGCTCGCCTTGGGCGGCGCTGACCTGGCCTCGCTCAAGGCGCGCCTTGGCCAGGCGATAACCGACGCCAAGGCCGGCAAGCTACCCGACCACACCCCGCCCGGCTCGGACTTTCTCGGTACGCAGAATCGCCTGGTGATTGCTTTCGACAACGCGGGCGAGCTCGTGAAGAGGGGTGAAAGCGCGCTCGAGGCGCTGGACAAGAACGACGCACGCAAGTGGAGAATCTTGCAGACCAAGGGAATTCACTTTGGCCGCGGTCCTGCGGGGAAGGTGGCATTCTTGTTCCCGGGCCAGGGATCCCAGTACGTGAACATGCTGGCCGATCTGCCCGATCCCGTCGTGCGCGAGACTTTCGCCGAAGCGGATCGCACCATGGCTCCCATCCTCGGCCGCCCGCTTACGAGCTACGTGTACAAAGACGCGGCCGACACCGCCGGCATCGAGGCCGCGGAAGAGGCGCTCAAAGACACCACCATTTGTCAGCCCGCGATGGTGGCGACCGATATCGCCATCATGCGCCTGCTCGGCAAGCACGGTCTTCTGGAATGCCTCGGCGCCTTCGTAGCCCGGTGTGTTCCCGGATCTGGTGATGGGACACAGCCTGGGCGAATGGTCGGCTGCGGTCGGCGCGCTCATGATCAATTTCAGCGAGGCGCTGGTCGCGGTGAGCGCGCGTGCGCGCGCGATGGCTTCGGTGTCCATCGGCGACAAGGGCAAGATGGCGTCGGTGCTTGGTCCGACCGACGAGATCGTCCGGCGCCTGCCCGAGATCGGCGGCTATATCACGCCCGCCAACATGAACAGCAAGAAGCAGACCGTGATCGCCGGCGCCAGCGACGCCGTGGATCGCGCGGTCGAGTACTTCAACAACCTGGGCATGACCGCCCAGATCATTCCGGTCTCGCACGCCTTCCACAGCAAGGTGGTGGCGCCCGCGGCCGACGCGCTCTACCGAACCATCTGTGAAATGCAGCTCAATTCACCTTCCATCCCCCTGGTCGGCAACATCGACGGACAGCTGTACCCGAAGGGTGACATGGAGACCATCCGCCGTCGGCTGGCCGACCAAATGGCGTCGTCGGTGCAATTCGTGAAGGGCATCGAGACCTGCTATCGCGAGGGCGCCCGCGTCTTCGTCGAGGTCGGCCCCAAGCGCGCTCTGCAGGCACTCGCGGAAAACATCCTCGAAGACAAGTCCGACGTTCTTTGTCTTTCCACCAACCATCCCAAGCGGGGCGGCGTGCGCTCGTTCCACGATGCCATGTGCGGCCTCTACGCTGCAGGCATTCCACGACTAGAGCAACTGGCTCGCCTTCCCGAGCTGCGCGCAGCCGCGGAAAATCCGCGCGGCCGAGCCCCCAGCGAAATCACCACGCAATCGAACGGAGACTCTATCGCCATGAGCAAGGAATCACTGGATTCATCTGCCGGCCCGACCGACTACGAAGGGCTCGGACGCCTATTCGCGCGCTTCCTCGATGAAGGGATGTCCCTCTACCGTGGTGATCGCGCGCAGGTTGCTGCGCCGGCGCCGATGGCCCGTCCGATTGTGATCTCCGGCGCGGGCTTGGGCCTGCCCGGCGAGAGTCGGCGTGTGTTCGATGATCGCAACGTCGATAGCATCTTGGCCGGCGAATCCTTCATCGAGCCGGTTCCTCCGCGGGTGCGCGAGCGCATGCTCGGTAAGAACATCGTGCGCCTGCACAAGCGCGACGTGGGCGAGCCCTCCATCGAACCGATTCTCTCGGCCGACGAGGTGATTCGCCTGGCCGGTCGCAAGGGCGCGTTCAACTTGGCCGAGGAATTCGGCGTGCCCACCGAGCGCACCGAGGTGTTCGACATCACCACCGCGCTCGCGGTGGGCGCCGGCATCGAGGCCTTGCGCGACGCCGGCATACCACTGGTGCGCCACTATCGCCGCACCACCACCGGCAGCTACCTGCCCGACCGCTGGCGCTTGCCGGTCTCCATGGCCGACGAGACCGGTGTGATCTTCGCGTCGGCGTTCCCCGGGTACGACAACCTGGTCGGCGAGGTCATGCGCTTCTACGAGGCGCGCGAGAAAGGGACCGCCTACCAGTTCGACCGGCGCTTCATCTTTCAAGTGTTGTCGATGGGCCACGCGCAATTTGCCGAAATGCTCGGTATTCGCGGCCCGAACACGCAGGTCAATTCCGCGTGCGCTTCCACGACCGTGGCCATGGGCATCGCCGAGGACTGGATTCGCATGGGGCGCTGTCGGCGCGTGATCGTCATCGGTGCCGACGATTTGACCTCGAACAACCTAATGGAATGGATGGGCGCTGGGTTCGTCGCCACCGGCGCGGCAGCTACCGATGCTAAGGTTGAAGATGCGGCGCTGCCATTCGATCGTCGGCGCCACGGCATGCTGATGGGCATGGGCGCCTGCGCGCTGGTGGTCGAGGCCGAGGACGCGGTTCGCGAGCGTGGCATGCGCGGCATCGTCGAGGTGCTGGGCACCGAGGTCGCCAACAGCGCTTTTCACGGCACGCGCCTCGACGTCACGCACATCGAGGGCGTGATGGAGAAGTTGATCTCCGCCGTCGAGCGCAGGTACGGCCTCGACCGCCACGCAATGGCCAGGGAGCTCGCCTTCATCTCGCACGAAACCTACACGCCGGCCCGCGGCGGCAGCGCCTCGGCCGAGGTCTTCGCCCTGCGCAAGGCCTTCGGCTCGTCGGTCAACGACCTGGTGGTTGCCAACACCAAGGGCTTCACCGGACACCCGATGGGTGTGGGTGTCGAGGACGCGGTGGCAGTCAAGATCCTGGAAAAGCAGATCGTGCCCCCGGTGCCGAATTTCCGCGAGCCTGACCCCGAGCTCGGGACTCTCAATCTTTCCAAAGGCGGTCACTACCCGGTGACCTTCGCGCTGCGTTTGGCGGCGGGCTTTGGTTCGCAGATCGCCATGTCGCTCTTCCGGCGCGTGCCCGGGGTCGAGCAGCGCATCGCCGACCGGGGCAGCTACGATCGCTGGCTTTCGGACGTGTCGGGCTATGCGCGCCCGTCGCTGGAAGTTCAGCGGCGTACCTTGCGCATCAAGGACGAAGGCCAGCCCTCGCGCGAGCCTGCGCCATCGCGCTGGCTGGCGGGCGGGGCCCCTGTGGTGGCAGCTCCCGTCGCGGCAGCGCCCGCGCCCGTCGCTGTTCCGCCGGCCACTTCGGTTGCTCCAGCAGCACCGGTCGCCGCGTTGGCTCAGTCGGCGACCACGTCCGTGGCTGTCGCACCGTCTTCGAGCGACTCGGTGCTGGAGAAGGTGCTCGCCATCGTTTCCGACAAGACCGGCTATCCGCGCGACATGCTCGACCTCGATCTCGACCTGGAGGCGGATCTCGGCATCGATACCGTCAAACAGGCCGAAGTCTTCGCCATGGTCCGCGAGGCGTACAACATTCCACGCCAGGACAACCTGAAGCTGCGCGACCACCCGACCCTTCGTCACGTGGTGGGTTTCGTCGAGTCGAGCAAGAGCGCAACTCCGGCCGTCGCTGCGGCCGCTGCTCAGCCGGTGGTCGCTGCCGCTCCGTCCGCCACTTCCGTCGCCGCCGCGGCCGCCCCGGGTGGCGACGACGTGCTAGAGAAGGTGCTCGGCATCGTGGCCGAGAAGACCGGCTACCCGCGCGACATGCTTGAGCTCGACCTCGATCTGGAGGCGGATCTGGGCATCGACACGGTCAAACAGGCCGAGGTCTTCGCGACCGTTCGCGAAGCGTACGGCATTCCCCGCCAGGACAATCTGAAGTTGCGCGACTACCCGACCCTTCGTCACGTGGTCGGCTTCGTCCAGTCGAGCAAGGGCGGCGCTGCTCCGGCGGTCGAGCCCGTCGCTGCGTCCGCCACTTTACCGGTGGCGGTGCTCGCCGCCGTGCCTGCGGCTCCGGTGCCGGTCGCCGCTCCCGCGCCGGCAGCAGCGGGCGGCAACGACATTGCGGACAAGGTGCTCGGTATCGTGGCCGAGAAGACCGGTTACCCACGCGACATGCTGGAGCTCGACCTCGATCTGGAAGCGGATCTTGGCATCGACACAGTCAAACAGGCCGAAGTGTTCGCGATGGTGCGCGAGCAGTTCGGCATTCCTCGCCGCGAGGACCTGAAGCTGCGCGACTACCCGACCCTTCGTCACGTGATTGGTTTCGTGGAGACCAGCAAGGGCATGGCGTTTGCACCGGCCCCCGCCGCCTTGACATCCGCCCCGGCTCCGATCCCGGCCCCGGCTTCGGTCCCAGCTCCGGTTTCGGCTTCGGTTCCGGCCCCGGCTTCGGTTCCGGCTGCGGCCCAGGCTTCGGCCTCCGCCGATCCCGTCGTCGCCAAGGTGCTCGCCATCGTGGCCGACAAGACCGGCTATCCCAGTGACATGCTCGAGCTGGATCTAGACCTCGAAGCCGATCTCGGCGTCGACACGGTCAAGCAGGCCGAGGTTTTCGCGAAGGTACGCGAGGAATTTGTCATTCCCCGACAAGACGACCTGAAGCTGCGCGACTACCCGACCCTTCGTCACGTCATCGAGTTCGTGAAGAAGAGCACCGGCGCTGCCACCGCGCCTGTCGCCACCGCGCCCTCTGCCTCTACCGCCCCAGCCTCCGCCTCTGCGCCCTCGGCCCCCTCTGTGCCCTCCTCTTCCACCGCTGTCGCCGCGGTTACCCCGTCCATCACCGTCTCGACCGCCAATCCCTTTGAGAGCGGCGTTCTCCGCAAGCCGACTCTCGTGCTGCGGCCGCCGCTTGCGGCCTGCAAGCGCACGTCGGTACACGTCGACAGAGGCAGCCGAGTCATCGTCGTCGCCGACAACGGCGGTGTCGGACGCCTTCTATGCGAGGAGCTTGAACGTCGTGGCGTGCAGATCCTGCGTATCGATACGCGGCCCGATCGTGCCGACATCGAGAACAAGCTGCGCACCTGGGCCGCGGCCGGACCGACCGCGGGCATGTTCTTCCTGGCATCTCTCGATCCCTGCCCGTCGTTGGGTGAGATCGACTTGGTGGAGTTCCGCAAGCAGTACCGCGATCGCGTGCTCCTCCTGCACGGCGCTGTGCGCGGACTCTACGAGAGCCTGGCCAATCCGGGCAGCTTCCTTGTGGTCGGTACCCGCATGGGCGGCCACCACGGGTACGTTCCGAGTGGCGCAACCAGCCCGCTCGGCGGCGCGGTCGTGGGCTTCACCAAGGCGACCAAGCGCGAGCGCCCCGACGCGCTCATCAAGGCAGTCGACTTGCCCGAGGACATGCCGGCCGAGGTGGTGGCGCGAGCGCTGCTCGACGAGGTCGAGCACGATCCCGGCGCCGTCGAGATTGGCTACCGCGGCAACTTGCGGGTGAGCGTCGGCGTCGAGTCCTTCACCGCCAAGCCGGAGCCGAAGCAGGCAGTGGCCCTCGATGCGAACACCGTATTCGCAGTCACCGGCGGCGCCGGCGCCATCACCGTCGCCATCGTGCGCGACTTGGCCGCGGCGTCGCGTGGGACCTTCTACCTACTCGACGCACGCCAGATGCCACCCGAGAGCGAGCGGCCGCTGATCGAAAAGGCCATCACCGACCGCGAGGCCGCCAAGCGCGAGATCTACGAGCGTCTGAAGGCGGAAAAGGGCCGCGCGACGCCGGCGCAGATCGAAGAGAAGCTGTTCGACCTGGAGCGCCAGGCCGGCATCCTGGAAGCCCTGCGCACGGTGGAAGCGGCGGGCGGCCGTGCCTACTACCGTCAGGTCGATGTACTCGACGGCACCGCGGTGAAAGCCGTGGTCGACAATATTCGCCAACAGAGCGGCAAGCTGGACGTCATCCTGCACGCCGCCGGCCTGGAGCGCAGCCGATCTCTCGACCGGAAGCCGGTGGAGGAATTCGACCTCGTCTTCCGCGTGAAGGCGGACGGCATGTTCAACCTGATGGCGGCCACGCGCGAGATGGACGTCAAAGCCATCGTCGTCTTCTCGTCGGTGGCGGGCCGCTTCGGCAATGCCGGACAGGCCGACTACAGCGCCGGCAACGACTTCATGTGCAAGACAGTGGGCTGGTGGGCCGGGTCGCGACCGGGCTCGCTCGGTATCGCGCTCGACTGGACCGCGTGGGGCGGCATTGGCATGGCCACCCGCGGGCGCATCCCGGAGATCATGAAGGAAGCCGGCATCGACATGCTCGATCCCGCAGAGGGTCTGCCCGTGATTCGTCACGCTCTCCTGGCCGGATACTCGGGCGAAGCGGTGGTCGGTCGCCGGCTCGGCATTTTGGTAGAGCCGCTGGATGCGGACGGCGGTCTCGATCCCGCGGGCAGCCTGCAGGCGCGCGCCAAGGACAAGTCGTTGCCCTTGCCATTCACCAAGGTCAGTTACAACCTGCACGAGGGCCTCACCGCCGAGATGAAGCTCGATCCCAAGGTCGAGCCGTTCCTCTACGACCACGCCATCGATGGCATCCCGGTTTTGCCGGGGGTGATGGGCATCGAGACCTTCGCCGAGGCGGCGTGGCTGCTCGCGCCCAGTCACCACGTGGTGGCGTTGGAGAATCTGCGCTTCCTCGCGCCGATGAAGTACTACCGCAACGAAGCGCGCGCTACCATCGTGCGTGCCCGACCGGTGCTGTCGGCCGATGGCAGGGTTCGCGTGTCGACCACGCTCTCGTCGGTGCAGAACATCGTCGGCCGCGAGCCGGAGGAGAAGCTGCATTTTTCCGGCGTTGTGGTGCTGGAAGCCTCGGCCGCGGAGGTGCGCCACGTGCAGGCGATGAATCGAACCGAGCCCGAAATCGGGCGCGAGGCGATCTACCGGGTGTACTTCCACGGCCCGGCCTATCGCGTGCTCGACCGAGTCGAGGGCGCGGGGCCCGGCCAGGTCATCGGCTGCATGACCGCGCAATTGCCGCTCGACACCACCGACGCCAACCACGGCAGCCTGGTGGGGCCGCGGCTTATCGAGCTGTGCTTCCAGACCGCTGGCGTGTGGGAAATCGGCAAGACCGGTCAGCTCGCGTTGCCGGCCGCGGTCGATCGGGTGATCGTGCGCGATTCGAGCACCAACGCGGGACCGCTGGTTGCGGAGGTGACGGCGGACCAGACCGGCGAGACCTTGTCATTCAACGCTCGCGTGCGCGACGGCGAGGGCAAGGTCCACGTCGAGCTGGAAGGCTATCGCACCTCGCGCATGCCGAACACCCTGCCCGAGGAGGAAGCGGGCCCATTCCGCAAAGTGGCGGGATAATGTTCCGCCACCTGCTCGTCCACGCGAGCGAGCAGCCCGGGCTGGCGCGGGGACAGGCGCGACCGGGCCTGCTCAGCCCTCGTGAAGAAAAGATTCTGAGCGGACTCGGCATCGTGCCTCGACGCCGCAAGTGGCTGCTTGGCCGTATCGCGGTCAAGCGTCTGGTGCGGCAGGTTTCCGGCGAGCTCGATCTTGCCGACAGCGAGATCAGCGTGCTCAATCAGCCGTCGGGCGAGCCGTTCGTGCTGATCGAAGGGCGCGGCGGGTGGCAGTTCCCGATTTCGATCTCCCACCGAAGTGAAGTCGGCATGGCGGCGGTCTCGATGGATCCTCGAGCGCACATCGGCGCGGATCTGGAGACCGTCGAAGAGCGTGACTCGGCCCTGATTCGGCAGTTCTTCACCGATGACGAGGCCGCTGCCGTCGAGACCAGCGCCGACGAGCGGAATCTGGCCATGGCGCGCATCTGGAGCGCGAAGGAGGCGGTTCTCAAGCTTGTGGGTTTGGGATTGCGGATCGACACGCGGGGCGTGGTCGTGAGCCTGCGCGGTGAAGAGGTCGCCGGCTGTCCCGAGGGCTGGCAGCCCATCGACGTGACAGTGACGGCGAAGCTGCCGAGGCAAGACGTCCTCGATGGGCTGCGCGTGGTGTGGCGGCGCGAGGCGGACTGTGTGCTGACGGTGGCGTGCTCACAGCCTCGGTAGGCCCACGCGAACCGATAACCGGCGCGAGATCGACACCGAGGGCGGCTCGATGCGGGTTCGGTAGGCAAGGATCTCGACGCCCGCACGATGGGCGGCCGCCAGCGCCTTCGCGTACAGCGGATCGCGCTCGTGGCACGCGCGCACGAAGCTTCCGTGGGGGCGGTTGGCCAGGAAAAGCAACACGGCTCGATCGCCCTTGGCCACCCGGGCCCGAAGCTCGCGCAAATGCTTCCGTCCGCGTTCGGTGACCGAGTCGGGAAAGGCCAGGGCCCCGTCGGGGCCGGGCCAAGTGGTGTTCTTCACTTCCACGTAGCAGTCGGGCAGGCCCGGCTCGGTGAGCAGAAAGTCCACCCGACTGTTCTCGCCGTACCGAACCTCGGGCTTCACTGTTCCATAGGCGGCAAGCTCCGCGATGCGACGCTCGCGCAAGGCCTCGGCGACGATGGCGTTGCTGCGGTGGGTGTTGATACCAATCCAGCCCTCAGGCCCACGGATCCATTCGGCCACGTGGGAGAGCCTGCCTCGACCGACTGTGGGCGACGCCAACACCTCGGCGTCCGCGGGCAAGCAGCCCTCCATGCTGCCCGAGTTCGCACAGTGGATTGTAAGCACATGGCCGCCTGCGCGGATGTCCATCAGGAATCGCTTGTAGCGCTTGACAAACCTTCCCGAGAGCAGCGGCGTCGGAACGAACATCAGGCACGCGCACCGGAATCGTTGCGCATCAGCGGAGCGCCGCCCTGGCAGCCGGGTAGTCGCCCTCGCGCAAGGAACCGTTGCGCAGGCAGCGCAGGTTCCCGTCGGCAGAGCCGAGCAGGTGAATGGGTATCGGCATCGCCGCCTCTTTGGCGAAGCCCTTCATCCATTGTTCGTAGTCGTTCTCACTCGCCACGCGCGCAACCTTGGCCGTGTGCAAGTCCTTCCGCCCGGCGAGGAACTTGTCGAGCGTGGGGCCGTCCTCGTCCACCGACAAAAAGACGACGTCCACGTCCAAACCATCCTTGCGCAAGTCGCTCTGCCACGTCAGGAGCAGCGGAATCTCCCGCAGGCAAGGCTGACACCAGGTCGCCCACAGGTTGACCCAGGTGCGCTTGCCTTTAGACAGCGCGGGTTGTGCGCGCCCCGAGGGTGGCGGGGCGAGCGGCGGCAGCGTCAAACCCGGGGCTTGGGCGGAGTAGCTGGTGTCGCACCAGCGCGAGGCCGGTTGGGCAGCGGCTTTCACCGCCTCGTAGCGCGAGGTGGGCGGCGGCTCGACGCTCTTGGCCGGGCATCCGGCCAGCACCAGCACAAGTAGGAGCCACCACTTCATAGTCGACAGTCGATCCACGCGATAAAGGACGAACGGTTGAGGTCGGCGGTGGTGCACGCCTCGCTGCTGCGCGAACGCTGCCATTGACAGAATTGCTGGTCGAGCTGGGCGAATTCCTCACCCAGCCACAGAAGACCCACTTCCTGGTCGATGTCGGGGTCCTGGAACTTCGCCTTGATGGCGTCTAGAACCGCGCTGCCCCGGCGGTGACTGAGGTCGCGGTTGTGCTCGACCGAACCCTCGGGCGAGGCACGTGAGACCACGAAGAAATACGAAGCGCCCCGCCGATCCGCAAAGGTCTTCTCGAGCTGCTCAATCGCCGCCGGATCGAGATCGGCGCTGTCCTTGTCGAACTGAAGAATGGCGGCGCGCGCGGACAGCGGCGCAAACAGTGCATTGAAATCGCCGCCCGACATGGCCGCCACCTGGCGCGCTTGCAGCGGCTGGCAGCCACGCGAGCTTCCGCCCGACACCAGCCCGCACGACGTGAGCACGCGCCTCAGGATCACCTTCAGATCCCCCGTGCAGTAGCCCATGTCGGACGCGCTTGCGGTGGCCACCTCGGGTGCCTTGCCTCGGTTCTCCGCCAGCCGTCCTGCTGCCGACCGAGTCCACACCGCGACCGACAGTCCCACCGCGGCCAGCGTGGCCAGCATCAGAAACACATGCGCTCTGCCCGTGTTCATCGCGCACCTCCCTCGGCAGCGCCGCGCGCGAGCACACGCGCGAGCACGTAGTCGAGCCCCAGGTCAGTGTCTTCGTCGGGAATCTTCTGGTTCCGCACGAAGAGCTGCGGCGTCAGCACGGGCAGCGAGTTGGCAACGATCCAGCGTAGGCTCCTATTGATGCGTGCACGTACCAGCGGACCGCCCACGCACCCGGCCAAGCCCGGGAAGTCTCGTTTGATGCGCGCGTAGACGGCTGGCTGCCCGGCGGCACCGAGGGCGCGCAGCTCGGCCTGATGATCGAACGCCCAAGCCAGCACCTCTCGTGTGCTGGGCCCGGCGCAAAGGAGGGCTTCACTGACCGCGCATGCGCCTGGATGCAGCGATTCGCCCACCATCCAGTTGCATTCCTTGTCGAGGGGAAAGAGCACCAGCTTGGTGTCGAGATCGGCGCCCAGGTCGCTGGCAGCGAGTCGTTCGGCGAACGCTTTGCAGGCCGGGCACAGGGGATCCATGACCTCGACGGCAGGGGTTTTGCCGCTGCCAAGGTTGAGCATGACGCCGTACTTGTCGTCGGGGTGGCGAAGGCCGGAGGTTTGCAGAAGCGAATCCGGATAGCTTGGCTTGCAGGCCAGGTAGAAGAGGATGGGAAGCGCTACCAGGGCCACGCCCTCGACGAAGTAGAAGCCCCACAACCCAAAGAGCGACCCTTTGCCGGGTTCGTCCGTCGACGTCGGCGTCAAGACGTGGGCCGCGATGGCCGTGACCAAAACACCCAGCGAGGCGACGTAGATCCCGACGCACACTTTGCAGAAGGTGCCGATCCTGGTCATCGAAATGAAGGCGTAGACCATCGAGGTCGCCACCGGTACGAGCGCCGCAGCCACCGTGAATCCGGTCTCACGTCGAGAGATCTGCTTGCGCAGGATCAAGTCCACCGCGCGGAAGAGCAGGAATGCGAAGACGCCGAAGGCCGGCAACGCGATGGGAATTCCGCCCCAAGTGTAGTCGCGCAGCACCGACGAGTATGGGCTCATCAGCACAGCGTGACAGCCGGACGTGCCGGCGGCGTCGGGCGCTGCCAGGCCCGGCACGATAGAGCAGGTGATGGCGTGCACCTGGCGGTCCAGGTGCGCGATGAAGTCGTAGGACGAGACGGCCCCGAACACGACGCCAACGAGGGCGAAGAGCCCGAATGCGATCAATGTCTTGCGCGGCGTCGCGCGAGGTTCTTCGCGCGTGCCGCCTTCAGGATTCTGCATACTGGCGAGAACATAGGCCACGAATCCCGGTGGATCCAGTTATCCTACCTGTCTCCTACCTCTCTCGCGGACCGGTTTCGGGGGCGCGGTCGGCCTGTCGAAACCGCCCGGGGACGTGGTATCAATGAACGATCCCATGTGCCCATAGCTCAATCGGATAGAGCATCGGCCTTCTAATCTGTCCGACACGATGCGTCCTGATCAAGCCGAGCGCTCAAACCAAACAAAACGCCGGCTTAGCGCGGGGAGAGACGCCGCATGATAGCCAGGAGTTATCGCCTGTCCGGTCCACTTAGGCAGACAATGGGCAGAGCCGTTCGCGGCAGCGTACAGCTCCCCGCAATTGGGTGACCAAGGCGGCCCAGTCAAGAACTGGACTGCGCTTGGCAGCGAGGTGGAGTGGAGGCATGAAGGTCTCGGGCGAAACCCGACCGCGGGTCGCGCGTTGGATGCGATCGTCACCGACCGCGGCGGCGGCATCAAGGGCGTCGGCGATTTCGGCTCGGCTGACCTTGCCCTGATCGTAGGCGGCGTGGCCCCAAACGCCAGCGAAGCAGTCCGATTGCAACTCAAGGCTGACAGACAACGGCCCTCGCTGACTGGGGTGGCCTGTTGCAAGGCCCGCACGTGCCGCTCGGTGCCCAGCAGATCTTGAACATGGTGTCCGTATTCGTGGGCGCCACGGCCGGCGCGCAGGTACAAGCCGAACAAGCCCGCCCGCAACGCGGTCAGAGCAGTGCTGTCTGTGGCTTCGGACCGAAACCAGATCGATACGCCTTCGATGCGTTCACTCGGGGCGAGCACTTCGCCATTGGCTAGTCCCAGCCGGACCAGGAAGCGAAAGACCTCGGCGAGCCGGCGACTTCGCCCGGGACTGTCGGGCATGACGTATTGAAAGATCGGATAGTCAGCAAACGACGCACTCAGTACGTCGGCGGCCTTAGCGATGTCCCTTGTCTGGATCGCGTATGCCATTGGCGTGGTCCGGTCCGATGGTCGGGCAACGTCCAGGGCTTGATGGGTATGAACGAAAGTGTCACCCATGTTCCCGGTTAGAACTGTCACCCATGTTCCCGGTTGGTACCCCCCACGCGGCTTCGCCGCGCCCGTCGCCTGCTCCCAAGCGGCATCTCACCCGATATTTCGGCATTCTCTCGTCGCACGCCGCCTGCCACAGCGAAGTCGTGCCCGCGCCCGCGAAGACCAGCCCTGCCGACGAGAAGGGCAAGCCCGCCGCCAAGTCGAAGTACATCCCGTGGGCAGAGTTGCTGAGAAAGACGTTCGGGATCGAGATCGTCTGTCAGAAGTGCCAGTCCCCGCTGCGCCTCATCGCCTTGATCAAGAACGAAGACATCGCCAAGAATATCCTCACGGCGATGCACCTGCCGGCGGAGGTTCCGCAGCTTCATCCGGCCCGCCCGCCGCCCCAGGAAGCGGAAGGTGGCGGACGCGGGATTCCGCTCGCGATCACGGTGACCGGCGCGAACGTCCATGACAAGTGGATGGTAGGTGCCACGCTTGATGCGGTCGCGGTCCGCGCCTCCCGTGGACCGCGCCGACCAAGGCACATCTGCCTTGACAAGGGCTACGACTATGACGACTGCGAGGACGAGGCACGCGAGCGCGGCGTGAAGCCGCACATTCGTCGCCGGGGGGAGCCAGCTCTGGTCGGCTGCGTGCGCGGCAAACCGCGACGCTGAGTGGTCGAGCGTACCAACAGTTGGCACAACAAATTCCGCGGCCTGAGGATTCGCTGGGAGCGAAAGGCTGAGCATTACGGCGCGCTCGTCCACCTGGCGAATGCGATCATGATCGTCCAGGCAACTGCGCGAGAACTCAACAGGTCATGACGGCTCGCTCTTAGGCGCGCACGATCGGGAATCGCTCCCACAATTTCAACTCCCTACGCCGTGATCTGGGATCGCGGCCGGTCATTTGGCCTTCGGGCGCTGCCTACGGCACTCGAGAAACTCTGGCAGGCACGACCTACTACATCGTCGTGGACGGCTACGACGGAGCCGCGGGCAGCTACACGCTGGAAGTCGACTGTTCTCTCTGCAACTAGTGCCTCGCGTTCACCTGACCGTCGACACGCTGGACACGTCCACCGCCGTGACGCGCACGAGGGCGACCTGCGCTGCTGTCCCAGTTCGAATTGTCGACTACACTGATCCCAAGGGAGATCACCATGCATAGCAGCCTGCGCGTTTTTGTTCTGTCGGTGGCCCTGCTGCTCGCGTCTTGTGGTAGCAGCAAGTCCACGTCGTCAGGCAATGGGTCAGGCGGGGCCAGCGTTGGGACGGGCGGCTATATCGGTGCCGGCGGCGCCGTCGGGACCGGTGGCCTCGTCGGGACCGGTGGCGCCATCGGGACCGGCGGCTCTGTCGGGACGGGCGGGATCGGTCGGACGGGCGGTTCCGTCGGGACCGGCGGAACCAGCGCCTCCGCCGGGAGCGGAGGGAGCGCGGCGCTCGTCAACCCGGCCCCTGGAAGCAAATTCTTCGTGGGGGCCAACTTCTGGCGCATCGATTGGGAGGGAACCGACGACTTCTTTGTCTCGAATGTCGACTGGGCCAGCGTTACCAACCCCTGGCAGCCCCAACTGCTTTCCGACGTTGCCCCCTACAAAGTCCTGCGCTTCATGGACTGGAACCTGGTCAACACCGACCCCAACACCCAGGCAGTCTGGAGCACGCGCAAGCAGAAGACGCAAAAGCAGGACGGGGAACCCATCGCTTTCGAATGGCAAATCGATCTATGCAACCGAGCCCAGAAAGATTGCTGGATCAGCGTCCCCATTCAAGGCGACGCCAGCTACCAGCAGAGTCTCGCGGCGCTCGTCTATCAGTTGCTGGATCCCAAGCTCCGCGTCTACGTCGAGTATTCCAACGAGGTCTGGAACGGCAGCTTTCCGCAATCCGCCATCGCCCTGGCAAACGCCAATCGGCTTGGCCTGCCCTCCGACCCGAATTCCTGCTGCAAGACGGACGACATCAAGACCGGCAATGCCTACGTCTACGGCGCCGTCCGCCTGTTCGAGCAGTTCGAGAGCGTGTTCGGAAAGGGCAGCCCTCGCCTGGTCAAGGTCCTTTCGGGCCAGGCCGGCTGGGACGGCCCCTGCCAAGTGCACATGCTCGCGCTCAAGAACCAGACCCTGAATCCGAACGGGACCATGCCGACCGTGTACGCCATTGCGCCCTACTTCGGCGGCACCTCCATCGCCGACCTCAAGACCGATATCGCGAACACGACCAAGATGACCACCGCGCATGTCACCTGTGCGGCGAAACTAAATCTTCCCGTGATTGCGTACGAGGGCGGATCAGATTCCTACGCGGCACCAAGCAACGGTTGCACGACCCTTCAGCACGACGCAGGCATGCACGACCTGTACACGGCGTACTACGATGCCCAGTCCGCGGCAGGAATGACGGGACCGTTCAACCAGTACACCCACGTCGGCGATTGCTGGGGTCTCAAGCAAAAGACCAGCGACTCGCCGGCCGTTTCGCCCAAATACCAAGGCGTGCTGGATTGGCTGGCGGCCCATCCGTAGAACGGCGGCCCCTAAAACCGCTAGATTCCCGCCGTGGCTTTCGTCGCAGCGCCCCTCGACTTCACCTGGCCGTTCGCCCTGGTTCATCTACAGGCAGCTTAGGCAGCGTCCGTTGTCGGGCCGGTTCCCCAATCTAGTGAATGCTCAGCATCGCTCGGCGACCTGGGTAAGGTTGTAGACGGCCACGATGTCGCGGTCGTGTCGCCGGTTGTTGTGGAATTACCCACGGTTGATGGCTGGCATGGGGCGTGCATCAATCGGGGAATACTCGCTTTCATTTCAACTGGACCGCAGTTCAACTTCCTCACAGGAGCAAAAGATGCATAGGCCTTCGATTCTCGCACTGGGATTGGGAGCGCTGCTGGCGACTTGTTTCCTAGGCAGTGGCTGCGACGATACCAAGAAGAGCGGCATCATGGCTCCGGACGGTGGTCAGGGCGCGGGCGGCGCGATTTGGGCAGGTGGCGGCCAAGGCGCAGGCGCCATATCGGGCATGGGCGGCATGTTGGGCATGGGCGGCACGTTGGGCATCGGCGGCATGTTGGGCATGGGCGGCATGTCGGGCATGGGCGGCAGTACAAACCCCGGTGGTACCAATGGCACGGGAGGGGCAACCGGTACGCTCTGCACAACCTTCAACGCCTGTGGCGGATCGGTGGTCGGTACCTGGGTGGCTCCAGGCAAGCGGGTGTGCGGTCCGACGGCGCCGACCACAACCACGTTACCGACCTGTCCCGGTTACAGCGCCACGGTGGATTTCCAAACCAGTGGCACCATCACCTTCAACGCTGGCGGCACCTACGCTTCGGCAACTGTCGCGAAAGGAAACGAGAGCTTCATCTACCCATTGAGCTGCCTCCCTGGCTTTACTTGCGATGAGCTGGTAACGCAGATGTCGGCGTCTGCGGATCCGGGGTCGACCGTAAGCTGCCAGGACAATGGCGCTGGCGCCTGCGTTTGTTCTGCCAGTTTCAGCCAGACGAAGAACGAGCTTGGAAGCTACAGCACGACGGGAGGAAAGCTGACCATCACGCCCGACGACTCCAGCTCTGCCCCGGAAACGATGGACTATTGCGTTCAGGGGAACGCGATGACGATGCAGACCACGGATACCAGCTCCGGGGATACTTGGCAGACGACGTTCCCGAGGCAGTAGTCGGGCCAGCTGCGCTACGGAGCTCGTAGGGTCCCAACCGCAATCCGCGCCTGGTGGAATGACTTCTCCACCACGGCTCGCCTTGACAGCCGTCGACCCTGGCGGGAATTTGCAGCTTGGAAACGGAGGGAGGAGACGGGCATGACGCCCGTTTCGTCGCCCTGAGCACCCAAAGGAAGCCGGGCACCTACCGAGCCACCGGTACGTATTCTGAAGGCTGTACCTGGGGCCAGCCGCTCAGCCAAGCTGCCTGCACCTCTGGGACCTCCGTCACCAGCAACATCGTCGTGGTTACCGAATGAACTACGCCTCCTGGCGTGATCCGCGAAAACCTCATACGCACAGGGAATCGTGAGCACTCTGGGCCGGGGTAGGATGGCAGACCCATGCGCCTTCTCGTGTGCCTTCTGGTCTGGATCCTCCGCGCGGTCTTCACGTCGCGTCGCTCTCTCTCCCTCGAGAACCTCGCTCTTCGGCAACAGCTCGCAGCCTACACCCGAACCCAGAAGCGGCCCCGGCTCAAGCCCGGGGAGAGGGCCTTCGCGCTCTCGAAGGTCTGGCGAGACTGGCGCTCGCCCCTGGTTCTGGTTAAGCCGGCCACCGTGATTGCGTGGCACCGGCGTGGGCATCAGCGCTACTGGTCCTGGAAATGTGGGAAGCCAAGCCGTCCCCGTATCCCCCCGAGCACATCGCTTTCATCCGGCGCATCAGCACCGACCACCCCGAGTGGGGTGAGGACCGCTTCGCCACCACGTCCATCGCCAAACCTTGCGCGCGTAGATCCTTGGCCAGTTGCAAAGCCTTGAGCGTAATCCAAACAAGCGCCCTATTCGAGTCGAGGAGCGGCGCCCTATTCGAGTCGAGTTGTCGTTGATTCCGTGACGAGGACGGGCATCGAGATGATCGTGGACGAGGACAAGGTCGGGCCCGTTGTGGACGCCATCATGGCCACTGCGCGCGTCGGCGAGAGCGACAACGGAACGATCTACGTCTACCCGGTGGCAGAGACCCTTCGCATACAAGTTGGCGCTCGCCCCTACCAAGCGATCAGCGCACTCCAGCCTCCCTAAAGTGTGCGGAGGCTTCCTCCGATCCTTCTTGCAAGATGCGGCCTTTTTCGCTCACGCAAGATCTGGTGACCGGGATTCCCGAAATCGACGAGCAGCACGGCGAGTTGCTGGATCTGGCCAACGAAGTCGTGAACGCAGCCGGGGCTGGGCTGCACCCCGAGTTGTTCGAATTGGCCACGACGTTTTTGGCGGGCTACGTGGCCTACCATTTTGCTGCCGAGGAAAAGGTCATGACCGACCTCGACTACCCGGAACGCGGGCAGCATTTCGACGAGCATCGCCAGCTACAGCGGGAAGTCGCCTCGCACATGGTGGCGGCTGGCCTGAACCGGACCTGCGAGGCATGCAAGGATGAGATTGCGCTGCTCTTCGAGAATTGGATTGTTCACCATATCCGCTTAGCGGATCGCGAGATGGCAGAGTTCCTGCGCAGTCAGGCCATCGACCTGCGGTCGCTGAGGCTGCCGAGCCTACAAACGCTGAAAGACGACGGGGGAATCTCCATCGACTTCGACGATAGGATCGCGATGGGAGCCGCAGGGATGCGACAGCGTTAGCGGCGCCTTTTCGGCGGATTTGTCCCAGCACTTGAGGCCCACCATGGACATCCCGACGCGCTCGCCCAGCCCGCACCCGTGATACGCTGGTGCTATGGATGGTGGCGCCAGTTTGTCCCGCGAAGACGGCGATGACCGACCTTTCGATCGGGAGCAGCCCGAGCTCCAAGCGAACGAAATCCTAGGAACGCTTCGTCGGGCCATCGACAACAGTCCCGCGGCCGTCGTCATCACGAACCGCGCGGGAACGATCGAGTATGTCAACGCGCAGTTCTCGGCGGTCACGGGTTACTCCTTCGAGGAGTGCCTGGGTCAGAACCCCCGCATACTCAAATCGGGACTCCAGTGTCCCGGTTTCTATGAGCATTTGTGGAAGACACTTGGCGAGGGCAAGGTTTGGAAAGGTGAGTTCTGCAATCGCAAACGGAACGGCGATCTCTACTGGGAGTTTGCGTCCATCGCCCCCATTACGGACACCCAAGGCCACATCACGCACTTCGTGGCCGTCAAAGAGGACATCACCGAGAGACGGCGCATCGAACAGGCCCTACGTGAAAGCGACCGCCGCGCCAAGATGGCGATGGATCTGGCCCTACTGGTGCACTGGGAGCTCGATGTCGCGAAGCGGATGTACACCTTCGACGATCGCTTCTACGCGCTCTACGGTACCAGCGCCGACCGCGAAGGTGGTACGAACATGTCGGTGGCCGAGTATGCGCGCCGATTTCTTCCCATCGATGAGCAACCGCTGGTCGAGGCGGAGATCAGGCAGAGCCTGGCCAGCGCGCCGTCCGGGCAGGTCCGTCGTCTCGAGCACCGGATCATTCGGGCCGACGGTCGGGAGGGATTCATTGCCGTCCACTATCAGGTTCAGCGCAACGCCCAAGGCGAGATCATCGCGCTCTACGGTGCCAACCAGGACATCACCGAGCGCAAGCTCGCCGAACGCCAACTCGCCGAAGCCAAGGCGAAGACCGATGCCGCGAATCGAGAGCTGGAACGAAGCCTCGCGCGCCAACGCGAGCTCGAAAAGCTGAAAGAGCAACTTGTAGGCCTGCTGGTGCACGACCTCAAGAGTCCTCTCGGGGCCGTCCTGGTCAATGTGTCCTACTTGGGCTCTGGCGAGTCGGCCGAATCCGAAAAGAGCGACATCCTCGCGGAGGTCATCGCGGCCACCCAGTCCATGCACCGCATGGTCATGGACATGCTCGACGTCATGAAGGTGGACGAGCGGGGGCTGGTGCCGAAGCGACACTTGGTCGACATGGGTTCGCTCCTCCATGAAGCGGCCAGACCGGCGGTTGCGCAAGCACGCATGTCTGGCCATCGCATCCACGTGGAGACGCCCAAGTCGGCGATCGAGGCTTCGGTGGATGCGGACTTATTGCGTCGGGTGGTGGAAAACCTGCTCGACAACGCTCTCAAGTATGCGCCTGCCAGCACGTCGGTGGTCGTGCGGGCTGAATGGTTCGGCGGTCAACTGACCCTGGAAGTGCTCGACGACGGGCCCGGCATTCCCGAGCACGAGCGCGAGCGCATCTTCGAACCCTACGCCCGACTCGGCCGGGACAATGAGAACAGGGTGCGCCAGAGCCGCGGTCTTGGACTCGCGTTTTGCAAGCTGGCCGTCGAAGCCCACGGCGGCCGCATCTCGGTCCGCAACCGACTGCCCCAGGGCGCGGCGTTTACCGTGCAGATTCCCGACCGAGGGTAGTGGTGGCCTCGACCAGGTTGAGCCTAATCTAGGGTCCGGCTCGGTCGGTTGGGCACCTGATCGAGCGCAAATCCATGGATTCGGGCAGCGGCTTCGATGTTCGAACGCTCGTCGGTCATGGGCGGGCCAGGGCACCAATCGTCGATCTTCTTGGCAAGTCCGCGTAGCACGGCGAGCGCGCATGGCCCGATGGCATCGACGTTGTAGCCTCCTTCGAGGAGCATACCGATCCTCCCTTGGGCCGAACCTTGGCCGGCTGCGGTGATGGCCGGAGCGTAATCCAAACAAGCGCCTTATTCGAGTCGAGGAGCGGCGCCCTATTCGAGTCGAGTTGTCGGTACTCGGAAACGCTGCCCCCATACCCGGTCGTGGCGCCGCCAATGTCGGGCACGCCCTTGTGTTTGTCGAGCAGGCCCAGGGGCTTGCTGATTTCCTCCAGCGGCGCAGACAGGGCTTGCGAGCGCCTGACCTGGATCACCTCGGCCGGTACCTCGGCGCCAGCGAGCTGGGTACGGTCCGTCGAAGATTTGCCCCCAGGCTCCGAGCTTGGCGCTCGACGGGCTCTGGTCTTTCGCCGGCATCGTTTCTCGGCGCCACGGACGCGTTCGATGCTTGACGAATCTATATATTGAGTACATGCTCAATATATCATGCGTGGCCGGCCAACCAGCATCCGAGACGAAGAGATCCTCGACGCTGCACGAGACGTGTTCCGCGAGGAAGGTCACGCCGCCACGACCGCCAAGATCGCGAAGCGCGCACGTGTGTCCCAGGGAATCCTCTTCTACCGCTACCAGAGCAAGGAAGCTCTGCTGGCTGCGGTGATACACCGGGAGACGCAACCGCCGGCCTTGCTGCGCGAGGTCGTCAAGAGGGCCGGGAAGGAAAGTGTTGAGGGAAACCTCGAACGAATCATCGAAGCGTTGCTCGACAATGTGTCCCGTGCGCACGTCTTCCTGGAATTGGCGATGACGAGTCCGACGTCGGGGGAGATCCACAAGCTCATCTTCACCAAGGCCACGAGGCCGCCGCCACAGCAACTCGTGGAGCTCATCGCGAGTTACTTCGCGGCCGAGATGGCACTCGGTAGGACCCGGGCCATTGATGCGAACACAGCGGCGCGGGCGATCTTCGGCGCCTGTATTGACTACGTACGGTCCGGGCAGGCGGCTCTGGGCCATGACGACCGACGGGCATTCGTCCTGGGACTCGTCGATATCCTCTTGCACGGGACCATCAAGACCGCCCAATCCAAACGACAAGGGTGAAAGCTGTGCGGCCCACGACTCGGAACTCCATCAACCATTATTTGATTGTCAGATCAATAACTGCGCTGTGTTCGCCACATTGGTCGGCTCGGGCTTTCCTCATCTTGAGCAGTCTTGCCGCCACCGCATGCAGCGTCGGTCCGAACTATCGAAAGACGGAGCCGAACGCTCCGGCCAGGTGGAACCGGCTAGAGACGGCGAGTACGGTGACGGATGCCGGCGCTGCCGGCAATCTTAGCCAATGGTGGCGACGCTTGAATGATCCTCTCCTGTCCCAGCTTGTGGACGAGGCCCAGCGACAGAGTCTGGACTTGCGCAAAGCTCAGGCTCGCCTGCGGGAGGCGCGCGCACGCCTGGGTGTGGCAAGTGCCGGGCGTTATCCCAGCCTGGACGCTTCCGTTTCGGCCGGCCGCTCCGGTTCGATCGTTGGCGCAAGCACACCGGCCAGCAGCACTGCGACCATCTCCGGAGACCAATTCAACGCCGGCTTCGATGCGAGCTGGGAGCTTGACCTGTTCGGCGGCGTACGCCGCGGCGTCGAGGCGGCCCAGGCCGATCAAGAATCGGCGGTCGCGAGTCTCGATGACGCCCGCGTTTCACTCGTTGCCGAGGTGGCGAAGAGCTATGTCGAGCTTCGGTCCCTACAGATCCGACTCGACATCGCCCGCACCAACCTCGCGAGCCAGAGTGAGACGCTGCAGCTCACCGAGTTGCGCGCCCAGGCCGGCTTGGTCAACGCCCAGGATGTGGAGCAAGCACGCAGCAATCGGGAGCAGACCCTCGCGCAAATCCCCAGTCTCGAGACCAGCCTGGCCGAGGCGGAGCACCGCCTGGACATTCTGCTGGGAAAGGCACCTGGCACCTCGAACGCGCGCTTCTCTGCCGTAGGCACGCTGCCCGAAATTCCATCGCGAGTTGCGGTGGGGATTCCCGCCGACACCCTACGCCAGCGGCCCGACGTCCGCGCTGCCGAGCGGAAGCTCGCGGCAGAAACCGCCCGCGTCGGAGTTGCCAAAGCTGCTCGCTATCCGAGCTTCAAGCTCTCTGGGTCGATCGGACTGGAAGCGCTGGCGCAGACCGCGACGGGCACCAGCACCGGCCTCTCCTATTCGCTGCTGGGTGGAATCACCGCACCAATCTTCAATGCCGGTCGCCTGAAGAACCAGGTCGAAGCGCAGGACGCGGTCCGCGAGCAAGCGCAGGTGACCTACGAACAGGCGGTGCTCACGGCGCTTCAAGACGTCGAGAACGCACTTGTGGCCCTGGCCCGTAACCGCGAGCGCAGCGATGCCTTGGCCCGTGCGGCCGAGGCCTCAAGTGCAGCCGCGCAGCTGGCAAGACAGCGCTACGGCGCCGGGGTCATCGACTTTCAGTCGGTGATTGATACCGAGCGCACCGTCCTGTCCGTGCAAGACAACCTGGCCAGCACCCGCGCTGACGGGGTGCTTGCGCTTATCCGTCTGTACAAGGCGCTGGGTGGAGGTTGGTCGCAAGAGACCCAACCTCGTCCAGCAGACAAGAGTGGCACATGAAATCCATCGACACGATCAAGACAGCCCAACCTGCACCTCTGGCCACCCTCCTCAAAGCCGAGTCCGGCGGGTTCTTCTCGCGACGCCGACATTGGCTCATCGGCGTTGCCATCGTCGTCATCGCCGTTGTGGCGGCACTCTCGCGCTTTCGGCCGAGTGGGCAAGCGCCGGCACAGCGCTACACCACCGAGCCGGTCACGAGGGGTACGCTGGTGGTCAAGGTGTCCGCCACCGGCAACCTGCAGCCGACCAACAAGGTCGAGGTTGGCAGCGAGCTCTCTGGCATCGTCACCCAGGTGCTGGTTGACGAGAACGACCGCGTGAAGAAGGGCCAGGTGCTGGCGCAGCTCGATCTCTCCAAGCTCAAGGATGCCGTGACGAAGTCGCGCGCCACGCTGGCCGCCGCCGAAGCGCAGGTACTCCAGGCGCGGGCGACGATGGAGGAAGCGCGCGCCCAGCTTGCGCGGTATCGGCAAGTCTCGGAGCTCTCGGGTGGAAAGGTGCCCTCGAAGAGCGAGATGGCCACCGCGGAGGCCAACCTGACGCGGGCCGAGGCCAACCAAAGCAGTGCGGGCGCGAGCGTCACCCAGGCCCGGGCCAATCTGCAATCGGACGAGACCAACCTCGCCAAGGCCACCATCCGATCGCCCATCGACGGCATCGTGCTCACCCGCAAAGTAGAGCCGGGGCAGACGGTAGCGGCTACGCTGCAGGCACCGGTGCTGTTCACGCTGGCCGAGGATCTGGCCAAGATGAAACTGCAAGTAGACATCGACGAGGCCGACGTCGGACAAGTGCGAGTAGGCCAAGCGGCCACCTTCACCGTCGATGCCTGGCCCGGACGCAAGTACGTCGGCATCATCACACGGGTTGGCTACGGCTCGCAGACCAAGGACAACGTGGTCTCCTACCCGACGGTGCTCGCGGTGAGCAACGACGACTTGAGCTTGCGACCCGGCATGACCGGCACCGCTGACATCGTCACGGTTACCCACGAAAACGTCCTGCTAGTGCCGAACGCCGCTCTGCGCTTCACGCCCACTTCCACCAGCGCGCCGGCGGGAGGACCACCCGGAGGCTTCGTGGGCAAGCTGATGCCGCGGCCTCCGAGCCAGCCAACCAAGCCTTCCGTGTCGGTGGCGAATGGCCGGCCGAGAGTCTGGGTGCCGCGCGACGGTCAGGCTACCGCGATCGACATTCAAACCGGCGCCACGAACGGCCAGGTGACCGAGGTCCTCGGGACAGCGCTGGCCGCTGGCGCGCAGGTCATCACCGATATGGCGAGCTCGCAGCCATGAGCGACGACGCGCTCATCCAGATGTCCGCCGTTACCAAGACCTACGGGCGTGGCCAGGCGGCATTCCAAGCTCTGAAGGGCATCGATCTCTCCATCGCGGCTGGCGACTTCGTCGCTGTCATGGGGCCGAGCGGCTCCGGCAAGTCGACGACCATGAACATCCTTGGTTGTCTCGATACACCTTCGGGTGGCAGTTACGAGTTCCAGGGCGTTCATGTCGAGCGACTGTCGCAACGCCAGCGCACCCTGCTGCGGCGACACTACCTGGGATTCGTCTTCCAGGGATTCAACCTGCTCGCGCGTACGACGGCACTCGAAAACGTCGAGCTGCCGCTCATCTACCGGCACGAGGCGGCAGCCAAACGTCGTGCCGCCGCGTATTCGGCCTTGGAACAAGTGGGTCTTGCAGGCTGGGAGCACCACAATCCAGCCGAGCTGTCGGGTGGCCAGCAACAACGCGTCGCCATCGCGCGCGCGATTGTCACCCGACCCGCGGTCTTGCTGGCCGACGAGCCGACGGGCAATCTGGACACGAAGACTAGCCAAGAGATCATGGATCTGATCGCGGGATACAACCGCGACCAGGGCATCACCGTGCTGATGGTCACCCACGAGCCTGACATCGCGGCCTACGCGAAGCGCGTGATCCGCTTCGTCGACGGACGCGTGGCGAGCGACAACCGAAACGGCGAGGTGTCCTAGATGTTGTGGAACACGCTTCTCCTCTCGCTGCGGGCTATCCGTCGCAACCTCATGCGTTCGTTCCTCACCATCCTGGGCATCGTTATCGGCATCGCCGCTGTCGTCACCTTAGTGACCCTCGGCAACGGCGCCACGCGATCGGTGTCCGACCAGATCTCCGCCATGGGCACAAACCAGCTCATGGTGGTTCCCGGCCAGCGATTCGGGCCCGGCTCCGAGCTGGGCGCACCCAGCTTCAAAGTCGCCGACGTGGATGCCATGCGCACGCAGATCACCTCCGCGCGCGGCGTTGCACCGGTGGTCAGCAAGGCAGTGACCGCCGTATACCAGTCCCACGCCTGGTCCACCCAGATCACCGGCACCAACAATGACTACTTCCTGGCCGGCAATTGGGAGATGTCCGCGGGTCGTAGCTTCAGTGACACCGAGGAGCGCGCCGGCAAAGCGGTGTGCGTGATCGGCGAAACCGTGCGAGACAAGTTGTTCGGCCGGCAGAACCCGGTGGGCAGCGAAATCCGCCTCAAAGGCTTCTCCTGCGAGGTCATCGGCTTGCTCAAGAGCAAGGGCCAGGCGGCGATGGGGCAAGACCAGGACGACACGGTGGTAATGCCGTTCCGCACGGTCCAGCGGCGGCTCACCGGAACCCAGGATATCGGCCGCATCATGGTCTCGGTCCGGCAGCAAGCCTCGATGGATGCGGTTAAGTTGCAGCTCACCTCGCTCCTGCGGGAGCGGAGAAAGATCGGCGAGAACGAGGAAGACGACTTCCGCGTGATGGACACCCGCCAGCTCGCTGAGACTCTCACCGGAACAACCAGAATTCTCACCATGCTGCTCGGCGCGGTCGCAGCGGTGAGCCTCCTCGTCGGTGGCATCGGTATCATGAACATCATGCTGGTGTCGGTCACCGAGCGCACACGCGAGATCGGCATCCGGCTCGCCATCGGCGCCTTCGAGCGGGAGGTGCTGCTACAGTTCCTCATCGAGGCCGTGGTGCTGTCGGCCATCGGCGGTCTGCTCGGGATTGCGCTGGCGACCGTGGCATCGATGGGACTGGCCAGCGTGATGGGGGTCCCCTATCTCTTTGATGCCACCATCAACGTGGCGTCGTTGCTTTTCTCGGCAGCGATCGGCGTGATCTTCGGCTTCTTTCCGGCCCGTCGGGCGGCCGCTCTCAATCCCATCGATGCGCTCCGGTACGAATGAGCGCCGACGACGGGAGCTTAATCCAAACAAGCGCCCTATTCGAGTCGAGGAGCGGCGCCCAATTCGAGTCGAGTTGTCGGTACTCGGAAACGCCATTATAAGGAGAATCTGTCAACTTGACCGAGCTGCCCCCATACCCGGGATCTGTCCCAGGATTTCCTGGGCTTCGCTGTGGGCGTTGCAGGATTTGAACCTGCGGCTTCCACCGTGTGAACGAGAAAACGGGCGGGTTCTTCGTCGGAGACCCAAGCGAAACCGGGGCATGCCGTCACAGGAAGTGTCGGGCCGTCCCCTGTCCTTCGCCGCCCTCTCATCCGTGCGCCGACGGGATGTCGATCCTGGGTGGATGGGCACGCCCAAGAGGGTGCTCGCACGCGCGCACGCGTGCACCGAAGCACACGCGGTTTCATCGAGCAGGCAAAGGAATGGCCGTCCATGTCGACGTCGGCACGGCGGACATTTGTCGCGATCAGGCCGCGCGGCGCTCGCAGCGGTGATGCGGGCCACCGACTTCATTGAGAACGATGATGTGATCGAGACACTCTCACCGTATTGATCCCACAAGTCGCTCGACATAGGGATTCTGGCAAGGCGATCTGGGTGCCGAGAGGACTTCCTCGATGCCGAAGCTCCCAACACGACGGCGGAAGTAGTCACCGTAGATATACGCGCATGCCGGAGCCGGGAAACCCACCCGGCTCGAACGTCACCCTGAAGGGAAACTTCGAACATCCTATTTCCGAAGATGGAAGTGGTCTGCGCAGACGCGACCAGGGTGCGCTGCCATTGAGTGGACTTGCGACCCGTTTGGGTGAATGGCGACACCTCCGACGGGCTCCATCCGAACCAGTCGGGCGGCAACCACGTCGGGGACGCGATCTG
This sequence comes from uncultured Myxococcales bacterium, assembly GCA_964491625.1. Lineage (GTDB taxonomy): Bacteria > Myxococcota_A > Polyangia > Fen-1088 > Fen-1088 > Fen-1118. The sequence goes on from CAZBIU010000006.1 coordinate 35,190, forward strand.
GGCCGAGATGGCTAAGGACTGCATCGCTCGGTGACTCTTCGACGGGCGAAGCCAGCGCCGCGTTCATGCCGAGGTACTTACTTTTGTGGTCGAGCCGGCCGATCACCAGGTTTCTGGCCGCTGGCTACCGCCTCCGACCAACTTCGCCAGCCGCTCCCGGCAGAGACACGCCGTTTCAAGCAAGAACCTATAGCCATCGAGACCGGGTTGAAGTAGGCCAATGGGTATGGACGACCTAACAGGGCTTCGGGCGCCTCAGGGCACAGATGCGACCGCGGACTCGTCTGTCGATATTTCATCCAACAGCTCGGCTCGCGCAACAATCCGACTCCCGGACTACGAGATCAAAGGTGTCATCGGTGAAGGCGGGATTGGAATCGTCTACCGGGCACGGCACCTGGTGAGCGACAAGCTGGTGGCCATCAAGGTGCTGCACGAGTACTGCGGCCGGCAGAAGGATTTGGTCGAGAAGCTCTTCGTCGAGGCCCAGGCCGCCAGCCGCATCTGTCACCCCAACATTGCCGACGTAACGGACGTCGGCACGGCCCCGGACGGATCGGTCTTTGTGGCAAGGGACTTCCTCGACGGGGAAAGCCTCGAGGATCGCCTGCGGCGCGTTGACCGGTTGCCTATTTTCGATGCCATCAACATCGTCAAGCAGGTCGCGCATGGCTTGGGCGCCGCGCATGAGCTCGGGATCGTCCATCGCGATCTCAAGCCGGCGAATATTTTCCTGTGCTCTCGCGTGAGCCGTCGCCGCATCGTCCGTCGAAGCAAGGAGACGGGGATGCGCTTTGCCATCGTGCCGGAGAAGACCTTCGATCTTGTCAAGCTGCTGGATTTCGGGGCCTCCAGCTTCATCGATTTTGCGCCAAGCGCGCAGACGCCCACCGAGGTAGTTTGCCGCACGCCCTATTATTTGTCGCCCGAGCAAACTCAAGGGCGTCCAACCGACCAGCGTTGCGACATCTACGCCTTGGGCGCTGTTTTTTACCAGATGGTCACCGGGACTGTTCCAATCAGCGGCGAGACCGTGCCTGAAATCATAAACGCACTCGCGAAGGGTTCGGTCATCACGCCCAGCCGCCGTACCCCTGAAGCCGGAACAAGTCTGCGCATCGATAGTCTGATCCTGAAATGCCTGAGCAGGAACCCCTCGTTGCGATTCGCCAGCACGGCTGAGCTTTGCACGGCTCTCGATGAGTGCCTGGGCGATTGCGCGTATTTACGGGATGCCCATCGGCTGCCGGGCATTCAGTTCTCTGGCATCGATTTGTCGCAAGCCTCGTTGGAGGCACGGCAGAATGCGACGCCGGCGACGCCGGCCGAGCAAGAGCCCCCGGCGGAGCCGATTGCGAAAGCCGCTAAAGTCGGGCCGCAGACCATCGCTTGGGGAACACTCCTCCACGAAGAGCCTGCCACTGCTCCTCGTGTGCCACAGCCTGTTGTCCAGTCGGTCCCGAGGGAGACCGATGCTAAGCGCGAGGCGCAAGTCGACGCGCAACTCGTGGCAACCGGCGAAACGCGGGCCCCGACCAAGGGGGCTCAGAAGGTGATCGTAGTGTCGGGAGCGCCAGCGCGGGCGGAAGCGACGGCGGCGGCGACGCCCGCGATCGTGGCCACCCCTGCACTTGAGAAACACGAGCGCTCGCTAGCCCCGTGGCTCATCGCGATCGGAGGCGTTTTGTTGGTTGGCCTCGTCATCGCGTTTTGGCGAGAGCGAAACGGAGCAAGCCGGACGGCGGACCCGGCGACCACCAGCGCACCACCCGCCTCGACCCCTGCGTCGCCGGCACGCCCCGCCGCAATCGCTCCGACGGCGACACCTGTTGCGCCGGCTCCAAGTGCCCCTGCGGCTTCGGCAGGTGCGTCGGTTCCCGCCGTTCCTGCAACCGCGCCAGCAGCAGTCGCACCCCAGACACCGCCTGCTCCAGCTGTTCGTGCGGCCGCCCCGCAAGGCGAGGAGAATGCAATTCCCGTGGCCAAGGCCGTCTCATCCGCAAGCCATCGCGGCCACCACAAGAAAGAGCGTGGGGCAGTCGCGGCGAGCTCGCGGGTATCCGACGAGGCACACTCTCCCGCTGCCGTGCCGGCTGCCACGGCTGAGGTCGCAGCAAGGCCCGAGACTGAGCCGGAGTCTACAGCCGATCCGTCCGCGCCAAGCGAGCCCGAGGCGTCCGAAGGATCGAAGGGTTCATCGTTGAGCGTCGAGGATCGCATGGGTGAGGCGCAGCGGGCAGCGGGCAAGGGTCACCACAAGTCCGCCATTCACAAGGCTCGGGCCGTGCTCAAGGCCGAGCCCAATCCCGCCCAGGTCATGCAGGCGTATCAGATCATCGCAACTTCCTCGTGCGCGCTTGGCAGGGTCGCCAGCGCTCGCTACGCCGCTTCTCATCTCGACAAGCCGACGCGCGTCGCGGTTCGGGCCGCGTGCAAGAAAGACGGCGTGGCGATCGAGTAGAGCCTCGCGCAAGGCGTCGGCCACCGCCTGGTGATGATCGCTTCAGCGATCAATCGGTTAGCACGGGTGTAGGGGCGTCCCGCGCCGAAGTTTATGGAATGGTTAAGCGTCGATCGGAGCGAGTGGTGGCGATGTGGGGAAGTCGGAGAGGCGCGTCGATACTGGAGCCGTATCCGGAGCTGATCACACCGCCACGAAGGAGCGGCGAGCTGATCGCGCTGCCCGTGCTTGGCGGAGTACAGCACGACTACCGCCTGGCGGCGTAGACGACCCAGCTAAGCCGCGCATGATGGGCGCGCCTGCTGGGCGGACAAGTCCGCGCGACGTGCCGAAGCGTCTTGATCCATTCCGGCCAGAGCGCAACCGGGGCCATCGGCATCGCCCTGGTCGGCGAAGTCACCATTGCTGGTCTGCCCGTTTCGCGCGCGGCATCGGGTTTTCGCAGAGTACGCCACTCGTCTACGTCCACGACCCAGCACTACGCGCACCTGGCCCCGGACTTCTTCGGTCCCAAGGCGTTCGAGATGGTCGCGGTGGACCTTACTCGCCCGACTGGGAACGTGGTAGATTTTGCGCGCTCTGGCTGTCCACTTGGGCAGAGAATGGGCAGAGAGCAGGAATTCACCGAAGAACAAGATGCAGCTAAGTCTGCGTAACCAAAACATTTGTGCCCATAGCTCAATCGGATAGAGCATCGGCCTTCTAAGCCGAGGGTTGGGGGTTCGATTCCCTCTGGGCGCGCTACAAGTTGGCGAGATTTCTTGGGAACTTGTCTCCGTTTTTGAGTTCGCGCGGAGTTTTCGACCTCCTCGGAAAGCATCAGCGGTGGCCCGCAGGATCCCTGCACTACCGCTGTACCAAATGAATCTCGCCTTTCATTGGAACAGCGTCATTGGTTTCTTGTCGCTGAGGATGTCTGGACTGACGGCGAAGCACTCCACTCCCGGGACGCGCCAGAATCGCTCCGGGCGCCACGAGGGTTGCGATCAGTAACAAGAACGGCGAGAAGATCCTGGCCCTAGCACTCGGTCAGCCCGAAATTTCAGCCGTAGACCGCGTGCATCCAGTTCGCTCGGTCTAGCAGCACACGATGACCGTCCACTACCACGAGCGTCGAGTGGCCGAGCGGTGGTGGCATGAGCCAGATGGGACAACCGCGCTCGAGCAATTGCCGCCACATCGGCCGCGACGCCCGGCGGACAAGTCAACAATTCATCTCAGATTGCTGAATGGTCGAAATTCTCTCTTGACTGGTTTGCGATCGACATTATCATTCGACGAGTAATGTCGGTTCGTCGAATCTCTGCTGAGACAGCACTCAAGCCCAAGGGCGAGGACGAAATGCGCGAGGCCATCTTGGTCACCGCGCGTGAGCTACTGCGCCGTTACGGCCTGCGCAAGATCACCATGGAAGACATCGCCACTGCGATGGGGAAGCGGAAGAGTTTCCTCTACTACTACTTCCCCGGGAAGGGCGACGTCATCGCTGCAATTGTGGACAGAGAGTTTCAGGTCATTAGCCAAGCCGCTCGTGCGGCTGTAGGGGCAAAGGACAACCCAGCGGATCGCGTGCGTGCCTATTTCTACGCTCGAGCCGAACAGATCGCCAAGCGTCAGGCCGAGTACCGCGAGTTCCGCCGTGGTCTTTCGACGACCGAAGATGCGGCCGAGATCCTGCAAATGAGTGAGCAACGTCGCCATTTCGATGCAGCCGAAGCCAGCTATCTTGCTGACCTGATCATAGAAGGCGTGCGCACCAAGATCTTCCGCGCGCTGTCGGAAAAGGAAGTGCAGGCCTTCTGCCAGTTTGTCTTCTCCGCGTTGCACGGTATCGAGCTTGAGCTGTTTCTCGATCCCAAGCTGGCGGATGGCTTGAAGACTCGCGCCGACGTCATGTTCGACGTCCTCTACAACGGACTCTTACGCTAGTCCGTTTCACGCCTCCCCAGTCGGAACCAGATAGTACAGAAGAAGGAGAAATCGATGATTCTTGTCCACAATTCGACTATTCGTCCTAGATCGTCGAATCGAATCTACTTCGTAACGGCGATGTTTTTGCTTCTCACGACCCTCGATGGATGTTCCACCCCCAAGCCGTTGCCTCCACTGGCGCCGCCGTCAGTAGTTACCGCCAAAGCAGCCAAGACGGACTCCGCTCGTTCGCTGCGGCCAAGCGGAACGCTGGAGGCCGAGCACTCGGTAAGCGTGAGCTTCGCGGTGCCGGGCACGGTCGAGCAGGTACTCGTGAAGGAAGGCGACGTGGTCAAGCGCGGTCAGGTGTTGGCGCGTCTTTCCGCCCGCAGCTACCAGGACTCGCTCGGCATTGCCAAGGCGAAAGCCGACCAGGCCGAAGACGCCTATCGACGGCTTGAACCCATGTTCCGCAACCTGACCCTGCCCGAGGTGAAGATGGTCGAGGTGGAAACGGGGCGGGCGCAGGCGAGGCTGTCGGTGTCCCTGGCTCGCAAGAATGTGGAAGACACCGTGTTGCGCGCCCCCGAGGCGGGCGTCGTGGCGCGGCGACAAGTCGAGCAAGGCTCGAACGTGGCCCCGGGCGCTCCCGTGCTGACCCTGGTACAGACCAAGATCCTGCTGGCAACGGCGTCCGTTCCAGAAAAGGAAGTGGCTCGATTCAAACCGGGCGACAAGGCCGAGGTCCTGGTTCCGGCGCTGGGCAAGACGCTCGATGGTTCCATTCGCGAAATCGCCGTCCTCGCCAACCCGCTCACGCGCAGCTACGAGGTGAAGGTGGCCGTCTCCAACGCCCAGGGCGAACTGCGCGTGGGCATGGTGGCGGAAATTCACTTGGATGCAGTCGGCGGCGGCTCGGCGCTGGTCATTCCGCCCGAGGCGGTGCGCGTGGACGAGGCAGGAAAACCATGCGTCTTTCTGGTCATGCGGGACCGGATGCTGCGGCGTCAGCCGGTGACCGTGGTCGGCTACCTCGGCGAACTGACCGCCATCGGCGCGGGTCTGAGCGAAGGCGACGAGGTCGTCATCTCGGGCACGCCCATGTTGGCTGACGGGATGGTGGTTCGCTGATGAAGTCGCACAGTTTTGTCGAACGTGGAATGATCCATTGGCGAATCGTCCTGACCTTGTGTGCGGTCCTGGTGGGTTTCGGCGTGGTGTCGTTCTTGACCATGCCCCGGCAGGAATTCCCCGACTTTACCATTCGCCAGGGCTTGGTCGTGGGGGTCATGCCGGGTGCCACTTCCAAGCAAGTGGAAGAGCAGGTCACGCGCTCGGTGGAGGACTACTTGTTCAGCTTCAAGGAAGTGAATAAGAAGAAGACCTACTCGGTCTCGAAGGAAGGACAGGTGGTGGTATTCGTGGAATTGAACGACGCCGTCAAGGGCGAAGAAGCGCCGGCGTTTTGGTCCAAGCTGCGCCACGGACTCCATGAGCTGAAGATGCAGAAGCTGCCTGCTCAGGTGTTGGCCTTGATCGGCAACAACGACTTCGGCGACACCAGCGCGCTGTTGTTCACTGTGGTAGCCGACGGCCGTAGCCCTCGCGACCTGGCAAAATACATGGAAGCGCTGCAATCGCACCTGCGGCGCATCGACGCAACCTCCAAGCTGCGCACCTTCGGATCCCAAGACGAAACCATTCGCGTGACGCTCTCCCGCGAGCGTCTGGCCCACTACGGAATCGGTCCCACCACGCTGTGGGCGTCCTTGCAGGGCCTGGGCCTTGCGCCCGCGCCTGCTCGCCTGGACACGGACGAATTGGAGCTGCCCATCCACGTCGGTAAGGTCTTGCGGTCAGAGGCCGAGCTGGGCAACACATTGCTCTTATCCTTGCCCACCGGCGCGCAAGTGCGTTTGAGGGATGTGGCCGAAATTCATCGCGAGTACGCGCACGACGAAGCCTCGGTGCGCTTCAACGGCAAGACCGCACTGCTGCTGTCCATCGAGATGCAGTCGGGCAACGACATCACGCACTTCGGTGAGGAGGTGGATCAGGCGCTGGTTGAGACGCGGCGCGAGCTGCCCCCGAACGTGGTCATCACACGTGTAGCCGATCAGCCCCACGTGGTGAAAACATCTATCAACCACTTCCTGCGCGACTTCGGCTTGGCCATTGTTTCAGTCATCGTGGTCACCATGTTGTTGCTGCCGCTACGGGTGGCGGCGGTAGCGGCGGTCAGCATTCCGGTCTGCATCGGCATCACCCTCGGCATCTTGAATGCGATTGGGGTGCAGTTGCAGACAGTGTCGCTGGCGGGGCTGGTGGCGGTGTTAGGGATGGTGGTGGACAACGCCATCGTGGTCATCGACGACCACGTGGACAAGTTGGATCGAGGGCTCGATGCATGGACCGCGGCCTGGAAGAGCGCCAAAGAGCTGACCTTGCCGGTGTTCACCGCCACGGTGGCCATCATTTTGTCCTATGTGCCCATGCCGCTGTTCATGACTGGCATCCCGGGCGACTTCGTTGGCAGCTTGCCGGTGACCATCGCGGTGGCTCTGATCGTCAGTATGCTGGTTGCGGTGCTGCTCGTGCCGGTAATGAACTCCCGCTTCATCCGTCGCGGGCTGCATCGCCACGACGGCAGACGCTCGTTCTTGGACCGCGTGCAGACCGTGTTCGACCGCGGGTTGGAAAAGGCTTTTCGCCATCCCTGGCTAACGCTGTCCATTGGCGGCGCCGCGGTGGCCTTGGCACTGCTCATTGCTGCAAGAATCCCGCAGCAGCCCTTTCCCAAGGTGGACCGCAGCCAGTTCGCGGTGGAGGTCTACCTGCCAAACGGACGCAGCTTGAAGCAAACTGACGAAGTCATTCGCCGTTTGGAGAAGGAACTGATGGCCGATAAGCGCGTGGTGAATGTGACGTCGTTCATCGGACAAAGCAGTCCACGCTTCCATTCGGTGTACGCGCCCCACATTCCCGAACGCAATTTCGGACAGTTGCTTGTCAACACCATCGACGAAAAGGCCACCGTGGCGGTCCTGCGCGAAAGTCAAACCAGGTTCGCCGGTGCGTTTCCCCAGGGATGGGTACGGTGGAAGCAACTGGAAGTGAGCAAGAGTAATCCCGTCGAGGTACGCATTTCGGGCGACGACATTGCGACTCTGAAACGCGTGGGCACCCTGGTGGATGCCTACGCGCGGACCATCCCAGGAACGACCTGGGTGCGCAACGACTATGAAGAGGCGTTGCAATCCATCGACGTTGTCCCCGACGCCGACGCATGCACGCGCCTGGGTGTTCCGCCGGCATTGCTACAAACCTCGCTGGCCGCGGGATCCCAGGGCATGAGCGTGGGCACCATTTGGGAAGGCGACTACCCGGTGCGCGTAGTGTTGAAGGATGAGCCCCGCAATACTACCCGTATCGATGGACTGCGGCAGCAGTATGTCTCGTCCATGCTGGCGGGTGCGTCGGTGCCGCTCGAACAGCTAGCCGAGCTGCGTCCCTCATGGAGCGAAGGCGCCATCGTTCGGCGTAACGGCGTACGTACGTTGACCGTCAACGTGGACATCGCACCGGATGCGTTTGGCTCCGAGGTTCAAAAGAAGATGGAGGGCTTCATCGCAAAACTGGAAGCGTCGGGAGCCACGGCGGGCACGCGCATCGAATACGGCGGAGAGAAGGAGCTGGCGGAGGAGGTTTTTCGCCCGATGACCATTTCCATGGTGGTCAGTATAGGCCTCATCTTCTTGGTGCTGCTCTTCCAGTTTCAGCGCTTCCGCAAAGTGCTGGTGGTCATGTTGGCCATGCCGCTCAGCCTGCTCGGCGCTTTCGTGGGCCTCTACATCAATCACTATCCCTTCGGCCTGACGGCTTTCATGGGCATCATCGGCCTTCTGGGCATCGTGGTCCGCAACGGTGTCATCCTGGTCACCTACGCCAAGGACCTGCGCAGAAATCAAAATCTGACAGCTTTCGACGCTGCTATGGCGGCGGGAAAGCGCCGCATGCGCCCCATCGCCTTGACCTCGATCGCTGCCGCCGTTGGTGTCGTGCCGATGATCCTGGGCCGATCGCTCCTGTGGGGGCCTCTTGGTACAGTGACCTGCTTCGGCCTGCTCTTCGGCATGGTGCTAACCCTCTTCGTGTTGCCCGTGGCGTACTGGCAGGTCATGCGTAACCAACCAATGGCGGAAGACCCTGCCCGATCCTCGCCTGGTGCTAAGGCGGCAGCTCTGGCATTGGCGCTGCTGGTGCTCTTCTCCTCGGCACCCGCAAACGCCTCAGAAAGCAGCTACTCACTCGCCCAATGCCAGGAGCTTGCTCTCAGGAACAACGCCGAAATCCAAGAAGCGGCTCTGGAAATCCAAGCCTCGCACGAGACCAAGGCGGCGGCCTTTACGAAGTACTTTCCGAACGTCTCCGCTCAGGCCGTCGGCATGGTGGCCGCCAACCCAGTGCTGAAGATCCAAACCCCGGGTGGAAATCTTCCTGTTTACGACGGCAACCCGGCAAATCTCGCCACAGCCACGCAGCTTGCGTACATGCCCGCTGGTAGCATCAACCTGGCCGGACGTGCCACGGTGCTGTCGCTGGCGGCAGTGCAACCGGTGTACGTCGGCGGTCGCGTTCGCAACGGCAATCGCTTGGCCGAGGTCGGTGAAAAGGTTGCCGAGCAAAAGGCGGTGCTGTCCCGTCGAGAGGTACAGGCGCAAACCGAAGAGAAGTATTGGCGTCTGGTTACGCTGGCGGAAAAGCTGAATACGCTCGAAGCGTACGAACGCCTGCTGGCGCAATTGGACAAGCAGGTCACGGACGGATGTGCGGCAGGGCTGCTAACTCTCAACGATCAGTTGAAGGTCCGACTCAAGCGGGCCGAGGCCAGCGTGGATCGTAGACGACTGGAAGACGGGCTTCGCCTATCCGCACGCGACCTGCGTCACCACATCGGACTGCCGGCAGGCGAGCAAATCTCGCTGACCGACGGTCTCGCTGCGCCCGCCGATCCCGGGGCACTCAAGCGGGGAGAAGAAGGTGCCATCGCACGTCGCCCGGAAATCCTTCTACTGCAAAGCGGGGTGCAGGCGGAACATTTGCAGGCGGCCATGAAGCGCGGCGAAATGTTGCCGACAGCCTCGGTGGGCGCTGGCGTTTATCGAGCCGACATCGAAGGTATGCCAGGAGTCACCAACGCCCTAGTGTTCGGCGTGCTCAGCGTGCCGTTGTCTGATATCTGGACGGCCTCGCACGAGGTTGCTAGCCAGCGCGCCAAGGAGAACATCGCGCGGAAGAAACTGGCCGACACGCAGGACCTCCTGGCGCTACAAATTGAGAAAGCATGGAGTGATCTGTTTACCGCCTGGCAAAGCGCACAGGTGTCAGAGAGCTCTGTTGAACAGGCGGACGTAAACTTGAAAGAAGAGAGGGATCGCCACGCCAACGGACTGGTGTCGTTTTCCGATCTGCTTGGAGCGCAGGTCTTGCGCCAACAGGCTCTCGATCGGCGCATCGATAGCCGCAGTGATTATTGGCTGAAGCGGTCGGCTTAGAGCGAGCCGTCATGACTTGTCGATAATTTGCGGTCGAGACGCGGTCGT
>CAZBIU010000007.1:0-42214 GCA_964491625.1 uncultured Myxococcales bacterium
GGACTGGTCGCACGCCTTGGAGATGCTGGGACGAGCTCTTGTGGCCGAACCTGGCTCGCCCGAGACGGTGGATCGCCTGGAGCACGTGGCGGAGCTGGGGGGCACACCGGGCGAAGCCGCCAAGCGGGTCGAGGCGGTGCTGGAGTCGGTGGATCCGATGTTATTCGCTGAGATGGCCTTGCGTGCCGCCGGTTTGCACTTGCGCGCGGGCGGAGCAGAGAGCGAAGAAGCGGCCCTCAAGCTGTACCTGCGCGTGCTGGAGGCGGATGCGGAGAACGTAACCGCTTTGGAAGCGCTCGATGCTCTCTATCGGCGACGAGGCGACGGGAAACACTTGGCCGAAGTCATCGAAATGCGCGGCGGGCTCGAACTGGACCCGGCCAAGCGGCTGGCTTTCTACGGCGAGGCCGCGAAACTGCACGAGGCGAGTGGCAACCTGCGAGCTGCCATCGCAGCTTGGCGCGCTGGCCGTGAGGGAGACGAAACCGATGTGCGCGCCATCGACGAGCTGGCGCGCCTTTACCAGACCAACGGCGAACATGAGAATCAGGTCGAGGTTCTGCGCGAAAAGGCGCAGGTGCTCGACGACAGCCAGCAGCGCTGCACGGTGCTGATGCAGATCGCGACCATCAAGGCCGGCCCACTCAACGATGCTGCTGGCGCCGTAGAGGCGGTCAAAGACGCCCTCGATGCCAGTCCGCAAGATGCGGCGGCGCTGGCCGCGCTGGTCGATCTGGAGGAAAAGCAGGGCGATTGGGCGGCGGTGGAGGAGGCCTTGCTGCGACAGGAGGGAGCCGCTTTGGGCGCAGAACGCGTCGCTGTGCTCGGCCGGCTGGCCCAGAACGCCTCCGAGCGGCTTCAGGATCCCGATCGCGCACTGGCTTACCTTCAGCAGATCCTGGCCGCGGATCCGGCCAACCTCGCGGCCTTCGAGGAAACTGAACGGATGCTCACCTCGCTCGAACGTTGGCACGAGCTGATCGAGATGCTGGAGCAGAAGGCAAATCTCGAAGCTCAGCACGGCAACGCGGCGGCCGAGCTCGGTTACCGGGTGAAGGTGGCTGCCATTTGGGGAGAGAAGCTTGGGGCGGAAGACAGCGCGCTTGAAGCGTTGGAAGCGGTTCTGGCCCGAGATCCGGGCCACTTCCCATCGCTGATGGCGGTGGCGCGCATCCACGAAAACAGGCAGGCATGGGAAGAAGCCAGCGCGGCATTGGAGAGGGCAGCCGGCGCGGCCACAAGTCCCCAAGGCAAGGCCGACGTCCTTTGTCGTCGGGCGGCGGTCCGGGCCGCCAACGGCGCCAGCGTCGAGGAAGTGGCGGCGCTCTATCGGAACGCTCTGGCCAACGATCCAGGGTGGCTCGCGGCCGTGGTCGCATTGGAAGGCATCGCGCGCAAGGCTGGCGACCATCGGGAGCTGGTGGCGCAGCTGTCGGTGCGCCTCGGTTTGGAGAAGGACGAGGGCAAGCTCAAGACACTGCTCTCGGAGATCGCGACGCTCTATCTTGGACCACTTGGAAAACCTGACCTGGCGGTGGCGCCGCTGGAACGGCTGGCCAAGCTGGTGCCGAACGACACCGCGGTTCAGGAGAACCTGGGCCGTGCCCTGGTCGCCTGTGGGCGTATCGACGAGGGCGAGCACGCCCTGGCCCAACTTATTGAACAACTCGGTAAGGCGCGACGCCAGAAGGACGTCGCCCGCCTGCAGGCGGCTCTGGGCAGCTTCGCCGAGGCGCGCGGCGACCTGGCGCTTGCCAAACAACGCTACAGCTCGGCTTACCAGATAGACCCGACCCAGGCCTCGGTGTTGGGTGCGCTGTCGCGGCTGGCCCTGCGCCAGAACGACGTGGAATCGGCGCGGCGCTACCTGCGTACGCTGCTTTTGCAAAGCTTCGACGAAAAGGCCGCGGGGCTCACCAAAGCCCAGGTCTACCTGGCGCTGGGCAACCTGCACCGCGCAGCGGGCGAGAACGCCAAGGCACGCAACATGTTCGAGCGCGGCCTTGAAGCCGAGCCGAAGAACGAGCAGCTCAAGCAGGCCCTGGCGACGACGGCGAAATAGTCCCATCGTTCAAGATGGAAATCCCGGGGGCGCCAATGCCTTCGTCGAAAGTGCACCAGACCACAAGATAGCCTGGGTCGCAGTTTTGGAAGGCGATGTGGTTGCCAGCGGGGCAGGGGCTTGGCAGTGAGCCTGACGTGGACGCCATGCCTCGGAAGACGCTGCTTCGGTTGCACCCGATATGGATGGTGTGAACCTTGCCCCGGTACTAGCCCCGTCCGGCGATGCGCGCTAGTCTGCAATTCTCTGCCACAGAAAGACCAGCATGAGCGATCAGACGTTGACGGTCCGTGAAGCACTCGGGCGGCTGGTGGAAGGCAAGCAGCTTTCCGCAGCCGAGATGACAGCCGTGGTCGGGCAGATCATGGACGGCGCCGCCACGCCGGCCCAAGTCGGCTCGCTGCTCACGGCCCTGCGAATGCGCGGCGAGACCGTGGACGAGGTGGTCGGTGCCGCAGAGGCGATGCGCCAGCGGATGCTGCGTGTGGAGACTGATTTGCCTGTGCTGCTCGACAACTGCGGCACCGGCGGAGACGGTTCGGGCTCCGTGAACGTGTCGACCTTGGCGGCGCTGATTCTGGCCGCCGCCGGGGTCAAGGTCGCCAAGCACGGCAATCGAGCTCTGTCTTCGAAATCGGGCTCGCACGACGTGCTTGAAGCCTTGGGTGTCAATCCCGCACCGACGCCAGAGTTGGCGCGCCAATGCTTGAGTGAGCTGGGCGTCTGCTTCATGTTCGCGCCGCTGTTTCACGCAGCGACGAAGAATGTGGCTGGTCCGCGCCGCGAGGTTGGCTTTCGCACCCTGTTCAACCTGCTCGGGCCCATGACCAATCCCGCGGGCGCCCGCTACCACGTGAACGGCGTGTTTGCCCGCGAGCGCTGCGAGTTCCTCGCGCGTGCCCTTGCTCGGATGGGTTCGCGCCGGGCGATGGTCGTCCACGGCGCGGGCGGCCTGGACGAGTTCGCTCCAGCGGGGCCGACCTTCGTAGCCGAGCTGGCCCAAGGACAAGTACGCTGCTACGAGCTTCGTCCCGCCGACTTCGGTCTTGAGGAAGCCAGCCTGGCCGGACTGCGCGGCGGCGAGCCGGCGCAGAATGCACAAATGCTGCTCGACACCCTCGACGGGAAGGCGGGCGCAGCTCGCATTGCCGCGTTGATGACTGCCGCCGCCGGGCTGGTGGTGGCGGGCGTGGTCCCGGATTTGAAGCAAGCCACCCGGCAGGCGATCGGTGCCCTTGACGACGGCCAGGCCATGGCAGTCCTCGAACGCCTGCGTACCCTTACACCCGTGACGGTCAAGTCATGATCCTCGACGAGATTCTCGCGGAAAAGAAGCGCGCGGTCGGCTACTCGCGCTTCCGACTGCCGCTCGCCGACCTGGAAAGCAAGGCTGCTATCGCGCCTGCAGCGCAGGATTTTGCGCAGGCCTTGCGTTCGGCAAGCGACATCGCTTGTATCGCCGAATTCAAGCGACGCTCGCCATCCAAAGGTTGGATCCACCGCGACGCCGACCTGGCAGCGGTTGCGTCGGCCTACCAGCGGGGAGGGGCGGCCGCCATGTCGGTGCTGACCGACACGCCGTTCTTCGGAGGCACGCTCGATGATCTGCGCCTGGCGCGCGCGTCGACCGGATTGCCGATTCTGCGCAAGGACTTCATCATTGACGTGTACCAGGTGGTCGAGGCGCGCGCGGCTGGCGCCGATGCTGTGCTTCTCATCGTGGCGGCCCTGCAGGACAGCGACTTGCGCGCGCTACTCGCCGAGACGCGGCGCTGGGGGATGGAGGCGCTTGTGGAGGCCCACAATCCCGAGGAGGTCGCGCGCGCGGTGGGTCTTGGAGCGAACGTTATCGGGGTGAACCATCGCGATCTGCGCACCTTCCAGGTGGACATGGATTTGGCCGTGAGGCTGCGAGCGCTGATTCCGCCCCATTGCCTGATGGTCGCCGAATCCGGCATTCGCGAGGCCTCCGATGTCGACCGGATGCGACGGGCGGGCATCAACGCGATTCTCGTCGGCGAGATGCTGATGCAGGCGGTTGACCCAGCGCAGTCGCTGCGCGAGCTTTTGGCACGGCCATGAGCTTCCTGATCAAGATCTGTGGCATCACCAGACCGGAGGATGCGGCCTTGGCGTGTCGGGAAGGCGCAGGAGCTATCGGAATCAACCTCTGGCGCGGCTCAAAACGATTTGTCGAGGACGATCAGGCGCGCGAGGTTCTCGCCGCCATTGCCCCAGGGGTGCTCAAGGTCGGCGTCTTCGTGAACCCGCACCCACTCGCGGTCAGCGAAACCGTGAGAGACCTCGGGCTCGACATCGTGCAATTTCACGGCGACGAGCAGCCGCAGGCGTGGGCGGACCTGCCGGGCAATCAGATCATCCGCGCGATTCGGGTTTTCGACGAGGCATCGCTCAGCCAGGCCACGGGTTGGAATCCGCGCTTCTTCCTCTACGATTCCTTCACCGACAGCTACGGCGGTGCCGGACGGCCTGCCCCGTGGCGAACCATCGCGGCGGGCGCGCGCCGGCCGTTTCTGCTGGCAGGTGGCCTTGGCCCGGCTAACGTGGCGGCCGCCATTGAGGCGGTCGGTCCCGATGGCGTCGATGTCGCCAGCGGCGTCGAATCGAAGCCTGGCATCAAGGATAAGGACAAGCTGATGGCCTTCATCGCCAATGCTCGGTCCGCGGCAAACAGCATCTGTCGCCAGGCGTGAGCTTCAGCCATTGCCGCCGCGGGGGCGGTCGTTGGCTGTTTCGCACTGGACACCTGTTCAAGGCTCGTGACCAGGCTCGCCGCCTACCGTCGCGTGTCGATTTTAGTAGCGCAAGCCGGCTATCACGGATAAAGTAATCCCTCATTTTTCGCGGAGGACCCCATGGTCGACGATGCGCAGACGGGGGTGGGGTAGGTGCCTTTCTCGCAGGTGACCAAGCCCGAGCGGCGAGGTCGTGCCGTGACGTCGGCGTATCACTCCGGGGTAAACGCTAGAGCCGCGCAAGGGTCGGTTGGCGACAAGACAGACGGCGCCCGCCAGGGGCGGGAGGTCTTGCCTGCAGGAACGAAGGTTGGGCGCTACGAATTGATACGACTGGTCGGAGAAGGCGGCATGGGCACCGTCTACGAGGCGACGGATACCCGTCTCGGACGCAAGGTTGCTCTGAAAGTTCTATCGGGCAATATCAGGAGCAAGCGCAAGGCCGCCAAGCGATTCGCAATCGAGGCAAAGGCGGCGGCGCGTCTGGACCATCCCAACGTGGTCGCGATCTACGACTTTGATATCGACTGCGAATACCCCTTCATGGCGATGGAGCTCCTGCAGGGCGAGACCCTGGCTGAGGCCATCGCCCGCGGGCCAATGGGGTTCGAGGCCCTTGCCGACGTCATGCTTGCGGTGTGTGCGGGGGTCTTTGCAGCCCACCAGGCCGGGATCGTTCATCGCGACCTGAAGCCCAGCAACATCTTCTTGTGCCGCGATTGGGATGGAACCAAGACCGCCCGAGTTCTCGATTTCGGAATCTCGAAAGTAGGCGGCATCGCGTCGAGCGCGCTCACCCAGACAGGCGATATCGTGGGTACCTCACAATACCTATCGCCGGAGCAGGCGTCGGGCGGCCGGCATGTGAACGAGCTCTGCGATCAATATTCGCTCGGCGTCGTGATGTACGAATGCGTGACCCAAGAGACACCGCAGCGGGGCCAGGTCATCTACACTCTGCTGCGCAACATCGCGGAGGGCAGACATCGCCCGCCGGGAGAATTGCGCAAGGATCTTCCTCCGGCGCTGGAGGCGGTCATCGAGCGCGCAATGATGGTGAGACCCAGGGATCGGTTCCCCTCGGTGGTGGACTTGGCCCGGTCTCTCTATCCGTTTGCGTCGGCGGACGGACAGCGCAGATACGCGGACTTCTGCGGCCCAAGCAAGTCGCCCGGTCAATCGCCCGAAGGGGTGCCGCCTTCCGTTGCGGAAGCTTCGTCTGGCGCTTTTCTGCCACCGACCGAACGCCTGCCCGCCCCGTCCCCGAAGCCTTGGCAAAGGCAGACAACCCGAACCTCGCTTCGCTTTTCAGGAAGCATGAAACGCCGCCATTCAGGCGAAGTGCCGGTGGCGATCTCGGCCGAGCCAAGCCGGGCCCGCAGGATGGTCGTTTCCATTGCGCTCGGCGCGACCCTTGCCCTGATCGCCTTGCTGGTGATTGCCCTCTGCGTGCGCGGGTAGCCGCCCTCGATGTTACTTGCATTCTCGCGTGTGCAAGGGCAGCTTACCTGCCCGTGAAGCCAACCGTCCTGCTCTTCGATGTTGACGGAACCTTGGTGACCACATGCGGTGCCGGGCGGCGTGCGATCGAACGCGCCTTCGAATTGCGCCACGGATCCAAGGCGATGTTGTCGTTTTCGTTTGGTGGAATGACCGACAAGGCTATCGTTCGCACGGCTTTCGCCGCGTTGGGTGTCAGCTTCGGCAGCGAGGCTGACCTGGAGCGGGAGATGGATGCGACACTCCGCTTCTACTTGGACGTATTGGCCGACGAAGTGGCGCGCACCCCGATTCGAATCCACGACGGCATGACGCGAGCCATGGACATGGCAGACGCACGGCCGGAGGTTGCCTTGGGTCTTGGAACGGGAAATATTCGCAGGGGCGCCGAAATCAAGCTCGACAGGGTGGGTATCTACCACCGATTCAGCTTCGGTGGATTCGGCGACGATTCGATCGACCGTCCGACCCTGCTGATGGCTGGAGCGCGCCGAGGCGCGGAGAAGCTAGGCGCAGCAGTCGAAGACTGCCGCATCGTCGTGATCGGAGATACCCCCAAGGATATCGCGGCAGCGAGGGCGATAGGGGCAGATTCGATCGCCGTCGCCACCGGCATGCACGACGTCGGCGAGCTCAGGCAATGCGAGCCAACCGCGGTGTTCGCGAATCTAGCTGACGAGCACGCCCCCGAAGCAATCTTCGGCCGCTAAGCTAGATGATTGCAGAACGTCGCGGTCGAGGCACTAGCCCGGGATGTTGAGAAGGATGCGTTCGCCGTCGACGATCGCCTGGTAGGTCTCAAGCGGCCGGGGCGGCGGGCCTTCCAGCACTTTGCCCGAGAGATCAAAGACGGCCTGATGGCACGGACAATCGATCTTCTTGTCATCCGGATCGTACTTGAGGTCGCAGAATTCGTGCGGGCACTTGGCCTCGAACGCATGGGCGCTGCCCTCGGCGTCGCGAACCAGCAACAGATCCTTGCCACGGATCCGCGTCACCATAGAACCGCCGACTTTTTGCAGCTTCGGCGCCTTGTCCAGCGGCAGCGCCACCCATTTTTTGCCTGCGAAGGCAAGCTTCGGCCACGCGACAAAGGCGAGGGCAATGGCGGATACCTTGCCGAAGAACCCTCGACGAGAGGGCTCGGTGGAAAGCTCGGTCGTGACGTTCGTTCGTCCAGAACAACCGCAGTTGGACATGGCTAGTACTCCCTGGTGATGTTGAAACCGATGACCACGTCTTTCCACGCAGTGTCGGTGTTGGTCAGGTACCCGTCGGCCGTGATGTATTGGGTGTTGCCGCAAACAAGGGCAAAGGTATGGCGGTTGGTGAAGTACTTCACCCCGCCTGAGAACGCGGGCTTCTTTGAACAGTAGCCAAACGTGCAAGAAACCACTTCGGCATCGAGGGAAACGGGCGCCGCAAGCCTGAGCTCGGCGCCGGCCGCCCACGCCGCGGAGTACTTCTTGTCCTCGTTGAACTTGGTGGCATTGGTGGAATTGGAATGGTACAGCGCCGCGACCGTCAGCAGAAGCCGATTCGCGATAAGGCGTGTCGCGTGGAGCTGGCCAAAGAAGCCATGCGCGTCTTCCGCATTTCGTTGCGCGAACCACGTCACCCCGGCCCGCGCCCCGACGTCGACCCCGTCATCGTCCTGTCGCAGCGCCAGCCCTTTCACGTCGAGCTCGTACGTGTCGACGCGAGATCCTCCGGCGCGGTAGAGTCCAACGTCCAGGCGATCAAGCACCCCGTAGCGCAATCCGAGCCCGACCTCCATGGGGCCGTCCAAACCCAAGAAGTTGTTCCACATGTCCGCGCCGGGTTGATGCCCAGCGCGGTTGTAGATCGGAGTGCCAGAGCGGTGGTCGATCACGAAGTCGAATCCGCCCTTGCGGACGACGCGCGCAGTCGGCAGCGCGAGGATACGAATCCGCTCTGGGAATCCCTTGCCATACCAGCCGGCTGCCGGGTCCTGGGTCGCTTGATCCTCCAGGTCAATCACCTCGCTCAGGGTTTCGATGTCGTCCTCCGACGGCTTCGCGACGGCAGGGGCCGGAGCTGGGGCTGGCGCCGGGGTTGCTGCTGCCGCCTCGGGCGCCGGCGGTGCGGGTGCGGGCTGGCTTGCCGGTGCTGCAGACTCGCTGGTTGTGGCCTGATCAGCCGAAGGGGCGATCGTCGGATCGGATTCCGCCGCAAGGGTCAACGAAAGAGCGAGGAAGGCGATGTTGGTCATGGATTTGTCCTAGTTGTTCGGTGTGCCGGCGCTGACCCAGGCTTCGAAGATTTTTTGTTCGTCACCCGAGAGTGCAGGCACCCCCGGCATGCTGCCGTCCGAGATGGCGGCTAGAGCAGCCCTGGCATTGCTGGTCACGTTGGTAAATGTATCGAGGAGCGGGGTCTGTGCTCCGTCGGTGTGACATGTGCATGAGCGCTTGAGCAGCGGCATGATCACGTCCGCGTAGCTTGGGACCGGTCCCACTTCCACCGCCTGGCCGCCATCGATGCCGCCCAGAGCCCCTCCCACAGGAGCGGCGTCGTGCTTGGGGATGTCGCCGGCGGGGTTGATCTTGTCACCACAGGCAATCAGCAAACAGAAGGCAAAGAACCCCGCAATGCCCAGGTATCCTATACGAGACATGAACACTCCTTTATTCGCCCTACAATGGGCGCTGCAGCCCGCGTTGTCTTCAAGCAGGCGTAGTTTCGCCAAACCCATCCAGCAATGCAAGCACGATGTGTCCGATTTATGTCGGACGGGCCAGGGATGTTTTGACCTGCAGGCTAGACTGCGGGCTCCGTCCGGATCATTACCCGGCCCAGGCTGGGAATCTGACTGCGCAGACTTCGCTCGATTCTCTCGGTAAAATCGTGTGCATCGTTGATCGAGGTGTCGGGCGGCAGGACACATCGAAAGGAAAGCGTAAAATCCGACCCACATCGCCTGATTTCGATTCCCTGCGGGACTATTCGGCGGCTTACCAGCTCGGAAATGTCGAGCAGGGCCGCGCGAATCTGCTCAGCGTCTTCCGTGCTGGCGGCGGTGGAGCCGCGTGCACGGCCGGCAGGTTCGATATGGGACACCACGCGCACCAGCCGGGGGCTTATTTGGCGCAGCTCCTGGTCAACCTCCATCGCGACCTGATGTGCCTTCAGCAGTGAAAGCTCGCCATTCATTTCCAGGTGCAGCTCGAGCACCAGCCCCTGGATGTCCTCGTAGACCAGCAGGTTGTGCGCCGCCGAATCATGCGACGCAGCTACACGCCTGGCCGCGGCCAGCAGATCCTCTCCCGAGGCTTCCGCAGGCTCGACGTGGACCACCACGTCCGCCCTAGGAAGATCCCGTTTGATGGCGGCCTCGGCGCCGCACGCGATCTCGTGGCTGCGCTCTAAGGACTCCCCCCGGTCGACCACCAGGGTAAGATCGACAAAGGTTTCAGGGCCGCTTCGGCGAACGCGTACTTGCCTGACCTCGCGCACACCGGCCACAAGGGCCGAGGTTGCGATGCGCGCGGCCATCTCGGGCGGGACGGTATCGAGCAGGTCGCTCACGGCCTTTCTGCCCAACCTCAGGCTGACGAAGACCACGACCAACGCAACGCCCAGGGCGGCAATCGCATCCGCCTTCGCCAGCGTCGGCAAGCCGAATCGGTGTGCTGCCCACACGCCGGCGAGGCCAACCAGCACAACCACCGACGACCAGATATCGGTGGCAAAGTGCAGGGCGTCGGCTTCGAGGGCCTGGCTACCGTATTTCTGCGCCACACGCCGCAAAGCACGCGAGCGGGAGAAGTCGACCGCAATGGAGAGAGACACGACCAGGAACGACCAGGCGTTCGCGTCGACGTGAACCTCCGCGCGGAAGAAAAGCCGGGCCACGGCTTCCTTGAGGATCCAGACGCACGTCCCGAGCAGGAGGACGGTTTCGAACAGCGCGGACATGTTCTCGATCTTTCCGTGCCCGTACGAATGCTCCTTGTCGGCGGGCCGGCCGCTGGCGTGCACAGCCCACAGTGTCACAACAGCCGCAGCCAGATCGAGGCCCGAGTGCAGGGCCTCGGCTAGAATGCCAAGGCTGCCGGTCCACAGCCCCACGGCGATCTTCGTGCCGGTGAGCACCAGCGCCGCGATGACCGACGCCAGTGCGACCCTGCTTTTTTCCGAGCCAGGAGAGCCGAAAGCTCCGTGCAGGTGATCGTGATCGTGCATGGTCAGCTTGAGTCTATCGCAAAAGGTGTGACGTCTGCGTGTCGTGGTCGAATTTGGGTTGCACGCAGGGCCGCGTCGATATACTGACCATGCGACGGCCACCATCTGCGGAACTGTGGCTGTGCTACCCCGGCCCATGCGAAATCCCTTCTCCCTTCCGTCCATCCTCCCCAAGCGCTTGGTGCAACCGGGCCGCGCCGCCGTGGCCGCGGGCCTCACCGCACGTCTGGTCGAGGCAGCGACGTCGGACAGCGAACGGCTCTTCTCCACCCACACCAGCTCGGCTTCCGGCCTGTCGCAGGAAGAGGCGGAGCGTCGGGTCGAAGTACACGGCGCCAATGCTGTCGCCCAGGAAGAAGGCCACACGTGGCGTGACCTGCTGCTCATGGCCGTGCTCAACCCGCTGGTCGTCCTGCTGTCCTTGCTCGCCATCCTCTCTGCGGTGACGGGCGACTTGCGTGCCGCCATCGTCATGGTGTCGATGGTTGTGCTGGGCGTGGCGCTGCGTTTCGTGCAAGAGGCCCGCGCGGACACCGCGGCCGCCAAGCTGAAGGCGATGATTCGAGTCACCGCCACCGTGGTGCGCGAGGGCGCGGCGCGCGAGATTCCGCTGTCCGAGCTTGTGCCGGGGGACGTGGTGAAGCTGGCGGCCGGGGACATGATCCCGGCTGACGTCCGCCTGCTGTCCTGCAAGGACCTCTTCGTCATCCAGGCCAGTCTCACCGGCGAGTCGATGCCGGTGGAGAAGTTCGACGCGCGCGAGGCGACGCCGGCCGGCTCTCCGATCGAGCTCAAGAACATCTGCTTTCTTGGCACCAGCGTCGAGAGCGGAAGCGCGACCGCGATTGTAGTGGGCACCGGGGCCAATACCTACCTCGGCAGCATCGCCAAAGCCGTCACCGCCCAGCGCACCAGCACCAGCTTCGACAAGGGTGTGAGCCGTTTCACCTGGCTCATGATTCGATTCATGATGGTGATGGTGCCGCTGGTGTTTCTCATCAACGGGCTTTGCCGTCACAACTGGAACGAGGCTTTCTTCTTCGCCCTTGCAGTCGCCGTTGGCATGACGCCGGAGATGTTGCCGATGATCGTGACGGTCTGCCTGTCCAAGGGCGCCATCTCGATGTCGAAGAAGAAGGTCATCGTCAAGCGTCTGAATTCCATTCAGAACCTCGGCGCTATGGACGTCTTGTGCACGGACAAGACCGGTACCCTGACCATGGATCACGTCGTGCTGGAAAAGCACTGCGATGTGCAGCTCACCGAAGACGACGACGTCCTGATGATGGCGTACCTCAACAGCCACTTTCAGACCGGGCTCAAGAACGTCCTCGACCGCGCTGTGCTCGCGCATAGACAGGACATCCACGACCAGTTCAAGGTTCCCGCGCACACGAAAATGGACGAGATTCCGTTCGATTTTGGGCGTCGCTTGATGTCGGTCATCGTGGAGATGCCGGCCGGGACGCCGCGGCTCATCTGCAAGGGCGCGCCTGAAGAGGTCTTCAAGCGCTGCACGCACTTCGAAATCGACGGCGAGGTGATGCCCATGGAAACCGTCCTCATCGAGGATCTACGGGAAGAGTATCGTAGGCTTTCGTCCGACGGATTCAGGGTCCTCGCCATCGCCTACCGTGACGTGGAACGCAAGGCTGCCTACTCCAAGGCCGACGAGACCGACCTGGTGTTGCGCGGCTACGTCGCATTTTTCGATCCGCCCAAGGAGACCACCGCGCCGGCGATCGCCGCGTTGCGGGAGCATGGTGTCTCGGTCAAGGTGCTGACCGGGGACAATGACCTCGTCACCAAGAAGATCTGCCACGAGGTCGGCATCCCCACAGAGCACATGCTTCTGGGCGCCCAGATCGAAGCCATGTCGGACGGGGATCTCGCGGACGTGGTCGAACGAACCACCCTGTTTGCACGCCTGGCTCCCGCCCACAAGCAGCGCATCATTCAGGCGCTGCAGAGCAAGGGACACGTGGTCGGATTTTTGGGCGACGGCATCAACGACGCGCCGGCGCTACGCGCGGCCGACGTGGGTATCTCGGTCGATTCGGCGGTCGACATCGCAAAGGAATCGGCGGACTTGGTGCTGCTCGAAAAAAGCCTGCTTGTGCTGGGTGACGGCGTGCTGGAAGGCCGCAAGGTCTTCACCAACATCCTCAAGTACATTCGCATGGGCGCCAGCTCCAGCTTCGGCAACATGCTGTCGGTGGTCGGGGCCAGCGCATTCCTGCCTTTCGTACCGATGGCGCCGATCCAGATTCTTTCCAACAATCTGCTCTACGACTTTTCGCAGGTGCCCATCCCGGCCGACAACGTCGACCCGGAACAGACCACCCGGCCTCGACCGTGGTCGATGAACGACATCACCAAGTTCATCTTGCTGATCGGCCCGTGCAGCTCGGTGTTCGACTACACGACCTACCTTCTGATGTACTTCGTGTTTGGAGCCAACACGCCGGCCCAGTCCGCGCTGTTTCAGACCGGCTGGTTCGTGGAGTCACTCATCACGCAAACCCTCATTATTCACGTCATCCGAACCAACAAGCTGCCGCTCGTGCAAAGTCGGGCCAGTTGGCCGCTGAGCGTGACGTCCATGCTCGTCATCGCCGTAGGTATCTATTTGCCGTACTCGCCGATTGCGGGGGCGCTCGGCTTCGTGGCCCTGCCGGTCCTCTATTGGCCGTTCCTCGTCATCACGGTGGTCTGCTACGTCGCGCTCACCCAGTGGGTGAAGACCCGCTTGCTCAAACAGGCCTGGCGATAACTGGCAGCGGCAGGACCTCCAGCGTGCCCGATGCGCGGCAGCCGACCTGCAAGCGCGAACCTCGGGTCAATCGGCCAGCGACGATTTCGCTGGCGAGCGGCCCCTCGACCAAGCGCTCGAAGGCGCGCCGTAGCGGGCGGGCACCCAGGCTACGGTCGGTCTCGCGCCGCAAGACCTCACGGGTCACGCTGTCATCGATCTCGAAGGAGATGCCACGCTCGGCCTGCAGGCGCCGGCTGGAATCGCGCGCGATCCGCGCGACGACGGCAGCCAAGTCCTTGTTCGACAGAGGCGCGTAGCACAGGACCTCGTCGATTCGGTTCCAAAGCTCGGGCGGCAATCGGTTTCGCGCCAAGGCCAGCACCGTCGACGGCGCCGGGGCTCGCGTCGGCCGGTAACATTCGCTGCCGAGGTTCGAGGTCATCACGATGGCGGCAGCCGAGAAGTCCACCGTGCGCCCGCGCCCGTCGGTAAGCCTGCCGTCTTCCAGCACCTGCAACAGGACCAGCAGGACGTCGCGATTGGCCTTCTCCAGCTCGTCGAGCAGAACGACGGAAGCCGGCCGTCTCCGGATGGCCTCGGTCAGTTGGCCCCCGTCCTCGTGGGCGAGGTAGCCGGGCGGCGAACCGATGAGGCGCGCGACGGAATGAGGCTCGCTGTATTCGGACAGGTCGATGCGCACGAGCGCGGATTCCCCGTCGAAAAGGGCTTCTGCGACGGCCCGCGCGGTTTCAGTCTTTCCAACCCCGGTGGGCCCCAACAGCAGGAACGACGCGAGCGGGCGGTGACCACGAAAACCGGCGTAGCTGCGCCGTAGCGCTGACGCGATCGCGGCGCGCGCTTCGGCGTGGCCAACCACGCGCTCGGCCAGGCGTTCCTCCAGTCCGCGAAAGCGTTCGTCGTCGTCGCGCAGAAGCTGGCTCGCCGGGACGCCCGAGGCGTCGCCAACCACCGCGGCAATGTCCGCGGCCAGGATCTCGGATCGGCCGAGTCGTTCGGCTCGCGCCACCGCGATCTCGGCGATGGCCAACGCCCGCCCGGGTTGGCCCCGTTCGCTGGGATAGCGCCCCGACAGCCGCAGCAGCGCCACGGCCAACTCAGGCGCGAGTGTCGCCTTGCCGGCTGCCGCCAAACTGTCCAAGCCTGACTCGATCATTTCCAACGCAACCGCCGGCTCGGGCGGGAGCAGCAGCACGGTCTCGCATTGGTTGGTCAAGTCGGGGCAGGTCGCCTCCAAGCGTCGAAGGTCGGCCGGCGTCAGGATGACAATCCAGCGCCGGCCGGCGGCCGCGGTGCCGATCAGTTGCAGGACGCCGTCCGAACCTTCGGGGCCAAGCCACGCCGAACCGTCCAGCACCACCGGTGAGGCCAGCGGGGCGCGGCGGTGAATCATCTGCAGCAACGCGCCCGGCGACGGAGGCGCGCCGAAATCACCGCAGGGGCGGAGCGGTGGATCGAGACTGACCGCCGACAGGGCCGACAGCAAGGCAGAGCGCCCCGACCCAGGCTCGCCTACCACAAGCACGAGCCGGGCAGTTTGGGCCTGCAGGAGGTCCAGCAGCCGACCAACCTCTCGCTCACGGCGCAAGACCGCCACCTGGGGCGGTGGAATCGGCACCAAGCCCCAACCGTCCGCCACATCGGGCTCGCCTTGCTCGTCCCGGGACGGCGGCGAGGCGTTGGCCAAGGTGTTGCTCTGCGGCTCCGCGACATCCTGCTCCTGGCCCCGCACTCCCGGCCCGGCTCCGGTCAGGCGAGGCGCGCGGCGCTCCGCGGGAACCGCCGGCCCGGTCAGCGATCGCATCACGATGCTCCTCAGCTTGGATGGGTCCACGCCCGCGAGGCGCAATGCTTCCGTGGCCGATCCCTCGCTGCGCAGCACAGCCAGAAGCAGGTGAAGCGAGGTGGTTTGTGCACCGCCGAAGCCGGCCGCGATGTCGCGACTGGCGTCGCAGAGGGACTCCAACTCGACCACGTCCGTCGCCCGGACCTTGCCTCCGGAAAGCTCGATCGCAGCCTGTGAGATGCCTCGCTCGGCGAGGACGCGCGTGACCGCCCCCCCCGTGCGCAGGCTGGCCAACAGAATATCGACCGTGCTGACCGCTCGCGCGCTTCCTGCGGCCAAACGCTGGGCCTCGTCGAGAGTCTGGGCAAGGTCGGCGCTCGCAGGTGCACCCACACCGGCCGAAGGCTGGCTAAGCGAACCCCTTTCGGCGCTCAAAGCACGCGACATCACAGACCAAGCTATCAGTGCGGAACTTCCAGTCAAAAAATCCCATGTGCTTCCTTCCGCAAAAGCGGCTACATTTCCTGCTGGATCAACTGCCCCAACGAGGATTTACGATGTTGAAATTCGGTCGTGCACTGATGTTCGTCCTTGGCACGGTTCTGCTGGTCTCCGCTGCCTATGCGGCCAAGCCCGAGGATGTCTTCAAAGGACAGATCATCATCACTGACAGTCGACTGCCCACCCACTTCGCATCGGGAGGTGCCTTTATCCAGGCGGTTCGACATGCCTCCATCGACAAGGTCTGGCCAATCGAAGAAAAGGGAAACGACCACGCCGTCTGGAAGCTCGAGTACATCGCGTTCTTCGCTCGGCCGCTCAACGACAATGAGCTGACCGTCAAGTTCTGGGAGGTCGGAGGCGGCTCGCAGCACTACGTCGCCGGAGATGAACAGTACATGCGCGAGCGCGGAAGCCGAATCTTCTCCGCCAGCATCACGGTCGCGAAGCCTGAATTCGACACCAACAAGCAGTACCTGATGACGCTGGAGTCGGGTAGTCATGTGCTGGCACAAACCAGGTTCTGGCTGCGCGGCAAGGGCCCGAAGTATAGCGGCAAGGTCGAGTTTAGCGACGAAGAAGCCCGACAGCGCTAGCCGGCGGACGGCTTCCCAGGTTGCCCGCCGACAACAGCTCAAGCTTGGATCCTCCACTGTCGATTCCCCGGAGCACGGCGTACCCATTGGTAGGGTTGCGCGATCGTGCAATCGCACGGTATCATCGAGATGGAAAGAAGATCACGTGACACCCACCAGACGAGTCATGACCTGTGTTGCGCTGGCGTGCGCAGTAACCTCATTCACGGGATGCAAAGGGGGAGGGGACGAGGAATGGATGAAGCGCTTCAACGAGGCCAACAACAAAGTGGTTGAGTGCAAGAAAGACCTGAGCGAGCTCAAGAGCCAAAACGCCGAGCTGAAGCAGAAGCTGGCCCTTGCCATGACGGCGCCCGCGCGCGTGCAGCTCACCGACCCGGACATCTTGAACCTGATCGCCGAAATCAAGGGCAAGCACGGCGCGGGAGCGGACGGAGACATCGTGCTGGGGAAGGGCGACCTCAACCCGAAAGAGGCGAGCAAGGTCGTCAGGCAGGGTGCGCAGGCGCTGCAGAAGTGCTACGAGCGCGCATTGAAGAAGAACACCGCGCTCCAGATGCAGTCGGGACTGGGTGTGATGCTTGAGATCACGGTGAGACCGTCCGGTCAGGTTGCGACGATGAACCTTTCGCCTCAGATCGACAACGAGATGACCGAATGTATACGCAGCACCGTGACCCACTGGAAGTTCCCGCCGTTCGCGGGCGAGTCCGTGGTGGTTGCACAGAAGCTGACCCTGACGCCGAAGACCTGACCTTACAATCCGGTCATCGAAGAGCTATTCCATAGGACGCTCGGCAGACGGACCTAGCACGGCCGGCGGACCGGACGCCTAATTCGCCGGGGTCGAATGGAGCTGCGCCGTGGTGCGATCGATGCAAACAGGGCCGACACCACGAATGGCTTGACAAAGCTTCTGATATCTGGCCTCGATCGGACGGTCTGCGGTGCGCGGTCGCTTGCCCCGATCCACCACGGTCAGTCGCATCGAGGTCAGCGTGGTCGTGTCGACGTTCATCGCACGCGAGAGCGCGTAGTAGAGAACAGCAATGCGATGGGGGTAGTGTCGGGCGGGACCGTGATCGATGTAGTGTGGACCGTGATTGTAGTGAGCCCAATAAGCGTGGGTTTTGTGTAGACACGGAATCGACTTCTGTCTGGTTCGCAAGATTCCATGACTGTCGCGGGTTCGCACCGTCGTTGTGCTGATCCCGCCGCCGTCGCGGTAGTGGGCCAACTCGCGCGCGGCGATCTCGATGTTCTTCACTGGATTCATCACTTCTTTCCAGTGCAGTCCGCGCACCAGGCCGTTGATACAGCGGCCCTGCTTGTCGACGATGCAACGAATGCCCATGAGCCCGCCGTCTTTTGCGTAAACAGTTCCATTCTTCATGGTCGTGCGGACCGCATTTTCGTTCATGTCGCTCTCGTTGATCATCACAGCGAGAAGAAGCGATGCCGGAACGTCATACTGTTGAGATGACTCGTACACGGCGTGAGCGATTCGTTCGCAATACGTCGGGCGCCACGCTGGCGTTCGCCAACGCACGCGATCCTTCACCTCGCAAATCGTGTTTGCCAGGCACGACTCTGTCGGCCCCTGAGACGCGGTCTTTGCGGATGCAGCAGAAATCGGCGCTTCGCGGCGAGCCGCCGGCAGGGCAGGGTGAACATCCTGCGTAGGAATGGCGAGCGGAAACGCCATCAAACCTGCGAACGCAGCGATGGTATTCGTTACCGAATATTGACCGAAAGCTGGAATCACTCAGAATCCTTAATAAGACCTACTAGCTGTCAGTGCGTCGGCTTGGTAGCCGGTATCTCAACACCGGTGCGCCTGCGGCGAGCTCCGGAGGGAATGTGTGATTCGGTCGAAAAAATATCTTTACTTTGGCTTCGGCATTCCGTCAACCAGAAAAGACTGGCCTGGCGCGAATTCACGGATGAGTCTTCGCCCCACCGCCAGGGAATCCGCCTCATATGAGCAGAATTGTTGATCTCTTCGTTCCACTCGATGCCCGCGACGATCCTCTCGTCGAGCAAGTCGCGCATCGTCTCGGAATTGCGTCGAGAGAAATCGAACGCGTGCGCGTGGTGCGACGATCGCTCGACGCGCGCAAGGCACATGCCCTAGGCCATCGCCTGCGCGTCGAAGCCTATTTCAAGGGTGAAACAGCCCAGGAGAGCTCGATCGAAATCGCCCCGCGATGCTGGCCCGACTCCGTTCCCCGCCCGCGCGTCGTGATCGTGGGCTCGGGGCCGGCAGGATCGTGGGCGGCTCTCCGATTGGCGGAGGCCAACCTTCCGTCGACGATTCTTGAACGCGGAAAACCAGTGCAACCGAGGCGACACGATCTTGCGGGCGTGCAGCGGGGGCACCTGGATCCGAATTCAAACTACTGCTTCGGCGAAGGCGGCGCCGGCACCTATTCCGACGGAAAACTCTACACGCGCACCAAGGATCGCCCGGCAGTGGAGCGCGTGCTCGCGGACTTGGTTCGATTCGGGGCACCCGACGAGATCACCGTCGATTCGCGGCCGCACGTCGGGTCCAATCGTCTGCCCAAGGTCCTGTCTGCGCTTCGATTATTTCTCGAAGCGAGAGGCGTCAGCTATCGATTCTCGTCAGCGCTCTCGCACATCGTGGTTCGCCAGGGTCGCACCGCTGCAGTTCGGACTTGCGACGGCGACGAGTTGCCCGCGGAGGTTGTGATTCTGGCGAGTGGTCATTCAGCGCGCGACGTGTACGCGTGGGCAGCCGAGGCTGGCCTTGCCATTGAACGTAAAGGCAGCGCGGTCGGAGTGCGACTTGAACATCCACAGACCGCGATCGATCGCATTCAGTACGGCAGGGCGACCGGCGATTCGCGCCTGCCGGCGGCCTTCTATCAGCTGAGCGCCGAGGCCCGCGGCCGTGGCGTCTACAGTTTCTGTATGTGCCCGGGTGGCTTCATCGTACCGGCGGCGACTGAGCCAGACGGTATCGTCGTCAACGGCATGTCGCTTTCGAGGCGCGATTCGCCGCACGCCAACGCCGCTATGGTGGTGGAGGTTCGGCCGGAAGACTACGGCGACCTTGCGCGTGGCCCGCTGGCGGGCATCGAATTCCAGCGCCGAATCGAGCAGGCAGCCTTCGCGGCGGGCGGTGGCGCCTTTCGTGCGCCGGCTCAGCGCCTGATGGATTTTCTCGAGTCTCGGCCGAGCACTTCGTTGCCCAAGTCGAGCTACCACCCTGGCATCGTCGCCCACCCGATCGACGAATTGTTTCCCCGGTTCGTGACTGAATCCTTACGGGAAGGTCTCGCGGCGATCGGGCGGAGGGTGCGTGGTTTCGTGCACGAAGACGCGGTGCTGGTGGCCTCGGAAACCAGAACCAGCGCGCCGGTGCGAATCCTTCGCGATCCGACCACGCTTGAATCGCCGTCTTTGTCAGGGCTCTTTCCGGTGGGCGAAGGGGCGGGCTACGCAGGCGGCATTGTCAGCGCTGCCATCGATGGTGCGCGCGCCGCCGAAATGATCCTGGCGCGAGCCGGGGTTTAGACCAGCGGCCCCGCGCTAGCGTCGAAACGGATCGTCTTTGTCGTCGGGCGAGGAGTCTTCGGCAGTGTCTTCCTCCTGGCCGTACCCGCCATCGGTGCTTACCATCTCGGCCCCCGCCGGCAGGATCGATCCGTCGAGGTAGCGCAGAAACATGTCCAAGAAGCCCGATTCCTTGCGAGTCAGTTGGTCGAACATCACGCCGATCTGAAAGGCGCTCGCAATCGACGTACACCAGACGACGCGGGCTCGTAATGGCAGCGGCTCCGATTCCGAGCTCGTGCCAATGAGCAGGACCAGCTCGACCTGGAGCTGCTCTCCTGCGGGCAATCCCTCGCCGGTGATGAGGCAAATGCCAGCACGGGAAAGGTCGCGGGTGCGGGCGGGCAGGGTGCGTCCGCTGCTCGTGCGCAGGGCCGCCTGCACGTCGACGGGAAAGCGAGGATAACGTCGCGGTTGTTCACTGCCTACGGTCATTGTGTTCCCACCGAACGCCCGGCCACGCAGGTTCCGAAAGTGCCTGCCGACAGGGCGTCGAGGTCGGCCTCCACTTCCTGCGAACGCAGCGCTTGCCCGGCCCTTTCTGCGTGGGCGCCGGGTGGAAGGACTCGGAGCCGACGGCGCTCGAAGTAGAGCCGATTGACCGTGGTCTCGATGTCTCGCCTGAGTTCCGCCATGTGAATTGCTTGGGCTTGTGCTGCGAGCTCGTCCGACGAGAAGACCAGCCTGGCAAGGTCCCACGTGGCCCGCGCCTCATATCGTATGTCATTTACGGTGTCGATCCCAAGAGGGGAAGAAGGATCGGATGCTGACCCGCTGATATCGAGCGACTCGCTGCGGCCATAGCGCCGTGAGACCAGCACGCGTAACTCGGGAAGCCACGCGGCATGTCCGGCCCGCGTCACATACGAGCGGGCCCTCTCGGGCTCGGTCATGGCAAGCTCAATCGCCTTGCGTCTTGCGACCACGAGGCAGTCGGCTTCTGCATCGCGAAGATCGAGGGCGGGCTCAACCCGCGACTCGACCCTCACCTCCGCCACGCCGACGTCTGGCGTACCGGTGGCCCTCGGCGGCGCGGTCTCGCTGCCCAGGGGAAAGGCCGCGAAGGCAAATCCCTCGATCTGGTGAGCCCCCGGCGAAAAGGTCGCGGCGGCCCGGACCGAGACCTTGGGCAGCATCCCCGAAAGCCACGAAAGCCGCCGACGGAGCGCGCCGTTCGAGGTCTGGTTTTTCGCTTCCGCACGGGCCTCGGCGTGCACGATGCCATCAACCGACATGAAGACACCATCCTTGGAGGCCAGCCACACGTGATGATCGCTGACCGCGACGTCAAACAGCGATGCGCCGCTCGGCCCGGCCACTGCGGTCCATTGCTGGCCCTGGTCCGACGACATCCACAAACCTTCGCCGACGGCGAGCCAGGGTAGGGAAGGGCCGGCCGGGCAGACTACCCTGCGCGCCTGGGGCGGCGCTGACCGCATTTCGCCACGCCCTTGCGGCGCGATGGCGACAAGGCCCGTGGCCAGCAGGGCGACGACGGTTTCGCCGCAAAAGGCCAGGTCAACCGCGGGGCCGGTCGCCTCGAAACGCGCGCTTCCGGAGGGACCTGTTTCCCAGATCTGCCGACCGGTAGTCCAGGCCAGCCGTCCGGCCGGTGATACTGCCAGGTGTTCGACCTGCGACTGGACGGTGGTCACGCTCGTGCTTGCGTCCGCCAGCGAGAACATCTCGATGGAGGCTCCCCTGTCGATGGCCAAGAGACGTCCCGCGGCAGCCAAGTGCGGCCCCGGCCGGTCGAGGGGGTACCGCCGGACAAGCGCGCCGTCGTCGCCGACGCGATAGAGGCCGCGGTCGTTGCCAAGCCAGATGTCGGTTGAGCTTGCTGCCAGAACCTCGGGAACGGCCTCGGCGTAAAGGGGCTCGGCCTTGCCTGCCAAGCGCCAGGACCGTCGTTGCCCGAGACGGCTTTCGTCGTCGACCAAGTCGTCGGTGTAATCGCTATCGCGGTCGATTTCGGGAATCTCAAGCCGGTCCAGAGTTGCCTCCGCCATCGTCTTGTGGTCCGATCGCTTTCGTCCGTCTCCTGCCGCCGTTTTCTCTGCGGCGCGAAAGACCAATCCGCCGTCTTCACCGAGGATCAAGACTTCCCCTCGGCGAAGGACCGCTGCGTACTTGCCAGCCGCCACGACGCGGGTGACGGGACCCGACAGAACCGGCAGCCAGTCTGCGTGGGCAGTCGCGACTGTGAAGATCGATGTGAGCTGGACGATGGCGAAGAAGATGAATGTGCGCATGCGCCGGCATACAGCAACCGGCGTGCCCAAAGCGGACTCTACGAGATTTAGCGGTGCCCGAGGCGAGGGTGGCCGAAATCCGGACGGCTCGGCCGATTTCAGACGGCCGCTTGGCCGGACCCTGGCGACGGACGCTCAACCTGGCCGGCAAAGGGATTCGCGCCCAGAGCGATGGCGGCGACGCTGGCAGCCACCTGCCAGCGGAAGATCTCTGCCGCGATCTCGAGCCTGTTTTCCAACCCAATCTGGATATACGGTTGCCCGGCGATGTGAAGCGCCTCCATCGCCTCGGGCGCGATGGCGGGCGGATCGTCGGCGGCCTGAAGGTGCACGAAGACGCGGTTGGGCCGATAGCTTGGCCGCAGCGGCTCGCCGCTTATCACGGTGATTCCCCCCCGCGGACCGCGGGTGGCTTGCAACAGAAGAAGCTCGATCCAGCTGGTGATTGGCGCGAGCGAGGGCGAGGCAAGCAGGGTCAGCTTGTGTCGCCCGTGCTTTGCCATGGCCCCCAGCAATATCCCGAGGCTGGCGCCGGGGTTGTCTTCCAGCCGCTCGGCCCGGCAAGCCTCCGACATTTTCTTCGCGCGCGCCACCAGCCGCACCGGATCGATCCCCGCCAACACCGCCGGCAAAAGCCCAGCAAAGCCGAGCACGCCGAAGCTTTCGCCAAGAGCGGCCGGCTCAAGGAAAACCTTCGCGTAGCGATGCGTTTCCGCGAGCCGGGCGAGCTCGCTGTCCGGCGCAGCCACCGCAGCAAACTGCTCACCGGCGCGCTGAGCGTTGCCCAAGTGATGCGCGACCATCTTCGACCAGAGGCGCTGTTCCTTGGCCAGCAGATCCTTGCCCGCGTGCGCGGTCCGCGAGAAAGCGAGCACAAGGGTGGAGTCGAGATGAACGGCCCCTTCGATGCCCGCGAGCTCCTCGGGTCCGCCGTCGTGCGCAACGTGCAGACGCATTCCTGCCGTTCCCCACACCCCACAAAGCTTCGCGGCCGCGGCTTCGTCAGCATCGTCGAAGAGGAGGACAACGTCCTTGAGCCGGGCGTGCCTCACGTGTTCCGCGAGCCCAACCATCTCGGGAACCTTGTCCGCCATCACCTGCGGCAGCGAGAGCCACCCCATGCCGGCTCGTATCGCAGAATGGAAGGCGGCATCGTTTGTGAAGAGGGAAGGGTCCGGCTCGAAAAGCTTCTTGGGAACTCCCAGCTCCGCGAGATGGAGGCGTTCGCTTTCAGTCACAAAGGCGACCGCAGATGCGGTTTCGATGGCAGCGACCTTCGCGATACGCCGCGCGTGGCGGCCACCGGCAAAGCTGGTGGCAAGCCACGTGTCGACCATGGCGTACGCGTTTTCCTCGGTCAGAAGTCGCCCCGCCAAGCACAGGACGTTGGCGTCGTTGTCGATGCGCGACAGCCGCGCGGCCTCGACGGTCCAGGGTAGCGCCGCCCGGATGCCGCGAACCTTGCCCGCCGCCATCGCCATGCCCTGCCCAGTGGCGCACACCAGAACGCCCATGGCGCCGGGCTCGCTGCGAACTTTGTTGGCTACCGCGTGGGCGAACTCGGGGTAGTCGCAGGCGGCGTCGGAATCGGTTCCCAGATCCACAACGTCTTTACCCTGAGCGCGCAAGCGTTCGACCACGATTTTGCGTAGACTGAACCCTGCATGATCGCTGCCCGCATAGATTCTCACGGTTTCGCCCTCCCGAGGTGAGCATGAAGATAGCAACCTGGAACGTCAACTCGATTCGCAAACGGTTGGACCGCGTTATTGCTTGGCTCGCCGAGCATCGTCCTGATGTTCTCTGCTTGCAGGAAACCAAGGTCGAGGATTCCGCATTCCCGCGCGCGGAAATCGAAGCTGCTGGTTACCACGTGCTGTGTTACGGGCAGAGGACGTACAACGGGGTTGCGCTGCTGGGCCGCGAGCCGTTCTGCGATCCGGTGATGGGTTTCGGCGACGGGGGAGATGACGGTCAGGCGCGTTTCCTCGTAGCGTCGGTGGGCGACATCAAGGTGGGTAGCGTGTATGTGCCAAATGGACAGGCGGTCGGCTCGGAAAAATTTCGTTACAAGTTGGATTGGCTTTCACGTTGGCGGCGCTGGCTCGATGCGAACGCGAATCCCAGCTCACAGCTTGTCTTGTGCGGCGATCTGAACGTTGCACCGGACGACCGCGATGTGCACGACCCGCTGGCGTGGAAAGACCAGATTCTGTGCCATCCCGACGAGCGCGCCGCCCTCGCCGAGGTCCGGGGCTGGGGACTCACCGATGCCTTTCGCTTGCACAACCAGGACGCCGGACACTTTACGTGGTGGGACTATCGCCAGCTCGCGTTTCCCAAGAACCTTGGGTTGCGCATCGATCTTGTCCTGTGCTCGGCGCGGTTGGCCGAGCGGAGCATTTCAGCCACCATCGATCGCAACTCGCGCAAAGGGAAGGAGCCGTCTGATCACGCCCCGGTCATCGCCGAGTTCAAGTAGTGTCCGGTCTTCAGAACCAGTGCCGGAACCCATAGGCGATGCGTTCGAGGATGCGCACCAGCAGCGAGCGTCGGCGAAACCTCGCCCAGTCCACCTCTTGCGCTCGGCCCATGTCCGATTCTAGCACGGCAGCCACGCTGGCGTTCAGGTCGCGGTCCAGGACATTGACCACCATTTCCAGGTTGTAGACCAGGGATCGGTGGTCGACGTTGTAGCTGCCGATAGACACGAAGTCTTCGTCTACCAGTAGGGCCTTGGTGTGCACCACCGGGTGATGCTGGAAGATGCGCACGCCGGCTTGCAGAAGGCGGCCGAAGGTTGCGTGCGAGGCAAGGTCCACCGTGGTGGTGTCACTTTGCTTTGGGACCAGTACGCGCACGTCCACCTTGCGCAGCACGGCCGCGGCCAAGCTGCGGATGAATCCCGGATCCGGCAGGAAATAGGGGCTGACCAGGTAGACTCTGCGCCGACTGGCGAGAATTGCGTGGAGGGCCGCTCGCCGGATGGCGAAGCGGTCCAAGACCTCGCGGTTCGCGATGACGGCGAGGGAGATGTTGCCGGCGGGCGGCGACTTGGCGAGTTGCTTGCTGCGCAGGCGCATGCGGCGCTTGGCCCGCCAATTCCACGTGCGCAGGAACACCGCTTCGATGGTCGCGACGGCCGGCCCGCGCACCTCGACCGCGGCGTCGTGCCAGCCGCCGCCGCCGTCGCTTGCCGGCATCCATCGATCCGAGATGTTGATGCCCCCGGTGAAGGCAACCGCCCCGTCGCAGACCAGGGTCTTGCGATGGTTACGGCGGATCAAGGTCCAGAAGTGGGGTCGCCATACGTGGTACGGGTGGTACGGGACAGCCCAAACGCCGGCGTGGCGCATGCCCTCGAAGAAGCTCGATGAGTTATGGCGGCAACCGACCGAGTCGTAGAGGACCCGCACGGTCACGCCCCGGCCCGCTGCTCGGCATAGGGCATCGGCCACGCGCCGGCCAATTCGGTCGTCCGCGAAGATGTACATTTCCAGCGAGACTCGAGCATGCGCGGCATCGATGGCGGCGATCCAAGCCGGAAAGGCCTCGCTGCCGTTGGTGAGAAGGCGGACGGCGTTGCCCTCGATGAGCTCCTCAGGCTCGTCGACAGTTGCGAGGGCCTGGGTGGAAATGCCTATGGGGGTCCAGCGGGACAAGGCTGTGGGACGAGTGTATCAGCGAAGGGACGGGGCAATTCTCGATTGTGAATTCTCGATTTGACCAGCGAGGGCCAAGCGAGTAGCCTCTGCGTCCCTGCGATGGGACGAGAAGAGCACATAGAATTTCAAGGGCGCGTGATCGAAGTTTTGCCCGCGGGCAACTTTCGTATCGAGCTTGAGAATGGGCACCAGGTGCTGGCTCACCTGGGTGGAAAGCTGCGCAAGCACCGCATCCGGATCGTGCTTGGTGACAAGGTAACCGTAGCGCTCACGCCCTACGATCCGACGCGGGGCATCGTCGTCTACCGCGGCTGACGCGTCTATACTTCTGGTTTCGCTTCGGTTCCACGAGGCTTGCTCATGTCAGTTTCCGCTTTGCTCCTGCTTTCGATGCTGGCGCAGGCCGCGCCGACTCCCACCGAGATGGGCTCTTCGGTAGCGCCGTTGGTGGACAGGGTTAAGGGCTCGGTGGTAACCATCCAAAGCACCAAGCTGCTCCCGCGGGTCGTGAATGAAGACCCCATGATGCAGTTCTTCCGCGAACGCTTTGCGCTTGGCAGCCCGCCGGTACGGCGCGAGACCGAGATGAGCCTCGGGTCGGGCTTCGTGGTGAACCGGGCCGGCATCATCTTGACCAACAACCACGTGGTGGCCGGCGCCGACGAGGTTTGGGTCCAGCTTGGCGACGAAAGGCGGTTCGAGGCGCGGGTGGTGGGTAGCGATCCGTCGACCGACGTGGCGGTGGTCAAGCTCAACCATCCGCCGCCCGATTTGCGGCCGGTTCAGATCGGCAATTCGGATCAGGTTCGCGTGGGCGACTACGTGCTCGCCATAGGCAATCCGCTCGGCCTCGGACAGACCGTGACCATGGGCATCGTCAGTGCCAAGAACCGCGGGCTGGGGGGCCGCATCACCCGGTACGAGGATTTCATCCAGACCG
Organism: uncultured Myxococcales bacterium; assembly: GCA_964491625.1. Lineage (GTDB taxonomy): Bacteria > Myxococcota_A > Polyangia > Fen-1088 > Fen-1088 > Fen-1118. Next base: position 26,617 of record CAZBIU010000007.1, read on the forward strand.
ACGCCGCCATCAACCAGGGCAACTCTGGCGGTCCGCTCTTCAATTTCAAGGGCGAGGTCATCGGCATCAACTCGGCGATCCTGAATCCCGCGGTCGCGATGAACGTCGGTTTTGCGATTCCCATCAACCTGGCCCGTCAGATTGCGGACCAGATCCAACGTTCCGGCAACGTGGTGCGCGGCTATCTGGGGGTGGGAACCGAGGACATGACACCCGAGAAGGCAGCCCGTCTGGGTGTTCCTTTCGAGCCCGGGGCGCTGGTGAACGTGGTCAATCCGGGCTCGCCGGCGGCCACCGCAGGTCTGCGCTCGAACGACGTCATCAGCGAGGTGGCGGGACGCCGGATCGACGGAAGCGCGGCGCTTCAGCGTGTGATCCAGTCGCGTGCGCCCAAAGACTTGGTGGAGGTGGTCTTCCTGCGCAGTGGACGGCGGGTGGCTGCCAAGGTTCAGCTAGGAGAGAACGCCGCGCTGTCAGGCGCCCACGTCCTCGGCATGCAGCTCGTGCCGCTGTCGCAGTCCGAGGCCGCCGAGATTGGCGTGCCAGGGCTCAAGGTGGCGAGCGTCGACCGGAAAAGCCCTGCCAGCGGCTACCTGCAGGCGGGCGACGTTATCACCCACGTCGTGTTCGGCCAGCAGGCCAGGGTGGCCACCGCGCCCCTGCTCAGGCAGCTTGAGCAGAAGTTGGAACACGGCTCGGGCGGCCAGCTGGTGGTGGTTCGGGACGGTTATCAGTTGGTGTTGACGCTCAGGTAGACTCAGGCAGCTCACCCCGCTTGAAACAGCGCAGGGTGGCTCACGAAGAACGGGATTGCTTCCGCCATCACGTCCAGATCCGGGTCAAGCTGGCGGCCGATACCTTCGGTCACTGCGATGGCGATGTTGACGATGGTAAATGCAGGCGCGATGCGAATGCGATGTCGGCGCAAGAGGCCGAGCATGTCGAGCAGCAGCTTGCCCGGGTGAACCTCAGCCATGCGCTGCCCCCAGGTGCGGGTCATGAAATCGACGATCGCGGTGCGGAATTTCTCGTATGCATCGGCGCTGCCGGCAGGATTGATGGCCAAGGAATAGAGCAGGCGGGCCATGGCGTCGGCGTCGCGGCCGGCCCAGGCGGCGAAGAAGCGGGAAAACGTCGCCCGGTGGGGAGGGTCGAGCTCACCAACCAGACCGAGATCGACGATGGCGATGCGGTTGTTGTCGAGCACGAAGATGTTGCCAGGGTGGAGGTCGGCGTGCACGAAGCCGTCCTCGAAGATCATCTTCATCAGGGCACGCAGCCCCAGTCGCGCGATGCGTTTGGGGTCGCTCGGGCTCTTGTGGGCGTCCAGGATTTTGGTGCCGTCGATATGGGTCATGCACAGGATTCGCTCGGAAGAGTAGTCCTCGAATACATCGGGAAAGACCACATCGGGCTCGTTCTTGAAGTTCTCGCGGAACCGCTTGTTGTTGCGGGCCTCGACCCGAAAGTCCAGCTGGGCGTAAATGGCGCGCGCGAACTGGTCGACCGAGGCTTCGGGCGACACCGCCGCCATGAACGGCAGCTTGCCGATGAGGTGGGCAACCCACTTGATGACGGCCAGGTCGAAGGTGCAGATTTCGAGGACGTTCGGTCGACGAACCTTCACCGCCACCACGCGGCCGTCAGGCAAGCGCGCCTTGTGAACCTGGGCAACCGAGGCCGAGGCGATGGGCCGTATCGAAAACTCGGTGAAGATACGATCAATGGGGCGCCCGAGATCTTCGACGATGGTTCGCACCACGTCTTCGTAGGGAAACGGCCCCACGTCGTCCTGCAGGTGCGCCAAGGCTTGCGTGATGTGTTCGGGGACCAGGTCGGGGCGCGTGCTCATGATCTGGCCGATCTTGATGAAGGTGGCGCCGAGATGCCTGAAGAGATCGAGGAGGCACTGGGCAAACCACTTCCGTCGCCGGGCGAGCCCCGCGAAGGAAAGCAGCAAGACCAGCCATCCGACGAACCAACGGACGCCTTGCCCGAGGACGAGCGCGGCGATCGTCAGGGCTCTTTGCAAGAGCTTGAAGGTGCTAAGACTGGCCACGTCCATCGCTTGGGCTATCATTGTTCCATCCCCCGTCTATGCCGTCCACTCCACAACCCTCCGCCTACGCCATTCTCGAACAAAATCTGGGCTACGCCTTTCGCGATGCCTCGCTGTGCGAAACCGCCCTTACCCACAAGTCGTGGATGAACGAAACCCAGGAAACCAGCCGAACCGACAACGAACGCCTGGAGTTCCTGGGCGATGCCGTGCTTGCGTTGGTGACCAGTGACCTCCTGATGAGGCGCTTTCCCGACATGCCCGAGGGCGAGCTTTCCAAGGCCCGGGCCTCCATCGTGAACGAATCCGGGCTTGCCCAGGTGGCGGAAATCCTATCGCTTGGGCAGTGGATCTTTCTTGGCCGGGGCGAAGAACAGGCCGGCGGGCGGCTGAAGCGTTCACTGCTGGCGAACACCTTCGAGGCTGTGTTGGGGGCGGTTTACCTGGACGGCGGCTTCCAGGCGGCCTTTCAGGTCGCCGAGCGGTTGTTTTCCCCGCTCATCGCAGATGTGCCGACGGCGGCCAGTAAGGACTTCAAGTCCCGGCTGCAGGAACTGGCGCAGGCCAAGCTGCAGACGGCGCCCACCTACACCGTGCTTTCCGAGCAAGGCCCCGACCACGCGAAGACCTTCGAAATCGCGATTCTGATCGGCGACAGGGAGTACGCGCGGGCTTTCGGTCGATCGAAGAAGGAAGCGCAACAAAACGCGGCGGAGCGGGCGCTCGCGGCCATGGACGCCGCCGCCGGTCCCTGACGAGTCGCCCCATGTTCGACCGCAGCGCTGTCCCGACTGATGTGCTGGCTGTCTGCGCCCGTCTACGAGAGGCCGGCCACCAGGCTTTCGTCGTGGGCGGCAGCGTGCGCGATCTTCTGCTCGGACGGCCGCCCGGTGATTTCGACGTGGCCACCAGCGCGCATCCCGACGCAACCCTGCGGATCTTCGGTAGCCGCTACGCGATTCCGACTGGCCTTCAACACGGTACGGTGACGGTGCTGGCCGGCGAGCCACCCAACCAACGCCACGTAGAGGTGACGACCTTTCGCGGCGAGGGTGCGTATCTCGACGGGCGACGGCCTTCGACGGTGACCTTCAGCGCGACCCTGGAGGAAGATCTGTCCCGGCGCGATTTCACCATGAACGCCATCGCCTACGATCCGGTGACGCATTCCATCGCTGATCCGTGGGAAGGACAGGGCGATATCGCGCGCAAGACCATTCGCACGGTGGGCGATCCGGTGTTGCGCTTTTCCGAGGATGGGCTGCGGCCCATGCGCGCGGTCCGGCAGGCGGCGCAGCTCGGGTTTGCGCTTGATCCGGCCACCCAGACGGCCATTCCGCGGGCGATGGCATCCTTTTGCAGGGTCTCGGCCGAGCGCATTCGGGACGAGCTGCGCAAGCTCTTGCTCGCGCCTGTCCCTTCCCATGGCATCGAGCTGATGCGAGTCACGGGCCTTTTGGCTGAGGTGTTGCCCGAGCTCTTGGCCACCATGGGCTGCGTGCAGAATCGCTTTCACAAGCACGACGTCTACGCGCACACCTTGGCCACCGTCGACGCCGCAAGTCCCGGGTTCGTGGTGCGTATGGCGGCGCTGCTGCATGATCTCGGCAAACCCAAGACGCAGGCCCCGCGGGAAAACGCGCCCGGCGAGTTCACATTCTTTCGCCACGAACAGATCGGTACCGAAATGGCCGAAGCGATCTGCAATCGTCTAAAGCTCGCGGCTGCCGAAAGGGAGACCATCTGCGCCCTGGTGGCCGGGCACATGTTCTACTATACGCCCGGCTGGACCGACGGCACGGTTCGCCGCTTCGTGCGCCGGATCGGGCCTGACCTAGTTCCGCTGCTCTTCGCGCTGCGGGAGGCCGACATCGCCAGCCGCGGGCAGGGCGAGGATCGCGAGGGCGAGACCCGCGAGCTGCGCGCAAGAATCGCCGAGGTGGCGGCCGAGGATGCGGCCCTGCGGGTGACCGACCTTGCCATCGACGGCAAGGACGTGATGCGCGTGCTCGACATCCCGCCTGGAAAGCAGGTGGGCGTGATTCTGGAGGAGTTGCTGGAACGCGTTCTCGACGACCCGACGCTGAACGAGAAGGAGACGCTAGAGCGCATGGTCCGCGCGATGGCCTAAGCGAGCCGGGAGTTTCGCACGGTCGTGAAGGTACGAGAGTCCATGCGGTCGATGTAGAGCTTGCCGTCCAAGTGGTCGATCTCGTGCTGCAGGATGCGCGCGTACCAGCCGCTAGCGTCGATGGTGACCGGGGCGCCGTGGTGGTCGAGCGCCTCCACGTGCACCGTGCGGGCCCGCGGAACTTTGGCCTGAAACCCTTCAACGCTAAGGCAGCCTTCAAACTGTACGACCATCTCCGGTCCAAGGGTTAGCTTCGGATTGATAAGCACATGAAAGGGCACTGGCTGGCGTTCGACCTCGGGCAACTCGGCGGTGTCCTCGATGACGGTCAGGCGCAGGGGCAGCCCAACCTGAGGAGCCGCCAGCCCGACCCCGGGCGCGTCTCGCATGGTCTCGCGCATCCACTCGACGAGCTGCTGGAGCTGCGGGCTTCGGATTTCCTCGGGGGTAACCTCCTGCGTGCCGATTCGGAGCACGGGGTCGCCGACCTGAACGATCTTGAGAAGCATTGCTAGACTATGGCACAGGCGCGGCGGAGGGCGGAGCGGGTTGAGAGCGCTCTTCGTCGCGTGCCGCTGGCGTGGCCGGTTGCGCCCGCCGTCGGAGCTCGACGTGGCCCACATAGGGGTCATCCCAGGTTTCCACGATGCGCGGGAAGGTTCCCAGGAAGTAGTCGCGAAGGGCGCGTTCCTTCATCATGGAGGTGCCCGGCGACACGATCGCGATATCCAGATGATCGGCTTCCAGGGCCTGGATCCAGCCTTCGGGGGTGCTTTCGTGGACCTTGAAACGATGCGGGTTGGTGTCGGCCAAATCTGCTGCCAGAACGCAGGGTCCGAGCGCGGCGGCAAAGGGGCCCAACGAATACTCGCCGAAGATGCGCTCGCCGGGATGACACTGTCGCCGCACTGCTTCCACGAATTTCTCTACCGTCGGCGCGCGCATGCTCTCATGCTGAAGGTAGTAGGTGATGGCGTTGGGAGGATGGACCGGATCGCTGTCTGGCGACCAGAACACCGCTTGGATCATGCGATTGACGGAGGCGGGCAGGTAGCGACTGTCGCGCCACGTGTAGTGCGAGCCTTCTTCGCCCATCTCGGATTGGCGGTCGTTGCCGATGCTCTGGCGGTAGAGGAGGGCGCACAGGAGGACGAGGGCACAGAGAACGGCGGGCCATGCCTGCCAGCGTCGGGCGGGCCTGCTGCGGGCCGCTTTGTCCTGTCGCCTGCGTTCCGCGCGTGAAAGGCGTTGCTCTGGCTGCTCGGACGGGCGCCGGCGTTCGCGGACGTAGCGGGCCACGTCGAGCGCCGTGGTCGCGGTGATGAGGCCCATCCAGGGCATGATCAGCATGAAGTAGTAGGAGTAGTAGTCGACGCGGGTCGAGTAGAAGTAGAAGTAGCCGCAAACCAGGGTGGCGAACAGCATCTGGGCCGCGACCCGATCGCCGCCCCACAGGTTGAGCCAGGAGCCCAACCTGCCCGCGGCGCCCGGCAGCACGAGCGGCCCGCGCTCCCGCCCGCGCAGCGCCCACATGGCTCCGGCCCACGCAATGCCGGGCAAAAAGCCCATCATCACGAGCGAATTGAGGAAGGCGACGTTTCGGAATTTCGCGTACCACGAATAGCGAAAAGCGATCTTGTTCAAGTTGTAAGTGAAGATCTGGTACCAGAAAGCCTGCCCCCCCACGGATGCGAAAATGATAGAGACCACGACGCATCCACCGGCAAACGTGCCAAGCAGGCGCAGCGATTCCTTCCACGATCGAAAGAGCAACAGGACGGCGATCATCAGCGCCAGCGGCGCGATGTAGACCCCGATGAAGGTTCCCCCGGCAAACAGGATCCCCGCGGCGACCTGACGGCCGCGCACGGCTTGATAGGCGGCGGCAAGGCCAAACGCCAATGCACAGTTCGCGCCGGTAAAATGGGACGAGCCGCGTAGGACGTCGAAGGTGAAGAGGAACAGGGCGGTCCCCAGCAGAGCTTCCCAGCGCCCCACCAGGCGCTTGCCGATGAGGAACACGTGCACGCCCGAGACCATGGCCGCAATGCTCGGTACCGCTTTCGACAGCCCGAGTGAGTAGCCAAAGATTTTGTACAGCGCACCCATCAGGTAAAGCTGCAGCGGCGGGTGCGAGAAGAAGAAGTCCCGGTATGGCCACTTGCCCTTCGAGACCAGGACGCTCATGTAAAAGTACATGTGCTCGTCGCCCAGGACGAAGTTGAGCGAGTAGAGCTTGAGCAGCGCGAAGGCAAGCAGCACCAGCACGAGCCTGGCCCAGTCGGCGCGCTTGCGCAGCGTCGAGGTCCGGACCGGCGTCGGAGTTGGCATGGTACGGTCAGACCTACTGCCGAGGCCGCAGGAATCGCGCAGCTTCCTCGGGCGTCATCGTGGCCGGCCGTTCCGAGGGCGCAGCCACGGGCGTCCCTAGCAATTCGGGTCGCGGAACAAGTCGGTCGGCGTCCAGTCCGAGCTGCGGCAGGGTTAACGTCTCCACGGCGGATGCGCCGGTCGCCGCCAGCGGCACGATTTCCTCGTAGCTCGCGGGCTCGGTGCTCAGCACGATGGGCGTGGCAACGTCGAGAGTGCACAGCTTTCCGCCGGCCCGCGTGGTGATCTCCAGTCGGTCCGGGTCCGCCCCAGACCGGCGCAACTCGCACACGCGCGCGATCAGCGGTGCGTGCAGGTGGTGCGCGATCGCAGCCGGGACCAGCCCTTGTCCTTCGCGGTCCGAGTGCTCGCCCGTGATGACCACGCCTGCGCCGAGGCGCCGTGCAACTTCAGCCAGAATGGCTCCAAGTGTCATGAAGTCGGTCTTTTCAAGGGGAGCGTCGTCGACGTGGATCACCCGCCGAAACGAGTGACGATCTATTGCCCAAGTCAAGCTCGGGCTGTCTAGCGGCCCGCCGACACACACGGCGACGCTCTCGGCGACGCCGGCCAGCTTGCGGGCTAAGATCTCGGCCGCCCTGGCGCCTCGGCCGGGTTGCGGCGGCTCAAGACAGACCAAGACGATCACGTCGATGGCTCCCGGTCTGGGCTGGCTGAACGATGCAGTGCCTCGGCGAGCTCGGCAGCCGTTCCCGCCACCTCCCGGACCACGGCCGCGCGGATCGGCAGTCGTGCCTGGTCGACCGAAAGCAAGATCAAGCGCTGGGGCGAGGCTCTGCCAAGGTCGCAAGCATCCTCCGTCCGCACGCACACGCCGTGCGGCAGAGCCGCCCTCAGTGTGCCGAGCTCGGCCGCATCAGTCCCCGCCGGGACGCAGACCAAGGTCCCACACAACTCGACTTCTGCTGCCGAATCGACTTCGGAGCGAAGTACGCGTTCCGCGGGCCGCTTGGGGGTCGGGTAGGGGATCATCTCGACTTCTGCGTACGACTCACCGGCAAAATCGGACTTGTCGCCCGCGGCTAGTACCGCCACAACCGGTCGCTCCAGATCACCCAGGTCGATGCGCCGGATGGTGTCCCGTGCCGATCGCCATCGGGTGACAAAAATTCGCTGCGGAGACGATGCCTGGCCCGAATCCAGCGAGTGGATCTCGACGCTCGCGGTAGGAACGTAGGCGGCGCCGATCCGAACCGCCAAGGGCGGCCCTAACTCTGATCCCACGCCGCCGGCGGGAAAAAAGAGCAAAACCGGGCGCAGGTGGTCGGTGATCTGGGCCAGGATTGGCCCGTGCGTGATGTCGAGGACAGGGCCGGCCAACGACTCGTCCGACGAACAAAGAATGCGATCGGCTCCCGCAGCACTCACCTGTTCGGCGAAATGGTCGATCTGGACGTGCGAGAGAGGACCCAACGCCAAAAGGCCGTACACTGTAGCCCCCGCTGCCTGCGCGATCCGACGCGATTCGCCAATCGCGAAGAGGGAGGCAGCGGTGATGGCACCTTCCCTGACCTCGATGTAGGCGACGATGCTGGCCATGCGAGACGGAAGCCATTGTACCGGCGTCCGTGGTAAAGTGCAGAAGAATGAGTGTTGGTGACAGCCCTCCGGCCGCTGCCGATCCGCTCATCGACCAAGTTGTCGCAGACCGCTATAGGGTTTTGCGCAAGCTAGGCGAGGGCGGGATGGGCTCTGTGTACCTGGCCGAGCACGTGGTGATCGAGAAGAAGATCGCGCTCAAGGTGCTCGCCCCCGAGCTCGCGCGCAGGCCGGACCTGGTCGCCCGGTTTCTGCAGGAAGCGCGCAGCGCCTCGCGCATCGGCCAGGAGAACGTCATCGATATCTCAGATTTTGGCCAGGCGCCCGACGGCTTCGTCTACATCGCGATGGAGTTTCTGGACGGCAGGGATCTCGGCGAGATCGTGCGCACCCAGGGCGCTTTGGCGTGGGGGCAGGCCAAAGACATCGTCTTGCAGATTTGCAGGGCGCTGCGGGCGGCGCACGACAAGGGCATCGTCCATCGGGACATGAAGCCTTAAAACATCTTCCTGGTCCAGCGCGAAGGACAGCCACATTTTGTGAAGATCCTCGATTTCGGCATCGCCAAGGTGATGGGGCTCGATCCCAACGGGCCGAGGCTGACCCGCACCGGGATGATCTTCGGCACGCCCGAATACATGGCGCCCGAGCAAGCCGAAGGCAAGGACACCGACCACCGGGCCGACATCTACGCGGTCGGCTGCATCATGTACCACCTCATCACGGGACAAACGCCCTTCGTGGCCGAGTCGTTCATGACCATGTTGACCAAGCACCTCATGGAGGATCCCGTCCCGCCCAGCGTGCGTCGCCCCGACCTGGTCATATCTCCTGAAATGGACGCCCTGGTGCTGAAGGCGTTGGAGAAGGACCGCGACAAGCGCTGGCAGTCGATGGCGGACCTGCTTGAGGCTGTGTCGGTTTGTCCTGGCCCTGAGACCGTCGCCCCGCAAGAGCTGCCCAAAGGGCAAACCATCGCGATGGGCGGAGCCCACGCAGCGGCCGCTTTGCGGCTGGCCCGTCCCAAGGGGGACTCGGCCGGAACAGAGAAGATCTCTCGGAGCGCCCTCGACGCAGCGATCAGCGAGGACGCAGAAAGGCCACGCAAGCGCGCCTCTTCGTCGAGTAACAAGACCACGTTCCTCGTCGCCGGGGGCGTCGTGCTGGGCATTGCGGTGGCTGCATGGTTTGCGCTTTCGTCGAGGAGCAAGGCGCCCGACGTCGCGCAAACGGCGCCTACGGCGGTCGTTCCAGCCCAGACGCCCACCCGAGCGGCGGCCCCACCACCGGTTCCTGCGGCCCCGCCCGTCGTTGCTCCCGCGGCCCCTGCGGAGCTCGCTGTTGAAGAGAAGCCGGCTGCGTCCGACGCCACGACCGACCCGTCGCACAAGCAGCACGCCGGTCGCGGTCACAAGGGCAAGTCGCCCCCGTCGGCGGTCAACCCTGCCGCTCCGGTCGAAACAAAGAAGCCCAAGCCGCTCTCGACCCCGGACGAGCTGAAGCCTTTCCCGAAGTTGTAACGACGTCTGGAGCCGATGCCGGAGCCGGATGTGCGGCTACGGATCCGGTTTCGGCAGTGGCGCCGGGACCTACCGCCGACGCGGAGGCCGCGCAGGCTCGCAGACGATAGCCCGGCCGTTGTAAAGTTGGCCGGTGACCTTGCTGCATAGGACGTCGGCCACCTCGCGGGAGACGTTGATGTAGCTGTGCGTGTTCATCAGCTCGACGTCCGAGGCGGGCAGGGCGACCCCGGCTGCCGAGAGCTGCTCTGCGACCATCTCCGGTGTAACGCCGTCCTTGCGACCCAGGTTGACGTACAGACGAACCTCGACCACGCCTGCGTCGTCGGCTGCCCCGACGACGGCGTCCGAGCTGGACTCGGGCTCTTGCGTGGGCGACTCCGGCGCTGGCGTACGACCCACTTCCTCACTCCACACCTCCCAGAACTCGCGGGTGTCATCGCCACGAGCGCCGGTCCGAGGCTGCTCGGTCGCCACCTGTCCGGGTTTTGCATCGCCGCGCGATTCGCGCTCGCGCTCGACACTGCGTGATTGCTCGGTCGCCACCTGCCCCGGCTTTGCATCGCCGCGCGATTCGCGCTCGCGCTCGACACTGCGTGGTTGCTCGGTCGCCGCCTGCCCCGGTTTCGCATCGCCGCGCGATTCGCGCTCGCGCTCGACACTGCGTGGTTGCTCGGTCGTCAGCTGCCCCGGTTTTTCCGTGCCGCGCGATTCACGCTCGCGCTCGCCGCGCCCTCCACGACCGCGACCGGAACGCTCTCGTTCGCCGTAGCCTCGGGCTCGGTATTCGCCGCGCCCGCCTCGCTCGCCGCGGTCATCCCGCCTACTGCTGCGCTCGCGGCGGTCCGGTTCCCGCTCTGGCGTCGAGGCCTGCGGTGGCGGAGCTTGGGTCGGCTCAGTCTCGGCAAGAGGCGCGGGGTTGTGAGCCTCGGGTTTGGGCACCTCTGCCTTGGTCGCGCCGAGCGCGCCGCGCAGCAGGGCACCGATCAAACGCTCAGCGTCGATGGCGGTCATCAGCCGTTCGGCCAGGGAATGCCATTCCGCGCCCGGATCGCCCGGAAAGAGGCCGCGCAAATGCGCCAGCCGCTCGCCTTCGTGGTGGGAACGGACCTCGGCCTCCGACGGCAGGGATCGCTCTTCCGGCTTAATCTTGTAGAGCAGCTTGAGGTAGTAGAACGAGCCCACCTCGGTGGGACCGATGAGCGAGATGGCATGGCCCGAGCGCCCGGCGCGGCCGGTTCTGCCCGTGCGATGAATGTAGATCTCGGGCGACTCGGGAAAGGTGTAGTTGATGACACAGGGCAAATTCTCGATGTCGATGCCGCGGGCCGCGACGTCGGTGGCGACCAGGAAGCGAATGTTGCCGGCGCGCATGCGAGACATAACGTCTTCGCGCTCCGATTGCGACAGATCCGACGAAATCGGCGCCGCGTTCATGCCCTGCCGCTGCAGGTGATCGGCCACCCGGCCGGTCTCCTCGCGGGTGTTGCAGAAAATGACGGCGCGTTTGGGTTCTTCGAACGCCAGGATGCGCACCAGGTCGGCCTCGCGGTGTCCGCCCGGGATCGAGTAATAGGTGTGACGAATCTCGTGCACGCCGATGAAGTCGGCTGACAGCTTCAAGGTCTCCGGCGACCGCATGAATCGCCGGGACAGCCGCTGGATGCCTTCGGGAATCGTGGCCGAGAAGAGCAGGGTCTGGCGCGTAGGAGGGGTCTCGCTGAGGATGGCCTCGATGTCTTCTTGAAAGCCCATCGACAGCATCTCGTCGCACTCATCCAGCACCGCGCACTTGATCTTGTCGAGCTGCAGAGTACCGCGCCGAATGTGGTCGAGCACGCGGCCAGGGGTTCCGCACACGATGTGCGCGCCGGCGCGCAGCTGCTCGATCTGCCGGCCCATGGGCGATCCGCCGTAGACCGGAACCACCGACACGGGCGACGTCGCGCATACGCGGGCCGTCTCGGCCGCAACCTGCAATGCCAGCTCGCGGGTCGGGAGCAACACCAGCGCCTGAGGTGACAAAACGCTCGGATCGGCGAGCCAATCGGCAAACGGGATGGCGAACGCCGCGGTCTTGCCCGAGCCGGTGCGGGATTGCACCAGGATGTCGCGTCCCTCGCGCACCAGGGGAATGGTCTTCAGTTGCACCTCCATCGGCTCGGAGAAGCCCATGTCGGTCAGGGCCCTCAGGACGTCCGGCCGCAATCCCAGGTTGGCGAAGGTCGGCTTCGGGGCGGCTTCGGTCGTGCCCTCGGCTGTGTCGGAAGAAGTAGAAGAATCAGAACTTTGCTCAGTCATGTCATTGCTCCTGTCGGCGGCTTGGTTCGCCCAAGTGCTCGCCGATCTGTTCCACGCGCTTGTTGATGCGATCGAGGCGCGGGGCCAATTCGTTTCCAAAGCGCAAAAGCTCGCGCGTGTAGGTGGTCTGGATGTCGCCCAGGTCTCCGTGGGCGGCAGCCATGGCTTCGAAGTCTTTGTGGGGTGGATTGGGCCTCGGTTCCGCCAGTCGGCAGCGCTCGCCCAGAACGCGCCAGCGCCGACGCCAGATCTCGCCTTCGTCCGCCCAGCGATGCGCCTCCTCGGAGTCGTATCCTCCCAGCAGGTGATAGGCGTTTTCGAGGTGCTTCTCCAGCGCAAGCGAGACATCGCGCAATTCATCGAAGCAACCTTGGATCTCTCGGCCGGTCAGTTGCGTGCTGATGCGATCTTCGACCACGGCCGAACGCTGGCGGTGTATCTCGACGACCACCGAGACCAGCGCGTACAGGCACCCGAGCGCGACCACGGCAAGGGCTGTCCAGGCGACCAACTTGCGATAGCGGCGAAATTCTTGAGCGGGCGAATGTATGGAAGATGCCAAGGCTTGCTAAAGGTGAATCCGGTGCGGACCCACCTGCCAATTGCTCCCAGCGAGGAGCGCGTCCTGCCGGAGCGCCGGCAGGTACGGTAAGAATATGCGGCGCGGGGCGGGTTGTCAAACTAGCCCGCTACCCGCTACTGGCACTTCAGCACGAACGGCCAGACGGCCTCGACGAGGAACCCGTCGGATACCTGGTCCGGCGGAGTGCTGGTATTGGTATCGTCGAAGGGTCGGTCCGACACGGCAAGCATCAGGCGGTGATTGGAGATGACGTGCGAAACGTCGGCACAGCTCAGCGAAAAAATTTCGGTGCTGCGCAGAACGGAACCGCCACCGGGCTTGCTGTCTTTGAGAGCGATGCCCGACAAGCCTGGCGTCCAGGGCGGGTAGTCGACGATCCAGCGAATATACAGGGTGTCCCCGGTGTTCTGGTCCGCGAGGTCGACCTGAACCACGAGAGACGCCGGGCCACCGTCGCTATCCTGGCCCAAGAGGCTGCCGACGGGCGGCACGGCCGACGCAATGGTGGGCGGGTAGTTGCCGGGTGGATCCGACCATTCGGGCCCAACCGGAGCCACGCATGCAGCAAAAGGTGCCGCCAGGAAGCATGCGAGGAGCCGCGGCCGCCGCATCAGGATTCGTCCAAAGGCGGCAGATCGGAGAGACCTTCGCCGCCTTCCTCCTTTTCAAGGTGCCGGAAGATGGTGCGCGGATCGACACCAAGGTCGCGCGCAGTCTTGGTTCGATTGCCGCCATTGAGCCCGAGCACCTCGTTGATGTACGCGCGCTGCCACCGGTCGCGCGCCTCGGAAAGGGGCAGGATGGCCGGAATTTCGTCGAGATCGATGCCCAGGTCTTCGGGCCCCAGCATGGTCTTGTCGGCGAGCACCACGCCCTTCTTAATGCGGTTCTCGAGCTCGCGAATGTTGCCCGGCCAGCGGTAACGTTTGATGGCCACGATGGCGTTGGGGCTGAATCCGCGCACCTTGCTGCTGTACTCGGGCGCGTAGCGCGACAGCATGTAGCGGGCCAGCACAACGATGTCGTCGCCCCGGTCGCGCAGCGGCGGTAGGTGCAGTCGCACCACGTTCAGCCGGTAGTAGAGATCTTCGCGGAAGCGTCCGGCCTGGGTTTCGGCCTCGAGGTCGCGGTTGGTGGCCGCGATGATGCGGATGTCGACCGACTCCGCCGAGGTATCGCCCACGCGCGTGACCGAGTGTTCTTGCAGAGCGCGCAGGATCTTAACCTGTAGCGCCAGCGGCATCTCCCCGATTTCGTCGAGGAACAGCGTGCCCTTGTTCGCAGTTTGGAAGCGACCGGGTTTGTTCCCCACCGCGCCGGTAAAAGCGCCGCGCACATGGCCGAACAGCTCGGACTCGAGCAGGTTCTCGGGGATCGCGCCGCAGTTGACGCTGACGAAGGGTCCCTTGGCCCGCGCCGACCGATTGTGGACCTCGCGGGCGATCAGCTCCTTGCCGGTGCCGGTCTCGCCGGTCACCAGGACCGTGATATCGGTTTGAGCGACCCGCTGAACTTTGCGGAACACCTCCTGGATGGGGGGAGATGAGCCGAGGATCTCGCCGAAGCGGATGCGCTCGATGCGGTCCTGCAGCGACTGGTTGTCGAGCTGCAGCTCGTTGACCAGAAGGGCGTTGCGAATGACCAACGACGCCTGTGACGCGAAGATGGTCAGGATCTCCAGCGCTGCCTGGTCGAAAAGCTGGGCCACGTTGTCGTTGCCGACGTAGATGAGACCGATCAGGTTGCCGCGCTCGAGCAGGGGCACGCACATGACCGAGGTCAGGCGCAGGTTCATGACCGACAGCGAATTCCGGAAGCTGGTGTCGTTGAGCGCGTCGGAGATGATGAGCGGCTGGCGGCTTTCCACCACCCGCTTGATGATGGAATCGGACAGGTGGCGAACCGCGTCCGAGATGGTCTCGCGGCGCAGATTGCGCGCGACCTTGACCACCGGCTCGCCGGATTCGAGCAGCACGATGAAGCCCTTGTCGGCGTTGCACACCTGAATCACAACGTCGAGCAGCCCATCGAGCAGGGTCGGGATCTCGTAGTTGTTCATCAGCTTCTGCGAGAAATCAAAGAGCCGCTTGTACGAATTCAGCTCGGCCATGGTCTTGGCCGCGACTTCGTCGGTCACCGGTTCGTCGTAGAGCGAGAACTCCAGCTCTACGCTGCCCATCCGCACCCGGTCGTCCTGGGACAGACGATGCTTGGTGCGGCGTCGGCCGTTGACGTGCAGATCGGCATCGCGATCCGTGACGGAAATGTTGAAGTCGCGGCCGTCGAAGTGGATGTGCGCGTGGGTATCGGCGAGCAGCGGATCTTGAAGTAGGACGTCCACACCTTCACCCTTCCCTAGCGAGGTGAGCTTCTTGTAGATGTGGTAAACCTTCACGCCGGTACCAGGGGCGTGGATTCGAAGGGTTGCCATGGTCGCAGTTTGGCCGTTTCTGGTCAGAAACGGAAGGAAAGAGCGGGTCCTATTGTGCGGTTCGTAACCAGCGGCGAAAGCTGCAAATTCCGGAAAGGCCTGGGTGTTTGCGGGCTATCGGCCGCGGCCAGTACGGTTTCCGGACGATAATAGTAGATGGCATCGAGCACTCCCCAGGCCACGGCCGCAAAAAACAGTCCGCCGCTGACCACCTGGACTTGGGTCAGGCGGCGCGATCGGTCTTCGGCGCTATGGTCGATGAGATCGGCCGGGCAGGCGGTGCTGGTGCCCACGTCTACCTTGCACGACCGCTGGGGATGCAATCCATAGACTGCGAAGTTGGTGGCGAATGCCGCCAGCGAGCCTGCGCCCAAGACGGTTTCTACGGCGAGAAAGGTCCAGCCCTTCTTGCGGTGGCCGTTCTGAAACTGGCCGGCACCGAATGGAACGAAGCTCACGGCGAAAGAGTTGCGCCCAACCCGCTTCTCGATCACGGCCGGACCGGACCGGACCTTCTCGCATTCCGCGAGGTCACGCTGTCGCGCCTTCTCCATCTCCCAGCGCCTCGCCTCAAGCTTGGCCAGCTCGTCGCTGTACTCTTTGCGAACCACATTGAAGAAGTCGACCACCTCGGGCGGATCGA
>CAZBIU010000008.1:0-42149 GCA_964491625.1 uncultured Myxococcales bacterium
AGTCGCAGGCAGCCAAGGCCGGCCATGCGCTCTTGCAGCTCCTCGACGTCGTCGGCGGTCTGCACAACATAAAGCGTCTCGGGAAACTCGATGGCCGCCCAGCACACCAGGTCCACACCGCCGACGCCGGGAAGGTCCACGTCGCTGACCAGCACATCAATACCGATGTCGCGCATGATTTCGCGTGCGGTGGTGGCAGTGGTCGCCAACAGGACATCGTAAGCCGCGCTCCCGTCAAAGAGTGCACGATGGAGCGCGAGGCAAGCCTCCTTGTCCCCATCTAGGATAAGCACCTTCGGACGTCGCTTCGGCATTCTAGGTCTGTAATATCGATAGTCGCAGCAGCAAACTAAACTAGCATCGATGCAATCGGGCCTCGGCGCAAGTGATCGAATGCTGTATTCAGAATCGGCGCCGTCATCTCGCCCGTCCTGGCCGGACTGCCCAGCGGAATGCGGCACCCGCACAGGCCATTCGCGGACAGTCTAGATCTCACTTGCCCGTGGCGCCGACCGGTGCAGGATCCCGGCGTGCTTCATCGCAACCGAACCCGACTTCTCGTCATCGCCGTCGCTCTTGTTTGCGCGTCGGCTTTCGCTCGTGCCGCTCTTCCGAGCAAGCGCAACGCGATTCTGATTTCGTGGGACGGAGCCCTGCGCGCGCACGTGAGGCGCAGTCTAGCGCAGGGGATGCTGCCCAACCTCGCACGTCTGGTGAGCCGCGGATCGCTGGTCGACATCGACGTGGTCGGCCATCAAACCGACACCAAGGCGGGGCACGCCGAGATGCTGACCGGATACGACCCGCAGGTGACGGGCGTCTATTCGAACCGCAACTACCGGCCTATCCCGCTCGGGCTGACCATTTTCGAGCGGCTGCGCGTGGCATTTGGGCAGGACGCAATCACGACCATCATGCTCACCGGCAAGGACCACAACCTGGGCTCGCAGGGGGCGGGGCTTGTACTGGGTGCCGACCCGTACTATTTTTCGCGCTCCGGAATCACCGTCTGGGACGGCGACCAGAATCGGCCGGCCCGCGTGGTGGGAAGGAAAGCCGTCGACTACATCGACCGATTTGCCGGGCAGGGGCGCTTCTTCCTGTTCGTACACCTGCCTGATGTCGACCTGGCCGGGCACACCTTGGGCGAAGGCTCGGACGCCTACGATCGCGCGCTCGCCGAAAGCGACCGCTGGCTGGGCGCAATTCTTGACGAGCTGTCGCGCAAGGGCGTCGACGATCGCACCCTCGTCTACGTGACCGCGGATCACGGCTTCGAGGTGGGCGGCAGGCAGCACAGCCACGCGCCGAACATCATTCTCGCTACCAACCAACCCGGCCTGCACGACGGCCAGCAACGCGACATCGCCCCGACGGTGCTTTCCGCCATGGGCGTCGACGTGGCGAAGCTCACGCCAGCCCTGCCCGGCAAGGTGCTCGCGGCCGACAACAAAGGACGATGAAATCAGGGCGCCTGACTCGCCGGGGAGTTGATGTCCCAAAGCGCGATCAACAAGCACTCTAGCCCTACCGCCCGCACTGAATCGGAACCGGGCCGGGGAGATCGAAGCGCGGGTGGGTCGGATCGAAGATGTCGTTGCCGTCAATGCTGCCGCCGCGCTTGCGCAGGGCCTCGGCCATTTCGTCGCGAACGGGCGGACCGATCTCGTAGGTGATGGCCGCGTCGGCGAAGAAACCGTCGCCGCCGGTGGCGAGAAAGTCGGTGGTCGCCAGCGACAGAACCGTGTCGTCGGAGATCGGCGCTCCGTCGGGGCGGCTCAAGCTGACTTGCAGCGCCTGCCCTTTGCAGCGCGCTCGCACGCGCACGCCCGAGAGCGATACCAGCGAAGCACTTCGGCCAAGCGCGCGGGCGAGCAGCCTGCGGAATTCCCCGGCGGAAAGCTTCACGAAGGCGAATGTGTTGTCGAAGGGAAAGCTTTCATAGAGGCGGGCGAAGGTCAGAGGCCCCGCGGGCAGCCCCGCGCGCATGCCACCACCGTTGATCATGGCGACGTCGTAGACCGAGGCGCCGGCGATCTTCTCGCCCAGGCCGGTGGGGCGGTAGCTACGCATCAGGTCGGCAAGCAGATTTCCGAGCGCGGTCTCCTGTGCTCGGTTGTGCGGCAAGGGACGAAGCACGTCGACCCCCAGGCCGGCTTCGCCCGTGCGCCTGGCAAGCTCGAACGCAGGAGCAAGCAGAGCCGCGAGCTGTTCATCCTTATGAACGGCCTTGCCAAGGTATATGCCGGGGTTGCAGGCGTCCGGGGTGCTGGCCGGACAGATGTCCTGCGGCGGCTCTATCTGCGACGCCAACACCTTGCCGGTGGCGCGATCGATGGTCAGATCGACCCGGCCGAAGGCGCGGCCGTTGCTGTAGGACTCGATGATGGGAATGCCGGCCACCCGCTGGGCCATCGCCTGATGGGTGTGGCCGGCAACGATGGCGTCCACCGCGTGCTTGGGCAGCCGGCGTGCGATGGCAATGATCTCGCTCTTGGGGTCGCAGGAATCGAGCGCGTCGGGATTGTCGAGCTTCTGGCAGGCGCCGCCCTCGTGGGCCACGGCGATGACCAACTCCGCTCCGCGTGCGCGCAGGCGCCGCGATTCGCGCGCGATGCTCTGGGCGAGCGGCAAGAAGTCGAGCCCCGCCACATTCGCGGGTAAAGTCGAGCGTGGGGTGGCGGCGGTGACCACGCCGACGATGCCGACCTTGATTCCATCGGCATCAATCAAGGTGGACGGCATCACATTCTTCCAAGCCATCGGTCTGTGCGACGCCTTGTCGACAATGTTGGCGGCCAGGAAGGGAAAGTGTGCCTGGGCCGCGCGTGCCTTGAGCGCGCCCTGCGGATCATCGCCCGCCTTCGCCGGCGACGGCGCGGGTCCGACCGGCCCGAAGTCGAGCTCGTGGTTGCCGATGGCCGCGGCGCTGTAGCCCAGGGCATTGTAGGCGTCCACCACGGGAGCGCCTTCCGCCAAGTTCGATTCCAAGGTGCCCTGGAACATGTCACCCGCGTCGAGAAGAATGACTGCGCCCGGGTCGCGGGACGCCCGCAGATCGCGCAAGTAACCCGAAAACCAGGGCAGGGCCGCGATGTGCCCGTGCAGGTCGCTGGTGCCCACGATGGTCAGCGTGGTTTGTGACGAGGTCACCGCGCGCGCCTCGACGCAAGTCAGAAATGCGAGCAGAGACGTCAGCCCATGGGCTGCCCGGGAGGTCATGGCCAGCAAGTATGACCTCTCTCCCGCAATGCGGCCGCCTCGCCCTGGAATTCGGCGAAACGCGGCCAAGTCGTGCTAGGTTTGTGCGGCTATGCTCAAGGGAGTCCTTACTGCGCTGGTTACGCCGTTTCGCAACGATCGCGTCGACGAGGAGGCCTTGCGTCGCCTGGTCGACGAACAGATCCGCGCCGGGATCGACGGGCTGGTTCCCGTCGGCACCACCGGCGAGTCGCCCACCCTCAGCAACGAGGAGCACATCCGGGTAATCCAAGTTGTGGTCGAGGAAGCGAAGAAGCGCGTGCCGGTGGTTGCTGGCACCGGCGCCAATTCCACCCGCGAGGCCATCGAGCTGACCGCGGCCGCGAAGGCGGTGGGCGCAGACGCCACCTTGCAGGTCACGCCCTACTACAACAAGCCGACCCAGGACGGGCTTTTCCGCCACTTCAAGGCGGTGGCCGACGCCACCCTTTTGCCCATGGTGGTCTACAACGTGCCTGGCCGCACCGGCTGCGACCTTCTGCCTGACACCATCGCGCGGCTGTGCGAGCTGCCCCAGATGGTGGGCGTGAAGGAGGCGACGGGCAATCTGCAGCGGGCCGCGCAGGTCATCGCGCGGGTCGGGGACCGGGTCTCCATGCTGTCGGGCGACGACGCGACGGCGCTGCCGTTCTACGCGGTCGGCGGCCACGGCTGCATTTCTGTGGTCTCCAACGTGGCCCCTGCCGACATGGCGGCCATGTGGGATGCCGCCGCGACCGGCAACTGGGCCAGGGCGCGCGAGCTGCACTACAAGCTGTTTCCGCTCTCGGAGGGCCTGTTCATCGAAGCCAATCCGATTCCGGTCAAGGCGGCATTGGCGATGATGGGCAAAATCAGCGACGAGATTCGGCCGCCGCTCTATCCAATGTCGGGCGCGAATCGCGACAAGGTTCGCAAGGTCCTGGCCGACCTCAAGCTGCTGTAGGCTGGACCATGGCGACTCGAATTGCGGTCTTCGGAGCCGGTGGAAAAATGGGTCGCGCCCTGGTGCGAGCCGTGTCCGAGAACAAGGGCGCGGTCCTCTCGGCCGCGGTGGAACGACCTGAGTTTCCGTACCTGTCGGCCGACGTATCTCAGTTGGCCGGCCTGCCTGCAAGCGGCCTGCGCCTCTCCGACCAGCGGCCCGGCAAGGGCTCGGCCGACGTGTGGATCGACTTCTCCGCACCGGCCGCCACGATGGCCAACGTGCAGGCAGCCGCCGCGTGTGGTGCCGCCATGGTGGTGGGAACCACCGGCCTGTCCCCGACCGACAAGGAAAAGATCGGGGTCGCGACCAAGATGATTCCCGTGGTGCTTGCGCCCAACATGTCGGTGGGCGTGAACGTCATGCTGAAGTTGGTGGCGGAGGCGGCCCGACTCTTAGGCCCGTCGTACGACCTGGAGATCGTCGAAACCCATCACCGGGCCAAGCGCGACGCCCCGTCGGGCACCGCCCTGCGCCTGGCGGAGGTGCTGGCCGAGGCCACCGGGCGTGACCTGGACAAGACCGCCCGGTATGAACGGCACGGCGACATCGGCCCCCGCACCGACGCCGAAATCGGCATCCAGACCCTGCGTGGCGGCGACGTGGTGGGCGATCACACCGTGTTTTTCTTCGGCCCGAACGATCGCATCGAGATCACGCACCGAGCCTCTTCGCGCGAGATGTTTGCAAGCGGGGCCGTTCGTGCGGCGCTGTGGTTGGCGGGCAAGCCTGCAGGGCTCTACGACATGCGCGATGTGCTGGGATTGAAGTAGTTTCTGCCGAGGAGCCATGGCCAGAAACGCCCAGCCCGCCACCGTTGCGCCCGGCTATGCCGAGCATCCCCGCGCCGCCATGCTGGACACCATGCCCGCCGACGAGGTGGTCCGGTTCCTGGTGGACGAGGAGTCGGCGGCTTTGCGTGCCACGCGTGCCTGCGCGGGAGAGATTGCCCAAGCCTCGCGCCTCATGGCCGAACGGCTGGAGTCCAGCGCCCGGCTGATCTACGTCGGCGTGGGCACGGCCGGTCGCGTGGCCGCCTTGGAGGCGGCGGAGTGCGTGCCGCTCTTCGGTCTGCCCCCGTCGCTCATAGTTTCGGTGTTGGCAGGCGGCCCTCACGCCATGGCCCGCACGGTCGAGATTGCGCAGGACAGCCGGCGCGAGGCCGAGCAGCGCATGCGCCATGCCGCGGTCGGTCCGGGTGACTTGGTCTGTGCGGTGGCCGACAAAGAGGTTTCGCCGTTTCTCCAGGCGGCCATGGAATACGCGCGCTTCCGCCGCGCCCACGTGGTCTTGGTGACCTGTGCGCCGCCGCCAGCTGCCGAGGACGGCGGGCCCCTGGCCGACATCACCATCGAGCTTGACCTCGGCCCCGAGGTAGTCGCCGGCGCTTCCCGGCTGAAGGCCGCCACCGCCATCAAGGTCGCCCTATCCGCGCTCTCCACCGCCGCTTTCGTCCAGCTTGGCAAGGTCTACGGCGGCGTCATGGTCGATGTCCGCCCCACCACGCCGCGGACCTGGAAGCGCGCCATTGAGCTGGTGATGCGTATGTGCTTGCTCGATGCGGTCGAGGCTGAAAAGCTGATCAGGAAGGCGGGCGGGCGGGCGAAGGTGGCCCTGGTCATGCACCACGCTAGAGTTAATGCGTCGCGTGCCAAGGAGCTTCTTGTGCAGCACCGCGGCTCGGTACGCGCGGTCGTGGGCGACATCGATCTTACGGGGTAGACTTGACCGCTGCTTCTATCGCGCACTATCTTGCCAATCAACTGGCGCACTACACCATCAAAACAGGCCCGGCGCATACGGGCGAACCGCAAACTGAGGAGAACAAGAAACCGATGAAGAAGTCCGATCTCGTGGATCTCGTGGCCCAAAAACTCAACTTCCCCAGGCCACAGGTCGAGCAAACCATTGAGTCGCTGTTGGATGCCGTCGCGGACGGTCTTGCGAAGGGCGAACGCGTCGATATCCGCGGGTTCGGGGCATTCCAAATTCGGGCGTCGGCTGCGCGCAGCGGCCGCAATCCGCGCACGGGCGAAACCATTCAGATTGCTGCTCGCAAGACACCCACGTTCAAGGTGGGCAAAGAATTGCGCGACAAGGTTAACGGCGTTGCCAGCCCCTAACACCACGGACAAGCACAGCGAGGGAACGAGTCCATGGGAACGCGCCTTTTCGTAGGGAACCTTTCTTATCACGTCAACGAGCAAGAGCTGAAGGACGTCTTCGCATCGGAGAACATCGAAGTTCGCAGCGTGCGGGTGGCGATGGATCGCGACACCGGCAGGCCGCGAGGGTTCGCCTTCGTGGAAACTGCGACCGAGGACGGAGCCAAGCAGTCCATCGAGAAGCTCGGCGGCCGGCTGATTCAAGGCCGTGCGGTGATCATCGAGGAGGCGCAGGCCAGGACCGGTCCCAGCGGTCCGCGTCCTAGCGGCGGGCTGCGTCCCGGCGGCGGGCCAAGTGGCCCGCCCCGTGGTCCCGTTGGGCCGCGACCGGGAGGTCCCGCCGGGCCCACTTCCGGGGGTGGGCCCGGCTCGCTGGGTGGGCCGCCGCGCAGCTTTGGTCCGCCTAGGCCAGCGGGGCCGGCGGGCTTCGACGCTCGCACCGATCGTCCGCCCAAGAGCGAGACCAGGCGCGAACGGCCCGAGAAGAAGAAGTCGACTCGCCCCAAACCAGAGGAGCGCGAGCGTGGAAACTGGCACTGGAGTGGCATCATCGACGACGACTAACGCCGCCAGTCCGAACAGCGGGCATGTTCTGGACGACCAGGCGTACTGGTAACCGCGAAGTGCCTGACGGCATCAGGATATGACGTGACCTCGACGAGAATCCGAGTTCTGGTTGTCGACGACGACCCCTGGTCGCAGCAGGTGATTGCTTCGCAGCTCGCGCAATCTGGATTCCGCGTCGATTCCGCCGGCGATGGCTGGGAAGCCTTGATCCTGGCCGGGCATGCTCAGCCCGATCTGGTCATCATGGAAGTGCACCTGCCCACCACCGATGCGTGGTCGCTCGCGGGTGAGATGCGTTCCCGCGAGAGCCTTTCTCGGGTGCCATTCATCTTCATGGCCGACGAGTCGCCTGGCCTGCGGCCGGGTACGACCTTCCGCGCGGGCATGGATCAGCTTCTCACCAAACCGTTCACCATCGTGGATCTGCGGGCGGCGGTCGACACCGCGCTCGGCGACCTGGCCGGCGAGACTGGCCGATCAGCCTCCACCAAGATCATCGTCGAGGTTCCCTCGGGCGCCCACCCAATCAAGCTTGCTCCCCAGGTCATGCCTGCGCCGAGCGAGTCGTGGGAGATGGACGGGCTGGAACCGGCCTTGCGCGGATCCCTGGTCAGCTTCGGCTTGTCGAGCCTGCTCATGGTCATCGAGCTGGAGCGCATGTCTGGCCTGGTGTCGCTGCAGGGCCCGGCCGGCACGGGGCGGATGGCGGTTCGGCAGGGGCGGGTGATTCGGGCGCGCGTCGATGGCGAACGCGCGTTGCATGGCTCGCACGCCATCTACGAGATGCTGAAGTGGTCGAAGGGAACCTTCGACTTCGACGCGGGCGCGGTCGACGGCGAGGACCAGATCGAGCGCTCGACCTCGTTTCTGCTGATGGAAGGCGCGCGCTTGGCCGACGAGCAAGCCTACGCCCTGAAGAAGACCTAAGCCGTGCAGGCCGACGCGCCAGACGTTCAGGGCGAAAGGGAGATCATGCCGCTGTCGCTGCGGGTCCCGCCCGAGTGCGACGGCTGGCGCTTGGATCACTTTCTCAAGCACCGCATTCGCCGGCTGTCACGCACCAAGATCTGCACCATCATCGAAAGTCAGGTGCGACTGTCGACCGGGCGTGTGCCGCGGCCGGCGCTGCTCGTGCGCGCGGGCGATGCCATCCACATCGATCGGCCCGCGCCCATCGAACCCGAAGTGCCGCGCCATTTCGGCATCTTGGCCGAGGACGAGCACTTCCTTGCCATCGACAAGCCGGCCGGCCTGCCCATGCACACTACGGCCAAGTTTTGGAAGAACACGCTGGTCGCTCTTTTGCGCGAACGCTACCCGACGGTCCGGCTGCAGATTTGCCACCGCATCGATCGCGAGACGTCCGGCGTGCTGCTGATCGCGCGCACACCCGAGGCGGCATCGTTTCTGAAGCGCGCCTTCGCCCAGCGGCTGGTGAAGAAGACCTACCTCGCGCTGGTGCACGGCGTGCCCGCGGCGTCTGCCGGGACTATCGATGCGCCGATGCGCCTGCTCGACACGCGAACCCACATCAAAATGGGCGTGGAGCCCGACGGCCTGCCGGCGGTCACCCGCTATGTCGTGCTGGAGGCTTTCAAGAATCACGCGCTGGTCGAGGCGGCGCCGGAAACCGGGCGCCAGCACCAGATCCGCGTGCACCTGGCCCACATTGGCCATCCCATCGTGGGCGACAAGCTGTACCAGGCCGGCGAGCAGGCCTTCATGGACTACTGCGACGGCGGGCTCACCGACGAGCTGCTGGCGCTTTTCGACGGACTGCCTCGCCACGCCTTGCACGCGGCCAGGCTGATCTTTCCCCATCCGGTCAGCCGACAGCCCATCACGGTGGAAAGCCCGCTGCCGGAAGACCTGGTCGCGTACCTGAAGGGGCTTTAGCTTAGCTACGATGTCCCGTGGGCAGGCTTGCGACAATGCGGAACGACACAACCGAGTCCGTCGAGTGATATCTCTTGCAAATCACCAAAAGCTCTCCCAAGATATGCCGCTATGAGCCAGTCGCGCAGGCGCAACTATCACAGACTAATCCTTTCCGCCGTTGCCGTCCTCTCTTTGCTATTGGCGGCCGGATCCGCATCGGCCGCCGCCAGTAAGAAGGCCAACAGGCAGGCGCGAGAAATGGACGCCCGAACAGCCTGCCTGGACGGCAACTACACCGAAGGAGTCACTATCCTTTCGAAGCTGTTTGTGGAGACCAAGGACGTAACCTACATCTTCAACCAGGGTCGCTGCTTCGAGCAGAACCGGCGGTACGAAGACGCGATCGCTCGCTTCCAAGAATATCTGCGTGCCGGACGCAAATTGTTGGACGCGAACGACAAGGCCGAAGCGGAGCAGCACATCTCAGATTGCAGAGGAGTGTTGGCCCAGGATCGCGGCACAGCGCCCCCTGCGGTGGCATCCCAGCCGCCCGTCTCGTCGCCGAGCCCGGTTGCTTCGAGGCCGCTGGTCGCGTCAGTGTCCGAACCCGAGCCGACGGTCGCCAAGCCCGCCCCCAAGCCCCCGGCTACCTCGGGCGGAGCTGGTCTGAGAGTCGGTGGCATCGTCGTGGCAGCAGTCGGCGTCGCCGCCGCGGGGGCCGGTCTTGCCTTCAATTTGAAGGCCAACAGCATGGTCAGCGACATGTACAAGACGCCGGACGGATACACCAACGAATCCGACCGTAAGACATTCGCGACGCTGACGTGGGTCGGCTACGGGGTCGGGGCGGCGTGTGTCGTCACTGGCGCCATCCTCTACGGGGTCGGCCTCAAGGCAAAGTCGAGTCGCTCCGACGACGTCGCTCTTATTCCCATGATTGGACCAGATCACGCAGGGGCTGCCCTTGCAGGAGCGTTCTAATGAAGATGTCATCCTCGCACGTCGCGCTTTGCGCGCTCACATTCGTTTGGCTAGGTATCGCAGGCTGCTTGAATACCCCCGATCCAACCAAACTTGAGTGCAAGACAAAGGCTGGCTGTCCGTCTGACTACTTCTGCTCCAACGGGACATGCCAGAAGGGTAGCGGGGCCGGAGGCGCCAACGGGGCCGGAGGCGCCAACTACGATGCTTCGATTGGCGCAAACGGAGGGGCTGCGGGAGGAGGCGGAAAGATTGGCGCCTTGGACGCCGCGGATGGGCACGCTGGGGCGCCCGGCAACCTCGACTCGTCGACCGGCGGTCGGGGAGGAAGCGGGGGTGCTGCCCCCGCTGATGCTGCCCCCGCTGATGCTGCCCCCGCTGATGCTGCCCCCGCTGATGCTCCCTCTGATTTCCCCGGGGGCCTACCCGTGGGATCCGCCTGTCAGGTCAACGGCGATTGCAGCCAAGGGCATTGCATCGACGGCGTCTGTTGCGAAAGCATCTGCGATGGCTGCAAGGCCTGTTCCAACATATACACGGGCAAAGACGACGGCACCTGCGCGCCTGTGTCGACCGGGCAAGATCCGCACAAGGCCTGCGACGACCAGACTGCAACCAACCAATGTGGCAACGACGGCACCTGCGACGGCCAGGGTGCGTGCCGCAAGGTCGGCGCCGGTCAGATTTGCGCCAAGGCGAGTTGCAGCAGCGACGGCAAGACCTTCACGCCAGCCGCTACCTGTGACGGCAACGGCGTGTGTTCCACCTCCAAGTCGAAGACTTGCGACCCGTACCCGTGCGGAGACACTGGTTGCGTCGTCAGCTGCGATCCGACCGCGACGACGAGCACTTGTGACGCTGGGAGTTACTGCGACGCCAGCACCAAGTTATGTACTACACAGAAACCCGATGGCCAGCCTGCCACGAAACCCTCCGAGTGTTCATCGGGTATCATCGCCGACGGCGTCTGCTGCCACCTAGCATGCACCGGCTGTAACGCATGTACTGCCGCTTTGAACGGCCAGGATGCTAAGACGACCGGGCAGTGTCTGCCGGTCATAGCAGGCAATGCCGACCCTCACAAGACCTGCACCGTCGGGGCTGCCTGCGGCCTGGACGGAAAGTGCGACGGGGCGGGAGCCTGCCGATACACGCCTTCTGCAACGCAATGCGCGAGCGACGCGTGCTCCGGATCGACTTTGACCACCAGCGCGTGTGACGGCAGCACGCACACCTGCGCGGCAGCCAAGAACGCCTGCCCCAATGGCCTCATCTGCGACACTGCCTCAGCGTGCAAGGCTAGCTGCACGGCCAATTCGGACTGCGTATCGGGCTTCTGCTCGTCGGGAACGTGCAAATCGAAGGTCGCCAATGGCGGCTCGTGTGCTGCGGACGGTGACTGCCAGAACGGACACTGCATATCGGGAACCTGCTGCGCTACTACCTGCGGCGTCTGCAATTCCTGCTCGACAGGCACCTGCACGCCGTCGGATAACGGCAAGGTCTGCGATACCGGAAAGTACTGCAACGCCGGCTCCTGTGGAGCTTGTGCCGATGGCACCTCGTGCAATCCGAACGGCAATCTCTGTCAGACCGGGACGATTTCGTGCTCAACCGGACCTGCGGTCTGCCAGACCCCGGTCAACGTTATCGCGGGCAAGACCTGTGGTTCCGGCAAGGTGTGTGACGGCAGTGGAAATTGCATTGCCTGCACTTCTGGCACCGCGTGCGACAGCACCAATCTTTGCCAAATCCAGACCACCGCGATTTCGTGCACGACCGGGACGAGTCAGTGCTTCGCCACCGGCCCCAAACCCGCTGGTACGACGTGCGGCTCAGGCAAGGTCTGCGATAGCAGCGGTACTTGCTCTAGCTGCATGTCGGGCACCGCTTGCGATAACGGCAATCTGTGCCAGGCGCAGACCACGGCGATTTCTTGCACAACCGGGACGAACCAGTGCTTCGCGAACGGCAACAAGAACCCTGGCACGAGCTGCGGCGGGAGCAACTATTGCGACAGCTCTGGGGCATGCTCGTGCGTCGCCGGAGCCACGTGCAGGCCGAGCGCTACGTCTTGCAAGTCTGGGACGATATCTTGCGCCACCGGAACGCAAGTTTGTACGAACGCCACCGGCAACCAGAATCCTGGCACGAGCTGTGGCGGGAACAGTTATTGCGATGGCTCTGGGTCATGCTCGTGTGTCGCCGGAGGCCAGTGCAGGCCGAGCTCCACCTCTTGTAAGTCTGGGACGTATTCCTGCGATACGGGAGCGCAAGTTTGTACGAACGCCACCGGCAACCAGAATCCTGGCACGAGCTGTGGCGGGAGCAACTACTGCGACAGCTCTGGGTCATGCTCGTGCGTCGCCGGTGGTTCCTGTTCGTACGGCACCTGCCAGAACGGGACCATTTCGTGTCAAACCGGATCTCAAGTTTGCACGTTTTCTGGCAACCAGCCCTCCGGCACGAGCTGTGGCACCGCTGGCTCCGGCCAGACCTGCAATGGTAGTGGAACCTGCGGGTGTGCCCTGGGCATGTCGACGCCGTCGTGCGGGTGCCTCGGATGGAACTTCGAATCCGGGAACGTTTCCAACTGTTCTGCCAGCGAGAGCGGCACGATTCAACTTGCGTCGGGTGCGGGTCAGGGCTCGTACTCCTTGGCCATCGCCAATGTGAACATCGACGAAGTCAACGCGTCGGCCTCCAGTCTCTCGATTACATTCTGCTCGGGCAGCAACGCAGTCACCGTTCCCACCGACGGATTCATTGTCGCTATGGATGTAAAGTTCCAAAGTCCGTATGGGCTTGCCTTCGGAGATGATGGAAACGGAGGAGGTGGCCCCGGCATACTGGTGGGGACCGACGGAGGTGCGGGCTGGACAATCTATAATGGCGGCCCACCGCTGACGAGCGGAGCTTGGTATCACATGACCCGTACTATCCCGCCTTATAGCACCACAACCGCCACCTACCTCGCCTTCCGCTTTGTTCCACTGCAGGCGTGGTCTGGCACGATCTTCTTGGATAACATCTCTCTTACTCCTGCCCCGTAGGGATTTGGGGCCTGCGCGGCCACGTAGGCCACGTTGAATCGCTCGGCTGCTGGTCCACCTAAATCGCTGTCAAGCGCGCGCACAATTTAGGACGGAGCGCAATTTGGCGGTTGACACGCCGATCAAAAGCTGGCTATTGTCCGACAGCCTTTTCCATCAACCTTCAGATTGGAGTGGTCCTATGTCGCGTGGCTTGACTTCCCTGGGTATCTGTTTGTCGCTCTCCCTTGGCCTCGTCGCTTGTCGTGCCGAGCTGTCATCGAATTCCGGCGATAGTGTGGAATCCGGAATCCTGATGCTCACCACCACGACTGTGCCGTCGGACGTGAAGTGCATCGTTCTGACGGCCGTGGGCCCCGGCTCCACGGTCACCCGTGCTTTCGATGTGACGCCTTCGCAGGCGGCCAGCATGACGGCGACGGGGCTGCCGACCGGCACCGTGACGTTGACCGAGGGCGCTTACAACTCGGCCTGTGCGCAGGTCACCTCCCAGACTCCGCTGACCTGGGTCAGCCAAGCTCCTGTTGTCGTTCAGCTCATTGCCGGACAATCGACCTCTGTCACCATCCAGCTTAGCCGCGCCGGAAACGTGGCCATTACAACCTCGTTTTCCGATAGCGTGGATGGCGGGGTTCCATCCAATAATCCGCCGACCATCGCCACTGCGGCTTCCGCCACGCCCAACCCAGTCGTTGGGACGACCGCGACCTTGTCGGTGCTAGGCGCCGACGACAATGGCGAGGCCAATCTGACCTATACGTGGGCCACGACCGGCACCCCGCCCGCCGCGGTTTCCTTCGGCAGCAACGGCACCAATGCCGCCAAGACCACGACCGCAACCTTTACGGCGGCTGGAACGTACTCCCTCCAGGTGACGGTGAAGGACCAAGGAGGCCTGACAGCCTTGAGCGCGACGAGTGTGACGGTTACTGCGAAGCTCACCAGCATCGTGGTCACTCCCGCGAGTCCGTACGTGTCGATCTCCGCCACCCAACAGTTCACGGCCGTGGCGCGGAATCAGTTCTCTGTGGCCCTGTCGCCACAACCCACCTTCACGTGGGCCGTCAGCGGCGGCGGCAGCATCAGTGCCAGCGGTCTGTTCACCGCCGGAACCAGCAGCGGCGGCCCGTACGCGGTCACCGCCACCAGCAGTGGCATCAGCGGAACGGCAAGTGTCACCGTATTGCCAGCACCAACCCAAGCTGCCGTATACCAGATCGACTCTGGAAGCTCCTCCGCGGTATCGCCCTTCTCGGCCGACACCTATGCGAGTGGCGGAACCGCCCACAGCGTGACTAACACAATCACCACGACCGGCGTGACGAATCCGGCGCCGGCGGCGGTCTATCAGACCGAGCGCTACGGAAGCATTACCTACACGCTGCCGAACCTCGTCGCGTCGTCGCAGTATGTTGTGCGCCTGCACTTTGCCGAGCTCTACTGGACGGCAACTGGAAAGCGCGTCTTCAATGTCTCAATCAACGGCACCGCGGTGTTGTCCAACTTCGACGTCTACGCGGCAGCCGGCGCTCAATACAAGGCCGTTGTCCGCGAGCTCACGGCCACCGCGAATGCGTCGGGCCAGATCGTGATCGTGTTCACCACTGTGACCGACAACGCGACCGTCGCCGGTATCGAGGTGCTTGGCCTCAAGTACGCGAATGGGGCGTCCTGCTCCCAGGCGTCGCAATGTCAGAGTGGAACCTGCACGAATGGCACCTGCATTGGAACCTGCAGCACGAGCAGCTGTGGAACAGGAAAGGCTTGCGACAGCGTCGGAAACTGCGTTGCCTGCACGACCGGTACCGCTTGTGATCCCAGCAGTCTTTGCCAGGCCCAGACCGAGGCGATCTCGTGCACGACCGGAACAGCCCAGTGCTTTGCCACTGGCAACAAGGCGGCCGGCACGACCTGTGGCTCAGGTGGGGTCTGCGATGCCAGTGGAACCTGCGGCTGTGCCCTAGGCATGTTCGCGTGCGGTAGCTGTCTCGGATGGAGCTTCGAATCCGGATCTGGCAGCACTTCCGCCTGGTCTGCCATTAACGGCTCGGTTCAACTTGCGTCGAGCGCAGGCGAGGGCTCGTACTCGTTGGGCGTCGCCAACGTGAACATCGACGAAATCAACACGTCGGACGTCACTGTCACGGTCTCGCTGTGCGCGGCCGGCGGTTCAGTCATCGTTCCCACCAACGGATTCAATGTCTCTCTGGACATAAAGTTCCAAAGTCCGTCCGGGCTTGCCTTCGGAGATGATGGAACGGGATCAGGTTCCCCCGGCGTGCTGGTGGCAACCGACGGACTTGCGAGCTGGACCATTTATAATGGCGGCCCACCGCTGACGAGTGGAACTTGGTATCACTGGGGCCGTACTATCCCGCCTTATGGAACATCCGGAACCGCCACCTACCTCACCCTCCGCTTCGTCCCACTGCAGCCGTGGAGTGGCACGATCTTCCTGGACAACATCTCTCTTTCCCAGTAGGCCCGCCACGCCCTGCACTAGGCCCGGCTGACGGCTCCACATCCGATCAGCCGGCAGCCGATGGCGGCGGAAAGCCCGCCGCCGGAAGATCTGGTCGCTAGCTCGGCCGGAGCGCGTAGGCTTGCGAGCGAAGGTATTGAATCAACGATTCGTTCTTTGAATAGCGGGCGCTCAGGTCTGGTGGCAAGGGGCACCCGACGCGCACACGAACGGTTGAGTGCTTGCGCTTCATGGCCTCGGTGCCAAGCAGAAGCGTGCGCAAGCAGGGATGGACGAGGCCCGCAAGTTGGAAGAGCATACGGTTTCGTCCCTCAAAGAACACCGGCACCACCGTGGCGCCGGTCATGCGCACGAGGGCGGCCACGTTGGGATGCCACGCCGGATCGGAGATGCCGCCGCCGAGGCGAAGGTGCGATACCGTGCCCGACGGAAAGGTGCCTAGCAAGCCACCGCCGCGTACCCAGCGGATCGCGGATTTCATCGCGCCGATGTTTGCGCGCGCCGAGCCCTGGCGAGCGTTGGCGTCCACAGCGATGATCCACGGCCCGATCTCGGGGATGCGATTTAGAAGTTGGTTGACCAAGATGCGCGCGTCCGGGCGAGCCCTGGTCAGGATGTCGCCGAGGATCAGCCCATCCACCGCCCCGAAGGGGTGGTTGGCGACGACGATTACCGGTCCTCGGCCGGGGATCCGTTCTCGATCCGGTTCACTGACGTGGTAGTCGATGTCCATTACACGCAGGACGGTTGCAAAGAAGCTGCCCTGTTCTCGTGTCGACAGGAATTGAGAGTACACGTGGTTGATTTCCGCAAGCGCGAGAACTCGGCTTAGCGAAGGTTCCAAAAGGCGAAACAGAGCGCGACGACCCGGGCTGCGGATACCCTTGCCAAGATCGATGAGCGCGCCGGGAGCTTCAACTGGCATAAAGACTCACTACTCTGTCACGGTCGGATGGCGAATCAGTGACAAGCCCGACACGCCTCGGCGAACGCCGGACGGCCAAGGTTGAACAGCAGTTGCAGAGTCGTTTCATCGTGTCGGTTTCGACCCGTGTATGTTGCCCAAGCAAGGGAGTTTCCTTGGAACACGAAAACAGCCTTGTCCAGCCAGCGCCTGACCCAATTGAAGGACTGCGAATTGGATTGGTGACTGCGCCTGACGAACGAGCTCTTGTATTTCGTCTGCGGCACGAAATCTTTTCACCCATGGGCGCCCACGTGGGCGGAGCCAAACCCGGGGTCGACGAAGACGAATTCGACGCCGTCTGCGAGCACCTTGCCGTGTGGGACAAGCGAAGGCTTGTCGCGACCGCCCGTGTCCTGCTGCCGGAAGGCGCCAAGCGGATCGGGAGCTACTTTTCCAGTACGGAATTTCACCTGAAGCCGTTGCTCGACGAGCACGATCGGATCTTGGAGATTGGTCGCGTTTGCGTTCATCCCGACTATCGCGCCTCGAATGCGGTGGCCATGATGTTTCGGTTCGTGACCTGCCTCGCGGTCCGCTCGAAAGTGGATTACTTGATGGGCTGTGGGACCCTGTTCGAGCGCGATCCTGCGCGGGTACACGCCATTGCCAGGATCCTGCGCGCAAGGAACCTTGTGGACGAGTGCGGTGTTGTTCCGAACCACAAGGTCCCGGGCTCTTCCGAGATCGTCGAAAACGTCGGCTGGGGCGACGTTGCACCCCTCATCAGAACCTACTTGCTGCTGGGCGGCCGCGTCCTCGGTGAGCCGTGCATCGATCCGATCTTCGACAGCGCAGAGATTCTTATCCTGATGCCGGTGACGCGGCTGTCTCGACATTTTGGAAAGACGGCAGAGCGCTTCGATCTGGCCGCCGGGACCATGGACAAGCTGTCAAGCCATGCTTAGCGAGAACCTTGTCTCGAAGGCTGAAGCATCGACGGGAGAAGCTATCCCACTCGGAACGCCGGAGCTGCGTGATGTAACCCCAAGGGCGGAAGCCTGGACCTACGACATAGGGAGCAGCAACTGGTCGGAATCTGAGCTGCTTGCTCGGCAAGCGGCGCGCGAATCCGCGGCCCGAACCTACCCGCGTGGCATGCCGATCGCCATCGCACGTGCGCTCGGCGCCGAGGTCTTCAGCGTCGATGGTCGGCGCTATCTCGACTTCTTCGCGGGCGCGGGCGTGCTCGCGCTTGGGCACAATCATCCCCGGGTGGTCGAGGCCGTCAAAGCTCAGCTGGACCAACTGGTGCACGCGCTCGACTTCCCAACCCCCGCGCGTGACGAGATCACGACCGAGCTTCTCGAAACCTTACCCCGCGGACTGGCGGGCAGGATGAAGATCCACTGGTGCGCGCCGACGGGTTCCGACGCCGTCGAGGCTGCCCTCAAGCTGTGCAAGCGGGCCACCGGCCGCGGCGGGGTCGTCGCCTTCATGGGCAGCTACCACGGCATGACAACCGGCGCCCTCTCGGTGACCTCATTGGTCGAGGCGCGCGACCGGATTCCGTCGCTCATGCCCGGGGCGGCCTTCGCTCCGTTCGCCTACTGTGCGCGTTGTCCGCTGGGGCTAGACAAAAAATCTTGTGGAACCGCTTGCGCGTCGCTGTTCGAGACCATGCTCACCGATACGCACTCTGGCGTTCCCAAACCGGCGGCGGTGATCATGGAGTTGGTTCAGGGCGAGGGAGGAGGCGTCATCCCGCCGCGCGACTTCGTCCGGCGCACGCGGATCGCGAGCCAGCGGGCCCAGGTTCCGTGGATCGCCGACGAGATTCAAATGGGGTTCGGCCGCACCGGAAAATTCTGGGCTTTCGAGCACTTCGACGTTCTTCCCGATGTCATCGTCACGTCGAAAGCCCTGGGCGGGATCGGCCTGCCCGTCGCTGCAATC
This sequence comes from uncultured Myxococcales bacterium, assembly GCA_964491625.1. Classification (GTDB taxonomy): domain Bacteria; phylum Myxococcota_A; class Polyangia; order Fen-1088; family Fen-1088; genus Fen-1118. Next base: position 18,212 of record CAZBIU010000008.1, read on the forward strand.
ATCTATCGCAAGGAGCTCGACGTCTGGGAGCCCGGCGCTCATATCGGGACCTTTCGCGGCCACCAGCTCGCCATGGCGGCAGGTGCGGCTGCTCTACGAATTTTTCGCGAGGAAGATATCCTTGCAGCTGTCAACCGACGCAGCGAGGAGATTTCCACAGGGCTCACCGAGATTCGTTCTCCGTATCTCTTCGAGATTCGGGTGAAGGGTCTCAGCGTCGCCCTCGAATTTGCCGATCCCGACACCGGAGCCATCGCATCTCGCTTCGCACGCCGCGTGCGGCAGGAGGCATTTAGCCGGGGGCTCCTCTGCGAGCTGGGTGGTCGCGGCGATGCCACCTTGCGACTTCTGCCACCCCTGGTGATCACGTCCGCCCAAGCTCAAGAGGCGACCGCAATCGTGCGGGCCGCAATCGACGCCGCCACCCGCAGCGTGCAAAACGTGACATGAGCGCGCTTGCGACCGGCCTTTGCGCCGGCCTTGTTGTGGGCGTGCCGTTTGGTCCGGTTGAGTGGGCTCGTGGTGGCAATCGGAACCCATTTGACCTCGCGCTAGTGCCTGACGCTCGCTTACAGCTTGAAGCGCAGACCGAGCACGGACGACCAGTTGTGGTCGTTGATGAATCCCGCGGCCATGCCGTCCATGACGCGTGAGTAGTTTACGCCGGCATAAGTGTCGAATCGCAGCGAGAGCTTGTAGTCGACGACGAAGGAGCCGTCATGAAACAGGCCCGAGCACGAGCCGGCGCTGTTGTCGGAGCAGCCGTTGGCGTTGTAGCTGTTCTGGCGAAACTGGTAGTAGGCGGCGCTTACGTCAAGGGATGGCGTGATGGAAAAGCGGGCGCCGGCCCAAGCGTAGTGCAAGACCTTGTGAAGGGTGAAGGCCGTATTGTTGACGACGCTAAGAACATAGTCGCCGATCGTGGCTGTGCCAACAGGAAGGGGATCCTTGGGATTGGCGTAGGTGATGTGCTCGTAGGCCGCGTAGAGCTTGAGCGCGCGGAAGGCGTATCGGAGCATGGCGGCATACGCAGTATTGTCGGAGACAGTCGCTGCGAGGGTCCCGGGTGCCGCTGCACTCTGTGCAGCCGTGAGTGACGAGGCAGAGACAGCGCCGTGGACGCGTCCCCACAAAAAGTCGACAGAAAAACCGGCGAGGTCGGCCCCGAAGTCGACCGACTCGGAGCCGCCCGGCAAATAGCCGGCCTTGCCGAATTGATAAAGTGCCGCCAGGTGCACGGGACCAACGACCACGATGTACTTCAGTGAATTGTCGAGGATCTTGTCTTCGGTGTTGCCCAGCCCGCCGGCGGCACCCGAGTAGCCGATGGGCGAGAAGGCCTGCGACTGAAGCTGAGGATCGTACTTCATAAGATCGTCGGCCATCAGCGACGGCTGGCGCCCGAAGCTCAAGGTTCCCAACATGGCCGACGACAGTCCCGCAAACGCTGCTCCCTGAAACGGTTGGCCGGCGCGGGACGAGTCCCCGGCGGTGACCTTGTCAGCGTTGGCACGGCCATTGTTCGCCACCAAAGATTTCGGCCCATCGGTCAACCGGCCTGTGGCTGGCTGAAAGCCGGTTTCGAGCTTGAACACCGCCTGGAGGTCCGAAAGGTGTAGCGGTTCGATGCCGGATAGACCGATCTTCGACTGACTGAGCCCGTTGTTGGCGATTGACGTCACCGAGCCATTGCTAAAGTTCTGGACGATGTACGGTAGCCCCGGGCCGTACGTACTGCTCGGCGGGGCACCGTGGGACAGGTACGCTAGGCCCACGTCAACCACGCCGTAGAGGGTTATGCCAAGCCAGGTAAGAGTTGGCGGCCCTGATGGCTGCGGCGCGGGAACCGGCAAAGGCTTGACCGGCGGCTCTACGCTCGGTGCACCGGCCGGCGCCACTGGCTTGACCCCGGGAGCCTTCCCTGAAACCGAAGACGCTGACGCCGGCTGCTGGGCAGGCGGCTCCGTCGCCAGGGCCGGTCCCGGGGTAGGTGCCTCAGCCGGAGGCGCTGCTTGCGCCTCGAAAGCCGGAGGAACACCCGGCGGCGAACTGTCGGCGGCGCGGGCTTCGCTCGTATAGGCAATACAGAGCAGCAGACCTGTCAGAACGGCAATGCAAGCTCTGAGCACCTTCTCTTGGGTCATGCAGACACCCTGCTTGCACTTGCGGGCCGAGCTAGAAGCTGCCCTGCAGCACCATTCCGCCAACCGTCGGAGCCCAGCCCACGACCGTCGCTTTGCCAGACTTCGCCGGCTGTGAAGAACCGCCAGACGTCAGTGCGAAGTACAGCGCCGCGCCGCCCGACAGAATGGTCGCCGCACCGAAGCTGTCAGCGATGTAGCCATAGTTCTTGCTCTTGGTCCGCGCGCTCTCGACCTGGTCTCTGGTGTTCGGGTAAACGTTGAGCTGGTTCTTGAAATCGCTCTGTGCGCGCAGAGCGAGGTATCCGAATACACCGGTGCCCACAGCAAGAGCCGCGGTCGTGGAAAGGCTAACCACCAAGCCCAGATGGCTGGGGCGCGCGGGCGGAGCCGCCGACTTTTCGATGACAGAACCCGTCGGCGGTAATTGCGTACGATGGGACGCAAGGCCCTGGGATTCCTCCATGTGCAGATCGACCTTCACGGTCTCTTTGCCGGCCACGGTCACGACACGAACGGCCTCGGAAAGGCCCGCCTTGGTCGCGCTGACCTTGCGTGCTCCGACGTTGACCGGAATCGCTTCGGAAAGGGGCGAATGACCGACGCTTACGTCGTCAACCCGGATGTCAGCCCCAGCGACGTTGGTAGAGATCTCCAGATGGGCAATCCGCTCGGCTAACTTCGCAGACATGTCGTCGACCTGCGCCCGCCGATCGGCGGGGATGTCAGCGCCGCCCGCGGCCACATATTGCCGTAGCGACTTGTACGCGCCGACGAAATCATGCAGAACGTATTGGGTTTGCGCGATGTTGTAGAGCACCCGATACGACGGAGTGATTTGGTATGCCTTGCGGAACTCTGCGAGAGCCCCTTCGTAGCTGCCCTCGCGATAGAGCTCGACCCCCTGTTGAAAGCGGGCAGCCGCGACGGCCGAGGCCGAGTCTTGGGCCACCGGTTGCTGTGCCGTAGCCACCACCGGCGCGAACAGATAGACCATTCCAATGGCGACTGAATACGCTTTGGCTGTCATGGCGAGTAGGGATTCCTTTCATCGATCGCTTTGGCATTTCCACGCATCGGCGGATTCTCCAAGTTCATACCTGGCTCGATCGAGCGAGCGGACTGCACGGTTGCTGGCGGGCCGCCAGTGGCCTTGGTTTCGACCGCGGTCTTCTGCAAGCGCGAGGTGGGACGGACCGCCACCGGAGATCGGCTGCGACGAAGGCTGATTGTCAGTACGACATCGCTCGAGAAGCTGACCTGTTGATTGAAGGGAAGGTACCCAGGCGCCGAGGCACTCACCACGTGGATGCCGCGGTCCTTCGGAACTTCCAGATTCAAACGGTGGTCGGCCAAAGAATTGCCGTCCAAACTAAGCTCGGCGCGAGCGGGCTCGGCGATGATCTGCAGGCGAATCGTCTCGACGGGGCGCTTCGCCGGGGGTGCGGGCACGGGAACTATCGCTGGAACCGTTCGAGGCGGCGGTTCCGGCGCTGCCAATGGAATTGTCGCCGATGGCGAAAGCGGCAAAGAGGCCTTTCGAGAAACCTTGTCCCTACCGAGCACACCGATCAGAACTGCCACCAGCACCGCGAGCGCGCCCGCGGCTGGCAACAGATGCCGCCGGTTGGCCCGTCGTCCTGGTTGATCGGGCGGCGTATCGTGCGCGGTGATCATCGCTGCAGCCTCCACCTTTCGCGTGATAGCCTCGTGGTCGGAGATGATCCGGACGGGCATTCCCTGTGGCGATGCATCTTGGTCGTCGTCCGCGGAAAGCGATTCCTCGATCGCGACCAAGCGGAGCGGTGTTTTGTTAACCATGGTCTTGTCCCTCTCTCAAAAGAGGCCTCTGATAAGCGGGCCGCAGAGCTTTACCAGCAGCGAAAAGCCGGAAAGCCCGAGCAGTATGTAGGAAGCGCGTTTGAAGTTGATGTCGGACAGGTGTCGGTAGATTGCGACCCCGGTCAGCGTCCCTGGGATGACTGCGGGTGCTACCAATGCCATAAGCACCCAGAACTGGTGAGTCAGGTAAGCCGGGTGTAGCAGTGCCACCAGGATGAGTGAATAGATTTGCGACAGAATGATGTAAGGCTGGACAATCGAGCGTTGGCGCTCCTTCGTCAGCCCTCGTAGCCCCGCCCATACCACGACGGCTGCGCCCGGGAACGCGGTGAAACCGCCGATCACGCCGCCTAGAAAGCCGACCGCCGCACCGGTCTTCGGACCGTCGAAGCCAGTCAGCCTAAGGATGGAAGGCTTGAAGAGTGAGTAGACGGAGTAGATCGTCAGCAGGGTGCCGAACACCATCATCAGTCGTGTCGCCGGCAAATGCGACAGCAGCCAGATCCCGATTGGGACACCGGCGACGCCTCCCACCATGCATGCTCCCGGTCCTGCCCAAAGGTCCTTGAATGATTTCGGCATGTCCTTGCGCAGCTGTTCCACCGACAACAACTGATTGCCAGTGGACAGAGACTGAAACAGCGGCACCTGCAAGATCGGCGGCAGAATCAGGAGGCTTGCGGCTCCGACTGCGGAGAAGCCAAATCCCGAAAGTCCGCTCATGACGCCCGAGAGAAACACGATGGCTTCAACGCTCACCAAGTGGCGAATGCTAAGTCCGGCGATGGCATTTGGCGTCGCCGGGCATGCGGCAATCAGCGCGACCACGGCCAGCACAAGAGCCGCGGACAAGAGCCAGAGCATGGCCTTTGTTGTTAGTCGGGTGGTTGATCCGTCAAGGACGGTCCTGCGATCAGGAACGATGTCGTTCCCGACAATTGGCAGTTCTGGCTGTGTTGCGATTCGCATGTTCGAGGCCTCCGCAAATCAGTTACGGCGGAACGTGCGCACACGACCATCGTGCGCGACGTTGAAGTCTCCGTACCTTTGTCAGCTAGCCGAAGCTATTGGCCTTCACAGAAGCCGTAGTTGCACGCTGGAGCGCTCGCGGGGCAATCGTCGGCGGTGGTACACCGTGGGCACCCTGTGCGACCAGTCGTCTTGAGGTCGAAATAACACCCACACTGGAACTTGTAGGGATTGGGAATGAAAGAACCCATCTCAGCCGAACGCGCCACTTGCATCGCACACTGGGGTACCAGCGATGCACTGATCATTGCGTCCACGAGGTCGCGATCGAGCTTGGGAACCGTGAACCGCGTGACGAACGCTCCGGCTGTGGCAGACGGCGCGCCGTTGACGTTGGCGGTGTAGAAGTGGACGTAGCCCCAAAGTGGATAGTGGCCGTCGCGCACATTCGCCTTGTTGAGCGACGTCGCGGTAGAGTCGGGCAGAAATCCCGAGACTTGACCTTCGCCCTGAAGATAGAGAACACGAAGGTTGCCGCGGTTTTTGTCGGCGTAATCGATTGACAGGATACCGATGGATGCTTCGGGCGCGGCGGACGCGATGAGGGAATCGCGGATGGCGTCGGTCGACAACCGATCCACGCCCCAAAACGCCGTACGCGGCACGTGAATCAGCTCAGCGGCAAGCGCGGTCGACCCGGCACCTGAATTGCGTATGGAATAGTAGGATGGATCCAGCCACGGGCTGGCATTGAGACCAGACGGGTTGAGCCCGCCCAAGCCGAAGATGAGGTGGGCACCCTCGACACTGATGGCGTTTTGCTGAGAGGCGGCCGGAACAGTGAAGCCGAACGTGACGACAGGCCCCAGGTATCCGGCGACGACGGGCCCAGGAATGTAGGATGGGTCGCACACCGTGGAATAGAGGTTCGATACGCCGATGTCGACCGTGTTGCCGGCGGGATCTAGCGTGCAGTTCTGTTGGGTTCCCGCATCGTCGAAGTAGTAGGCGTACGTGGCTGCTTTGCTCGCGGTGCCCGGGATGTCCTTGATGATGCTTGCGGTAGGGTCGAAGATCGCGCCCACACCGCCGCAAGATGTGCCGGGCATGAAGATCGGACGATAGGGCGGCGTGCTCGTCATGAGCAGGGGCGTGACCTGCGCGAGCAGCGGCCCGAAGTCAGACGTGCCCGCCATGTAGATCACGTTGGGACCGGCATCCGCGCAGCGTATCGTGGGCGGCGCTACCGCTTTGACGGTCGCGGTCAGCTTGCCCGCGCTTTGCGGAGGAGCGGGATCCGCTAAGGTCCAGCCCACGCCGCACAGGCCGAGCCTTCCGCAATTATCGAACGGCATGTTCTGCGCGGTGGTACACGCATTGAGATACTGATCATTGGTGGCCGGCGTTCCGGCGAAGCACCCCAAGGGGCCAAGGCCGGAATTGACACACAAACCTTGACTGCAGATAGCGTGTGCCGTCACACCAGTTTCAAATTTCGCGCAGTCCTCGTCGGTACTGCATTGGACGCCGTCTCGGTCGATCACGACGCTGCACGCGTTCGTTGCTGGAAACAGGAGGGCGAACGCAACGCTCAGGGCTCGATTCTTGTTTGCCATCACGTCTTCTCGCGGCTAGTTCAGCTGCCCGCGGTGTGCTTGCATCGGCCCGATGAGAGACCTTCTTGAGGCCTTTCCTCGACCTATTTGAAGCCGCGCCTCGACGGCCCATAAGGACACTGCAGACAATCATTGTTGCCCACGCATTTCGCGTGGTGGTACACCCAATAAGAGCATGTCCAATATCGTTGATGTTTCTGTTGGCCCAACGAGCTGGCGCTTCACTTCACGCTGGTCGCGGTGGGCGCCACCTCGTGAGCTCGTCCGCCTATGAAAAATCAGCTAACGCGTGGTGGCCGCAAGTTGGAAGCAGCCATCCAACACTTTGTGCTTGGCGACCGCGTGCGCGGCGTTTCGGCCATCGACGTAGGCGCCTCCACCGGCGGATTCGTCGGGGTGCTACTCGCCAACGGAGCCACGCACGTCACCGCGGTGGACGTCGGGCACGGGCAGCTCTTGCCCGGGCTCGTGTCGGATCCCCGGGTCGCTAATCTCGAACGGACCGACTTCAAGACCCTCTCGCTAGCGATTGCGCCGGGGCCGTTCGACTTCTTCAGCGTCGACGTCAGCTTCGTCGCGGCCCGCAGCATGCTGCGAGGATTGGCGTTCAGGCTCCGGGCCGGAGCCCTGGGCGTCTTCCTGGTGAAGCCCCAGTTCGAGCTGCCGAGCCACCTGGTGAAGGAAGGCAGCGTCGGCGATCCGACCCTGCGCAAGCGCGCGCTCGATACCTTTCTCGCCAAAGCCGCCCGGCTTGGGTTCACTGAAATCGGACACATCGACTCGCCGGTTCCGGGCGGCAGCGGAACGGTCGAGATTCTGGTTCACCTGCGCTTCGAGGGCCGGCCGGACAGCATGCCCAAGCCGGGCGAACGCAAGCCTGTGCACGCGCCCTCGGAACGCGGCGAAAGCGCCAAGGGGGCGATGCAATGGTTTGCGGTCGCGGCGCCCGGGCTTGAGTCTGTGCTCGCGACCGAGCTCGCTGCCCTACCGCAGATCGAGAATCCGCACGTCATCGTCGGCGGCGTCGAATTCAGCGGACCGCTGGCCGCGGGCATGGCTGCCAATCTCAAGAGTCGCATCGCTACGCGTATCGTCGTCCGCTTGGGTGAGGTGAAGGCGCGCGACTTCGCGCCCCTGCGCAGAGGCTTGGCCAAGCTTGCTTGGAGGGACTTTGTCGCCCAGGGCCGCGCCCTGCGCGTGGAAGCGAGCGCCAGCCACTGCCGGCTCTTTCACACCGGCGCTCTGGCCGACACGGTTGAGTTGGCGATCGCCGATTCCGTGGGCAAGTTGCGCGAAGCTGGCGTCGACGACGAAGGGGCGGCGCGCATTCTCCTGCGCGGGCAGGACGACAAGTTCATGGCCAGCGTCGACAGCTCGGGTGAGCTCTTGCACCGCCGCGGCTGGCGGATCGAGGCTGGCCGCGCGCCCTTGCGCGAAACCCTGGCTGCCGGCGTGCTGGCCTTGTGCGACTACGATCCGGCCCGGCCGCTCGTCGACCCGATGTGCGGTTCGGGCACCTTCGTCATCGAAGCCGCAAGTCGCGCGCGCGGACTGGCGCCCGGAGCAGGGCGTAGCTTCGCGTTCGAGCATTGGCCTGCCTTCCGTCACGAGCTCTGGACGGAATTGCGCGTCCCCGCGCCGACGCCCGCGGTACCTTACGCGTCCATCTTCGCCTTCGATCGCGACGGCCGCGCTATCGAAACCGCGCGCAACAATGCAGTTCGGGCAAACCTCGGCGACGCCATCCAGTTCACGCAGGCCCCATTTGCCCAGGCGGAAGTCGACGCCGAACCCGGGCTTGTGGTTCTTAATCCGCCCTACGGCCACCGCTTGGGCGAGCGCCGGCAAGTCATGCAGCTTGCGCGCAAGCTGGGCGAGAGGCTTCGGGCGGGCTTCCGCGGCTGGCGTGCCGGCGTCCTGTGTCCCGATCCAGCCTTCGTGGCGACGGTGGCGAAGGGCGCAGGAAAGCAACCCACCGCGACCCACGCGCTTCGCAACGGCGGCCTGCGCGTGGTGCTGGCGATCTGGGAACTCTCGTAGCTTCTACTTCTTCTGATAGAGGCCCATCCATTCGGCCTTGGCCAGGATGTGCCCGTGCATGGCCTTTTCCAGGGCGGCCTTGCCGGGCTTGTGCAGGTCGGGCAGCGCCGCGTCGAGGGCGTACAGCTTGAAGAAGTAGCGATGCTTGCCAATGGGCGGGCACGGGCCGCGATAGCCGGTCGCCTTCCAGTCGTTTTCTCCTTCGTGTGCGCCCGGCAGGTCGCGCGCGGCCACAGCCTCGGCGAGCGCCTTGGTCTGCGGCGCAATGTTGTAGAGCACCCAGTGCACCCAGGTCATCTTGGGCGCCGCTGGATCGGGCGCGTCCGGGTCGTCGACGATGAGGGCAAGGCTCTTGCTTCCCGGCGGCACCTCGCCGATTTCAATCGGCGGCGACAGGTTCGGCCCTTGGCACGTGTACTTGGCGGGGATCTCACCGCCCGCCGAAAAAGCAGTGGATGAAATACGCATGGCAGAAGACTCCTTGGCGGCCCCGCCGGGAGCCGCACCCAAGACCAAGCCCCAAAGAATCCACTTGACGGTACCTGATCCTCTGGCAGCCATAACCTCGAATGCTGGCCTCCAAGGCGAGGCAAAGTCAAATCGGGATTGCTACTTGCCGCGCACGACCGCCTCGGCACCGCCCAGCGAGTACAGCACCGAAACGCCAGGCGGCAACACGTTGACCTCAAGTCCGTTGCTGGCGAGCAGGGCTTGCGTCTCAAGGACCTCGAAAAGGGCGCTTGCGATGATTGGGTTTTCGGCGATTTGCCCCAGCGCGCGCCCGACGATCTGCGGGCGCGTGGCGGCGGCCTTGGCGAACTCCACCGCGGCTTGCCGTTCCGCGGTCGAGCGAATCACGTTCACGCGGTTCGCGCCGTCCTGTTGGATCGCCGCCGTCACCTGGCGCAGGCGATTCACGACCTTCTGCTCGATCTGCGAAGTCATGCCACGGTCGCGGAAGTGCACCTTGCGGATGTAGATGCTACCCACTTGGTAACCCCAGTCCTGCGACTTGCTGGTCACTTCCGGGCGCACGAGGCGGCTCATGGTGTGCCGATTCTCCAGCATCTCGGACAGCTTCATGTTGGACAGGCAGCGCACCGTCGCGTTGGAAATGTTTGCGCGCAGCGAGCCCAGCGGGTCGGTGTTCTTGTACAGGTAGTCCACCGGGTTGCTGACCACCATCTCGCACCAGACGCCGATGCCCATGGGGGCGCCTTCCTCGGAATTGACCGGCTGGCTGCGCAGGTAGGTCTGGTCGATGCGCAGGTCCACGATGTGCTTCTTGCCGAAGAAGGGCACCAGGATTGCGAACGGACCCATGGATTTCCACGGGCAGTGCAGGCCGGGCTCGGTGATCACCATGCGCACCTTGCCGAACAGCTCGAACACCACACACTGCCGCTCGCGCACTACGACGTAGAGCGCAAACGCGCGCAAAAGGCCCAGAATCACCGGCACCGCGACGAAGCACGCTCCGAACGTGTAAAGCAGCGCCTTGAAGAAGTCGACTGGGAAGGATTCCATCACTTCGCCCTCCCCGAAGCGTCCTGCAGAATCAGTTGGCGCGCCCTTCGCTGCAAGGCGATCTTGGCGTTTCGCACGTAGGCGGCGATGGCTTGCGGGCCGCCGTTGCCGGCCAGGTCGCGCAGTTGCTCGGCCAGCGCCAGGAGTGGCTCGACCTCGGCCTGCGCGTTCAGCGTCTCGATCTCGACCGCGCGCTTCGATTGGACGATACGCTGGTCGGCGGCAGCCTGCGCCAGACTGATTTCGCTCGACACGTGATTGTGGGCGGTGTTGATGGCCGCCAGCGCCGAATCGACCTCGGCGGGCGGGTCGATTCCGGTGATCAAGGCCGCATCGAGGTGGATGCCGTAACGGGCAGCCGCGGACGCGCACTCGGCGTCCATGCGCTCGTTGAGATCGCGTAGGTTCTTGCGCAGGTCATTGATGGAGATGCCCTGCACGCCGCCGATGTCCAGGGCGTCTGCCGCCGGCTCGTCGCCAGCCGCCGCCGGGCGGCCGGGCGCTTCGAAGTTGGCGATGCGGTCGCGCAGGACGGACACGAAGTAGCCAAGCACGTGCGACACCGGGCGCTTGACCCCGAAGAAGTACGCGAAGAGGTTCCGATCGGACACGGTGAAGCGGATTTGCCCAACGAGCCCCGTGTTGAGCTGGTCCTTGGTCACCGCCTCCAACACCTGGCCGCCGGAGTTGGCCGACGGATCCTCCGGATCGAACGCGATGGAAACCGTGGCGGTGGCCACCGAGGCGCGGTGCAGGCTCTGCCACGGCAGTTTCCAGTGGAACCCTGGGCCAACCACGCGGACCTGCGGGTACTCGTAGCGCTGCTTTTCTTCCGGGGTCAGCTTCTCCGCGATCGGGTCGGACAGCGTGGTCTCGTCCTCCAGCCGCTGCGCGCGCCCGAAGGTGCAGAGCACAGCTCGTTCGTTGGGCCCGATGGTGTAGAAGCCGCCGACGCCATAGCGAGCAAAGAACCAGAACACGATCCCCAAGAGCACGCCAAGCACGATTTCCATGGGCGGCATTCTACTCGAAGGCGATGGCCAGTCTATCGCTCGCACCGACCGGCCGGGAATGAAGTGCACATTCCGGCCCGCCTTTCGGTTATCATCGCCGCCGTCTTGTTGACCGCATCCAGCTTTCCATTTCGTTTGCGCGGCAGCCTCTGGCTCTTCGGCACCGTGTTCCTTCTCTACATGTTCTCCACCAGTCGGGAACGGCCGTGGGGAGACGCGACGCCCGTCTGGGAGGTCGCCGACAGCATCGTGCATTCGCACAACCTGCACGCGAAGACACGCTGGCCCCCCGCGCTTCTGAGCGGCAAGGATGGGCATCTGTACGGGATCGCGCCGATCTTGCAGGTTCTGGTTCACGTTCCCGGGGCTGCCCTCCAGCGGACGCTCTCGCGCGCCTATCCGGCCTATTGGCAGATCGCCTGGCGGTTCACGTCGCATCTGGCATCGACGGCGCTCGGCACCTTCGCGTGTGTTTTGCTGTTCGGGCTCTGTCGGCGCCTGGGCGTGCGCCCCGTCGCCGCGGCCGCGACGACACTGGCCTTCGCGTTCAGCACATCGGTCTGGGTCTATTCGCGCTACCCTTATTCCGAGACCCTACAGCTCTTGGGCTTTACTGGTTTCTTCATCAAGCTGCTCGACTGTCGCGAACAGCCGACCTGGCGACACGCCACGCTCCTCGGGCTGTGGGCGGGATTCCTGGTCAATGCGAAGCCGGTGTTCCTGCTGTCGGGGCTGGGTGGCGGGCTTTACCTGGCTTGGGAATTGCGTCGCAATTGGCGGGCGTTGGTCCTGGTGGCGTCGGTTTCCCTGGCCGCCTCGCTGCCTCTCGGTGCGCTGTACCTGTACTACAACTACCTGCGCTGGGGCAGCATCTTCTTCACAGGCTACGGGATCGCATTTGCGGGCAACGGGGTCTCGACCCCGGTCGGGGTGTTGCACGAATCAGCGCTGGTGGGCCTTTACGGAATGTTTCTCTCCCCAGGCAAATCGATCTTTCTCTACAGCCCACCCCTCTTGCTCGCGCTGCTTGCTTTCCCGCGTTTCGTCAGGCGATTTCGCCACGTCGCGCTCGCGATGTTGCTGACCGTGCTGCCCGGCCTCTACGTGCACGCGCAGATGATTTCCTGGGCGGGCGACTACGCGTGGGGGCCGCGCTACATCACCTTTGCGCTCGCGGTACTGCTGGTGCCGGCGGCCTTGCTGGTAGACGACTGGATTCACAATCTGCAAAGACTCAGGCGCATTGTTGCCATCTCTTCGCTGGCGGCGATCTTCCTCGCCGGCGCTTTCGTCACCTACTTGGGCAATGCGGTCTACTGGGATCACTTCATCCGGATCGAATCCGACGCCACCCAGTTCTGGCTCGGCGCCCCTAACAACAGAGGCGATGGAATCAGCACACCGACCTCGCCCTGTCCCGTCTGTTTCGAGGCCATCTATTCGCTGCAGTGGCTACCCCCATTCCAACACATCGTTGGCAACTACTGGCTGCTCAAGCACCTGCCCGGCAACGACAACTGGATCGCGGCGGAAAAGGATGCGCCCTGGCGGCGCTATACCAACCTGCAGATCAACATCCAGCAAAGCTACAACCGGGCGCGAATCGATTGGTGGTTCATCGAGTACCGGCCCACGTTCCCAAGGCTCGCCTGGACACTCGTCATCCTCCTGCCCGCGTTGAGCCTAGCGCTGATGCTGCTTTTTCTCCTGGAAATCCGGCGCGCCTTCCGCGCAGCGTCGCCTCAGCCGCCCGTGGCAGAGGGCTTGATCGCCTCGACGTAGCGTAGGCGCAGATCGAAGAGCAGGCTTTCCAGAATCTGCGCCTCTTCCGAGGTCAGGTTGCCCTTGGTCTTCTCCTCCAGCACCGACAGCAGATCGATGGCGTGCTTAGCCATGGGCAGATTGCGCGTCGGCTTGTCTCCGGCCGCAACCGGCGCTTCGCCCAGGTAGGCGACCGCCGAGCTCCCCAGCGAAAGCACCAAGGTGGCGAAGTCCGCGGGAGGAAGGGAGCGCGCCGCCTCCCGTTCCGCGCGCCGCTCGGCGCTGGTCTTTGCTGAAGCGGTTTCGGGGCTCGCCTGGTCGGGCGCCTTTTCCGCCTCGGGTGGTTCTTGCTTCGGCTCGCCGCTCGCATCGAAGGTGCGGCGATCCGTCACGGTAAAGCTTCCGGGTTTTCGATCAGAATCAGCCATGGCCCGGTAGCGTACGCAGGCCTGGGCCCGGTTTCAACCGGGCAGTGCGGCTAATCCCGCGGCGCCGAAGCGGGGTTAGCGTCCGGCGTCGGCTCCTCGCTCGGCGCCATCTTTTCTGCCACATCCGGCAGGGATTTCAGGAAGCGTTCGTATTCCTTGCGTGTGATGAGGCCACGCTTGACGTTGCGTTCGATCGTGCGGAGGTCGAACAGGCGCGCATCTTTGACTTCTTCGTCGCGACTCATGGTGTGAAGTGGTTAACCAAGACTGGGGGGCAAGTCAAGGGGCACGCCCCTCGCAACGGGGGTTATGGGCGATTGACGCGCGATTTCTATCAAAAACCATCGGAATTTTCCCATTGGTCGCGCCGTGATCCGCTAAAGCACGGCGAGCGGGCACGAAGTCGTGAATTGGATCGATGCCGGGCTTGCCGAGCTGCGCGCGTCGGCGCAAGGCTTGCCGTAAAGCACGATCGAGCTGCCGGCGTCGCCGAAATCCCATCCGTTTTGATGGCTGCCATCTCGGGGGATTCTTGTATCCCCCAGCGTGACTTGTGCGTCCGAGGTCCAATCGACCGCGCCTGTGAGGGAGAAGCTGCAACTCCGCATCTCGGCGGCGATGGCCCAAAGATCGGCGGCCAACTCGCTGGACGAAGCGGCCGGAAAGTAGCTGGGCTGGCTGGCCGCGGTGTTCGGCATGCCCCCCAGCTTGGCCAAGTCGGTGAAGAACAACTGTTGCTCGGCCGCCTGAAGCGAGTTGTTCGCGGCAGCAAGCCCGACAACCGCGACCGCAACCGGGATTCCCTGCAGGCTGGCCGTGTTCTTCACCGCATCTTTGGTGCGCGCGTCGTCCGTGGTGGCGGCGTCCGTGCAGAGGCCGTCATTGGCACAGGTCGGCTCATCGGCCGCGACGATGACGAGGTACTTCGATGTGCTGGTGGCGCGTCCCGACAGATAGTTGCCAGCCTGGACGACGGCCCGTGCCAGCGGACTGCCGGTTCCCGTGGCGGCGGTCCCGGCCAGCGCCGCGCCGATTGTCGCGGACGACTGCACGTCGGGCGCTACTTCGACCTCGGGCACGTCGTCGCTTGCCGGCATCACGCAACAGTCGCCCTGTGCGCCAGATTTCGGGAACAGCATCAATCCCCACGCGGCGCGACCCGACGCCGCTGCGGCTGCGACCGCGGACACGCTGGCGCCCCATTTGGTCGTGCCGTCGGCAAGCAGCGGAGCCATGGTGGTCGATCGATCCAGGACCAGGAGGGCCTCCGCGGGTCTCGGAAGCAGTGTGGACGTGGTCGGAGCGCAACCGTTCGGAGCTGCATCGAAGGATGCGCCGGACACGCCGCCTGCGTCGATGGCTGGCGCGACCGCAACGGCCGCATCGACCGCGGACCTTGCGCCGGCATCGAGGCTGATGGGGACAAAAGGCGCGCCCGCGTCGGCGGACCTTCCCGACGCAGCGGCATCGGCCACCGGATTTTGCCCCTTTGCGGCCAAATCGCCGGACGATGCCCCGCAAGCCGCCGCGCCGAGAACAGCGAACCGCGCCAGCCATCGCAAGAGCGGCAGCGCACGGATCGAAAGGCGTCTCGAAAAAAGAATCTTCATCGCTAGGCCTGCGCCGGCGGGTCTCTTTCACGATGCCACGCCCACACAGAGAAGTCACCCGGACAAGGGCAGCTCAGGTGTTGGGCATCACAAGGGTAAAGAGGCGCGCCGCTACGCCCGAATCGCGCATTTCCCTTGTACCTATCCCGGTGTTAATCATCTCGCGCGATCCGCAAAGCACCACGCTGCGCCGCGCGCGCGACACGGCGGTGTAAAGCAGCTCACGGGTCAGTAGCGGACTTGGATGGTCGGGAAGCAGAATCAAGACCTCGTCGAATTCCGAGCCTTGCGACTTGTGCGCCGTGATCGCGTAGCCGTGGCCCAAGGCGCCGAGCAAGGATTCCGGATCGACGGCCAGCCAGCCGGTTCGCGAACGGAACGCCACCGCCAGCGCTGAAGGTCGGCCGGGTCGGCGGAGAAGGATGGCGACGCCTTGATCGCCGTTCCAGAGCCCGCGCTGGTAGTCGTTGCGCAACATCAGCACCGGTTCGCCAGGTAGAAAACCGGGGCCGCCCCCGTGCAAGTCGTGAAGATATTCGTTGGTCCTGCTCGCGCCGGTGGCGCGTTCGCGGGTCACGGCAAGCACGCGGGCGGAGGCGGTGCGGGCCGCAAGCGCATCCAGCCGGGCCGTGTCTTCAGGGGCGAAACCATCCGAGCGCAGGCTGTACACATGGCGGGACAACTTGGAAACCTCGGCATTCGCATAGTGGCGCAGGTGGTGCCGCTGCAACAGATCGGCGCGCGATTCGCTTACCACGTGCTCTACCCCCTCGTGGTGGATCTGGGTGGCGTCGCGACGAAAGCTGCATAGATTGGGCAGGGCGGCCAGGTCACCCGTGCGCACGGCCTGGGCGAGCACGGCAATCTGCCGCCCGGCCGCGCTGGACGTGTCGGTCCGAAAGCCGCGCTCAAGTCGGATGGCGTAGGCGCCCAAGTCGCGAAAGACGGAGCCTGCCGACACCGACGGCAACTGATCGGCGTCGCCCAGGAGAACCAGCAGCGCTTGCTCCACCAGCGCCGCCAGCAGTCGATCCATCATCACCAGGTCGACCATCGAGGATTCGTCCACGACGACCGCGTGGAAGGGTAGCGGCTCGTCCGCGGCGTGAAGGGACGCGCGCAGGTCGCCGCTCATGCCGAGCAGGCGGTGCAGGGTTTGTGCCGGCGGGCATTCCAGCAAGAGCGCGCGGTCGGCGGGCTCGGGGTCGGCCAGTGCGGCCAAACGGCGGCGGAAATCGTCTTCCATGCGGCTGGCGGCCTTCCCGGTCGGCGCACAGAGGGCGATGCGGTTCGCTGGAATTCCCAGCCGCGACAGACACCGGACCAGGGTGAGCGCGGTGGTCGTCTTGCCAGTCCCCGGGCCGCCCGAGATGATGCCGGCCCCGCGCGCGAGCGCTTTGAGCACTGCGGCCTGCTGTTCCGCACTGGAAGGCGGCGCGGCGCTGGCGGCGACACTTTCCAGGGCGCTGCGCAGGTCCGCGGCGGTCCAGGCCGCCGGGCGATCCAGTCGTTTTGCCAGGGCGGCAACCACGCGGGTTTCACATGCGTAGGAACGACGGGTGTAAAGGTGCGAGCCCGCGTTGACCAGCGGCGCGCCGTCCGCGCTCGAGACCAACTCGGGCACCCGCGCGATCAGTGCACGATCCGGCAGAGTCAACGCCAAGCGCGTGCTTCCCTGTGCCTCGGCCGCGAGCAGCCGGCCGCAGAGAAGCAAGAACGCGTTTTGCTCGGCGGGCGACAGGCCGCCCGCCATCGCGGCAAGCTGCCAGGCCAGAAAGGCGCTGGTTTCGTCGAGGTCACTTTCCAGGACGAGATCGAGGAATTCCTGCGGATACGCCATACCCGGCCGCAGTCGCGCCTGAGCGCTGCCCACCGGAAGCAGCATAGGCGTACCCGACCGGTTCACGAGGCGATCCCCCAGAAGCGCGGTTCCAGCATGTCTCTCTCCCAGGCAAGGATCGTGTCCCAGTCGGGCCGAACGCAATGGATTCCGGCATGGTCTTCATTTGCGCCGAGGCCACGGAGAAAACAGAAGAACATGCCGCCGAAGCGGCGATCGAGCTCGGCGGCGGTCGCGATGCCGCACAGGCGCAGTGCCGCCAGCGTGTAGATGCGGGCCTGGATTTCGTAGTTCTTTCGGTAGTGTGGCGCGATGACCTCGCGCGTGTAGGCGGGCAGGGTGTCGCTTTTCCAGTCGCCCACGAAGACTCGCCCGCCGTACTCGAAAAGCAGATCGACAAAGCCTTTCACGACCCCGCGTTCGATCTTCCACGGCGGCGAAAACGGCAGAGGTGGTGCTTGGGACAACAGCGGATGCAGAAGCGCGGGAATGGGGAAATGAAACTCCATCTCACGCAGCACCGCATCGGCCTGGGCCAGGCCGGGAACGACGACGTCACCCACGCGTACGTCGCGCGTGAAGGCAAGATGCACCAGGCGCGCGGACGGCTCCACCTCGCCCGCGGGACGGCCATGCCGGCGGGCCAGCTTGTGCAGCAGGGCTTTCACGCCGGGTCTCGCGAACCAATCCGTCCACGCGGGACGGCCCGCGAGGTCGGGCAGGGAGACCTCGGCAAGAACGTCGTGCAGGAAAATGCCGGCCTTGGCGCCGCCGGGTAGCTCGTCGGTACCCTGCGTGCGATCGAGGTGGGGAAGCTCGGCGCCCGAATCGCTATCCGCGGAAGGCTTGGGCACGGATTCGCCGTGGGCTCGCTTGACGGCAGAATAGGAGGTTACCGCGAAACCACCGCGCGCCCTCTTGATGGCCGCGAGATCGGGCGGCTCGTCCGGTGCGATCAACAAGTTGGGCGACAGGGGCACGCTGGCCGGTGTTTCGGGCGCAGTCGCGTCCGCCGGCGCTTGGTCGTCTTCGTGCCTGACCGCGAACAGAGGATTTTTCTTCGCGAGCCCGGGCCCCAAGATCCGTTCGAGGTGATCGTTGGCCTGACGGTAGGTACCGGAAAATTGCTTCAACTGGGTCGGGTAGTACGGCAGGTACAGGCGGAAGCGCGCGCGGGTCAAGGCGACGTAGAGAACACGACTGCGCTCGTCCGCCTCTTCGCGTTTGACCGCCTGCCGGGTCGTCTCGTCAGGTTTGCCAACTTGCAACACCCGCGCGCCCCGCTCGTGAAAGGTCTGGCAAGGCAGCGACGATGGCTCGCCGGTCCCGCCGTAAAGGAACACGATGTCGGCCTCCAGCCCCTTCGCCGTGTGCACGGTCAGGATCTGCACCGCGTCCTTGTCGGTCTCCAGACGCTGCAGATCGCTCTCGTTGCCCGGCGGCGTCCGAGTGCCCCGGATGTAACCGCTTAGCAGCTCAACCAGCTCGGGCAGCGTGGCGTGGGTGCGAGCCCATTCCGACTGCAGGATCTCGAAGACGTGCATGGTGTTGGTAAGCGCGCGTTCGCCCGAATTGGCGAAGATCTCGCACCGGAGGATGCCGCTTTCGTCGAGCAGCGCCGCAAACAGACTTGGAATATCCCCTTTTCTCGCCAGCGCGGCCCAGGCGAAGAGTTGCAGGTTGGCCTGGCTGGCGACGGTTGGATCCAAGGCGGCGGCGGCCGCAGGCAGGTCCAGATCGAAAAAGCCGGTCAGAAAGGCGCGCGCGCGCAGGCCGCGCTGCTCGGGCCTCGACACCGCGCGCAGGACTTGCAGAATCTCGTTCGCCTCGGGCGACTCGAACAGCTTGCCCTGCTTGTAGAACGCGAAGGGAATGCCGGCACGACCGAGCGCCTGGCCCATGGCCCGGCTTTCGTTGTTGGTGAAGGTCAGCACGAAGATGTCACGCAGGTGGAGCTTGTCGCCGCCGGAGCGGCCGCGCAGGCGCAAGGGGCAAGCGGGGCCCGTGAGCCGGCGCAGCTCCCGCACGATGGTTGCCTGCAGGGTCGACTGCAAGTCGAACGCCCGCGGCGACTTCCCTTTCGGGGCCAGCCGGAAGACCACCACGGGGGCTCCATCCTCGGGCGCGGGCGCTTCCAGCACGCGGTCAGGATTGCCGCACCTCACCGGCGTGAGGTAGCGGATGCCGCTTTCCGGGCGGAAGAATTCTGCCTGGTCGGCGAATATCAGATTCTGCGCGCCGATGAGATCCGCGGTCGAGCGGTAGTTGCACGCCAGCTCGACCCGAGCCGCGCCCGCCGCCAAGAGCCCCTCGCGTGCCCGCAGATACGCGAGCACGTCCGCGCCGCGAAAGCCGTAGATGGCTTGCTTGGGATCGCCAATCACGGTCAGGGAATGCCCGTCGCCACCGTCGACGAAGATGCGGCGGAAGATCGACCACTGCACGTCGTCGGTGTCCTGGAACTCGTCGATAAGGGCGACGCGGTAGCGACGGCGCAGGGCCGCGAGCAAGGGCTCGCGAACCGGGCTTTCGTCGGCCAGCGCCTGGCCCACCAAGCCCAGCATGTCGGCGTAGTCGAAGGTTCCGGCGCGGCGCTTGTCGGCCGCGGCACGCTCGCGTAGCAACGGCAGCAGGGTGGCCGCCACCGCGGCGTCGAGCGGAACCGCTGCCGCCGCGAGCGCCGAAACCGACTTTGCAACACCCGCTAGCGTAGGGTCGGCCGAGGCGCGGGGAAGTCTTCCTTGTACGAAGGCCAACGCGTCGAGCAGGGTCTCACCGCCCACGCCGACGCCCAACAGTCCGAGAACGTCGGTACGGTGGGCCGCTATCACTTCGGCGAGGCCTACCAGCCGGCTCGCACAAGCCTTCGCGGTTTGCGTGCGAACCTTCTCTCGCTTGAGCAGCCCAGTCAGCGCGGCCTCGTCGGCTCGCACGAGCGGCCACTCGCTCACGACCTCGAGCAATCGCGCTTCGTCGAAGCGCGGGCGAACCTCGGTCGTGCCGGTGGCGGCACATTCGCACAATAACTTCTCCAGCTCGGCGATGGGCTTGTCGCTGTCGAGCCAGGCCCGCAGGGCTCGCGCCACGGGACCGGCCTCGCCGGCGTGCGAGCGCAAGATCTCGCGCAGGGCACTGCGAACCGCCGCGTCCTCGGCAATCAGGCTTTCGTCGAACAAGCGGCCCTGTACGAATGCGTTCTCGCGCAGGATCCGCTGACAGAAGCCGTGGATGGTGGAGATGTTGGCGCGGTCGAAAGCGAGCAGGGCCCGGATCAGGCGCTGCCGAGCCCGGTCATCCACGAGCCAGGTGTCGTCGGGGTTAGCGCCCGCTGCCTCGATCGCCTTCGGGTGGTCCGGACGCAGGTTGGCGAGCTCGCCCAAAAGCTTGCGCAGGCGAAGCACCAGCTCGGCCGTCGCCTTCTCGGTGAAGGTCACCACCAAGATCTCGTCGATGGAAAGGCCGCGGCCGATGATCAGGTCGACGAAGAGGTGCTCAAGCAGGAAGGTCTTGCCCGTGCCGGCCGACGACTCGACCACGTTGTGGCCAGCGCCAAGCTGGGCCAACGCAAACGGTCTTGGATAACGAAGCTGCGCGATCACGTTTTCCGCTGCAATACCACAGGGAAGAAGCGGACTCTATGCGGGTTTGCCCGCGGGGTCAGGCCGTACGGAGCGCGAACCAGCTCCCGAAGCGCTGGATCCCACTGATAGTCCGCGCAACCTATCCCCGGCATTACTGATCGAGCAGGCTGCGTGGAGCACTGGCACCGGCCGAAGCTATGGGTGATCGCCGCTACCTCCAGGCCGAAAACCGCACGGTCGCACCGCGAACGCGTATTGCCCCGCGGTTCAGGGCTCGGTCACAATATCGGCAGGAGCAAGGAGACCTGAAATGGCGAAGTGCCCATCTGTCATCTGCCGGAACCTATGTTTAAGCATGCTACTCGCTGGCGTCGCTCTCGGCGGGTGCGCGTCGAGCAAGTCGAGCGGAGGCATCGGCGGCTCGGACGCAAGCATCGGCGGCGAGGGCGGGATCTCGACCGGCGGCACGGGTGCCGGCAACGGTGGCAGCAGTGGCTCCGGAGGGATCGCCTCCGGGGGCGGTGGCAATGGCGGCGGAGGCGTCGGTGCAAGTGGCGCGGGTGGCATCGCTGCTGGCGGGATTACGGTTGCGGGCGGAAACAGCGGCGCAGGCGGCAACGGCGGCGCTAGCAGCGGCGGCACTGCGGCGGGCGGCAACCCGGGCAGCGGCGGTGTGCACGGTTCGGGCGGAAGCCCGGGGACAGGCGGTCTGCAAGGCTCGGGCGGAAGGCAAGCGAGCGGCGGCGTGTCCGGATCGGGGGGAGCCACCGGCACCGGCGGCAGCGCTTCGGGCGGCGTCACTGGTGCTGGCGGCACGACCAACGGCAGCGCCGACGCATCCATCGATGCGGCCCCCAAGATGGGAACGCCGTGCAGATCGCAGAGCGACTGCGAGCCTTCTCCGAGCCTGCTCTACTGTCGGGCGCCCGGCGAGAGCTACGGTTGCGGCGCGTGCCGGACCGGGCAGAGCGAGTGCGCGAGCGACGCGGATTGCGTACCCGACGGCGGCTCCACCCAGGGAAAGAAGATCTGTGCCAGCGCGCCCAGCTCGGATTGCTATTGCTACTCAATCCAGCTTTGCATTCCCGGTTGCCGGAGCAACGCCGACTGCCCGGGCCAGGGCTGTAACGCCAGCCATGCCTGCCAGCAGACCTGCGTCGCGGGCGACAACACGTGCGGCACTGACTATGCCTGCAGCTCGGCCGGATTCTGCGAGCAGAAGACTTGCACCAGCGATTCGGAATGTTCCGCCGCGTGCGTGAAGGGCAAGTGCTACGGCTCGCTGGGCGCATGCCAACCCCCGGTCGCTTGAACGGGATACCGAGGTAACGTTCAACGCCGAACAAGCTCGAAGAACAGCCCGAAGCGCGCTTTCACCATGCGTTCCAGCTCGGCGTCCGGCGGCGGCGCGTAGCGAGCAGGGACGTTCGGCACCGGGCCGCGAAGCAGGCTGAAGCCGCCGTTGCCGCGTTCGACCTCGCCAAGCAGGGCCTCGATCTCTCGGCGGACGTGGGTTCCGCGCTCGTGGCTCGCCAGCACGGCCTCGTGGGGAAAAAGATACGGGTGCAGCAGCGCCCCAGGATTGCCGGGCGCAAACGCGACGAGCTCGCGGCACAACCCGCAAAGATAGTCCTCGGCCCGCTGGCGCCCAAGCGGCGCAAGCTCGACCACGCGCGCGGTGGCTTGGTCTTTCCTGCGGTAGAAAAGGGCGCTGCGATGGCCGGCCCGCCCGCTCTCGAGACCGGTCGCGGTCAGGACCACGTAGTCGAGAAACGCGCGCAGGTCTTCCTTTCCGAACTCTTGCTCGCCCGCCCCGGCGCGGAAGGTGAAGGCGAGGCTCGTGCCCGTGTGGCCGGCGGCACGCGCGCAAAGACCGGTCTGGCCGGTGATGCAGATCGCAACCTCGCGCGCCTCGGCCCCCGACGGGTCAGGCAGGGTGAGCGCCAAGCGCGGGGATTGACGAAGCTCGATACGCGGGCTCGGGGTTCGCTCGCTGCGGTCCAATGCCTCGGCGTGCGGGCTCAATCGAACCGCCGAGATCCGCATCGGTTCCACACCAAGCACCTCGGCCAGCGCGCGTTGCCAGACCGTCAGGGTTTCCTGCTCCCGGCGCGCCTCGGCCTCGCGGAACACACCGACAGGCCGCTGGCCGGCCAGCTCGCTGGCAAGCGCCTTGCGCTGATAGGCGCCGAGCAGCGACTCCAGGGTCGGGACAGCCTGCGCCTGGGTCATCGCGGTCGCCATGCTGGCGGAAAGCAGAGCTGTGCGGTCCCACTTTTCGAAGTCGAAGGGCTCGTCCTCGACGTCCGCCAGACCTTCATCGTCGTCGTCGCGCAGGCCCAGGCGGAGGCGCGCCGAGCCCTGCAAGGGATCTTCCAGAAACCGGCGTAGGGCCCAAAGCGGGATCAAGAGTGGACCAGCGCTTTCCGGACTGACCGCGGGCGCATCCGGCAAGCCCAGCACACGCGCCACCGCCGCACGTTCTGCCGCGGGCAGGGTCGCGATGGAATCCGCCACTGACATAGACGCGAACGGTGTGGGCCGAAGAATTTGCCCCAGCGCCTGGGCGCGATGCTCGGCCTCTGCCACGGGAAGGACCGCGCGCCTCTCCTCGCTGTCGTCGTGGCGCCGCAGCGGCGGGCGAAGGTCTTTGTCGTCGCGAAACAACCGCGCGAGCCCAGCCTGGTCCAGGATGTCCTGACCTAAGACCGAGCGCAGCTCGGCCAGCACCGACGAGCCGGGCAGCTCCTCGCCAGTGATCTCGTCGCGCGCCACGTACGACAAGACCACCTGGTCGCGCGCCGAAAGCAAGGTTTCCAGGAACATGTACAGATCTTGCTCGCGGCGGTCCACGTCGCCGGCCCGGCGCGCGCCTTGGCGCAGATCGATCTCGGCCCGGCCGGCGGGGCGCGGGAACGCGGCTTGCCCGAGGCCCAGTACGAACACCGCCCGGAACGGGATCGCGCGCATGGGCACGAACGACGAAACCGTCACACCGCCCGACAGATAGCGACCGCGGCTCCAGGGCAGGCCGGACAATTCGCGCCGGACCAGCTCGGCTGCCACGCGATAGGAAACCGGCACCTCGCCAAGCCCGATCTCGGCGAGCTCCTCGATTCGGCGCAGAAGCTCGGTGATGACTGCCTGGCCCGCCCCGTCGTCCTCGTCGACCACGAGGTAGCTTTGCACCATGGCGCGCACGAAGGCGAGCCATTGCCCAAGCGGCCGCAGTGGCGGGCGCTGGCGCTGCCAGGCAAATCGCGCATCTGCCACCAGCGAGCGTGCAAGCAGGCCGAAGCCCAAGCGCGCGTCGTCGTCAGCGCCGATGGGGGGACCCGGCAGGTAGGACTCGGCACCGAGCTCTAGCAGACTTGGATCATCCGAATTCGCCGGATCGGCAAACGCGCCCAGGGCCAACCGCCGCAGCCCCTGATCCCAACTGAATAGATCGCGACCCGGATACGGCCCGTGGAAGTCCCCGCGATCCGCGCCACGCACGATGCCGAGCTGGTGGGCCAGCTCTTGCCACATCTCGGGCGTGGCGTCGGGAAAGCGGGCCATGAGGCACGG
>CAZBIU010000009.1:0-8435 GCA_964491625.1 uncultured Myxococcales bacterium
TGGCTGATCCGCGCAGACTAAAGCACGACGCCCTGGAGTCGGCTGGCAAGGGCAACTGGCGCAAGGCGGCTTGGTGCTACGCTAACCTGGAAAAGGACGAGCCGCGAGAACCGGGTTGGGCGCTCAAGCTGGGGGAGAGCCTGCGCAAGCTGGGCAACGACGCCGAGGCGGTGAGGGCCTTCGGCCGGGCGGCGGCTGGCTACGCCAAGGGCGATCTGCTGCTCAAGGCGATTGCGGTGTGCAAGCTCATCATTGGCATCGATCCGCAGCACACCCAGACGCAGGAGATGCTGGCGTCGCTCTATGCTTCGCAGAAGCAACCAACCCCGGTTGACTTGCCGGCCCCCAAGCGACCGCCCGCCGCGTCGGCGACGGCGGTGGCCGTCCCCGGGGACGGAACCGCCCGCGGATCCGGCAACCGGCAGCCGGCGACCGGAATCGGGTCCGGCTCTGGCCCCGCCTCAGCACCTCCGCCGTTGCGCCAGCTGCGGCTCGCAGCACTGGTGCCGGGCTCGCGTCCGTCGGAGCAGTTGCCGGCGTCGGGCAGCAGCGCCGCCATGGAGATCCCGGTGGAAGACGAATTCCCGACGGTACCGTTGCCCGCGTCGAGCCCGCACAAGGCCGCTGGCCGGCGCACGATGGCCACCTTCGTGCTGCCCAAGACACCGTTCTTCTCGGTGCTCACGCCCGGGCTCATGCGCACGGCCATTGAACGCGTGCGACTGGTTGAGTTGCCTGCGGGCGAAGTCCTGTTCTCGCGTGGGGATCCCGGGGACGATCTTTTCGTGGTCGCGTGGGGCGAGGTCGCGGTGCTGGCTCCCTGGGAAGTCGCCCGGCTGTCCGAGGGTGATTTCTTCGGCGAGATCGCGCTTCTTGCCGACCAGCCACGCTCCGCGACCGTGCGCGCTACGGTCGATAGTCAGGTTCTCGCCTTCGATCGGGCGTTGCTCGCCGACCTGGCGGCAGCATCGCCGGAGCTCCTGGTCGTGCTGCTGCGCTTTTTGCGCGAGCGCCTCATGGTCAACTTGGCGGAAACCAGCCCGCTGTTCGCGCCCTTCACCGCCCTCGAACGCCTCGCCCTGGCGGCGCGCTTTCAGTTCCTGGAGGTGGACGATGGCCTGCGCATCATCGAAGATGGCAGCAGGTCCGCCGGGTTGTTCATTCTGCTTTCGGGCGAGGCGCAGGCGGTGGCGGGAGGCATGGTGGTGGCCGAGCTCGGGCCGGGTGAGGTGTTCGGCGAAATCTCGCTCGTGAGCAGGCAGTCTTCCACCGCCACAATTACCGCCGCTTGCAGGAGCTTCCTCCTGTTTCTGCCGCGCGCCGATTTCAACGAGGTCATCATGACGCATCCCCAGGTCCTCGAATACCTGAGCTCGCTGGCCGAAGACCGCGCGCGGGCGATTGGCCGGCTGGATCTGCTATGAGATTCCAGCGGGAACGAGACGCGGCAATCTAACACGGCGAGCTGCATTCGACCTTCGTCGGCGCGAAGATTCCCGGGGAGGGTTGACTTTCGGTCTGGGACGAAGTATTAGGAGCGCCCCGTGTCTTCAGTAGCGCCGCGCCAACGTAGGACTGTTTCCGCCAAGGGTGAGAACCTTCACGCTTGGTACATCGCTGACGTCCAGGGTAAGACCCTGGGTCGGGCAGCCGCCAGGATCGCCTCGGTCTTGCGTGGAAAGAACAAGGCATTGTTCACCACGCATGAAGACGCAGGCGATTTCGTGGTGGTGATCAACGCCGAGAAGGTTCGCCTGACTGGCAAGAAGTGGACCGATAAGATCTATCGGGACCACTCGCTCTTTCCGGGCGGCCTGGCCGAGTTCTCGGCCAAGCAGCTTATGGAGCGTCACCCCACCGAGCTGGTCAAGCGCGCAGTATGGGGCATGCTGCCTAAGGGGCCGCTTGGTCGCCGCATCTACAAGAAACTGAAGGTCTACGCCGGCACCGAGCATCCGCACGCCGCCCAGCAACCCAAACCTCTCGCCCTTTCGTAAGTCCGGAGTTTCCGCATGATCGATCCACAGAAAAGCATCTACGCTACTGGTCGCCGCAAGCATGCGGTCGCGCGTGTTTGGATCCAGCCCGGCAACGGCAAGATCGAGATCAACGAACGGACGTTGGAAGGCTATTTCGGACGCGAGACCTCGCGCATGGTGTTCCGCCAGGCGCTTGAGCTGACCGAAACCTCGGGCACGCTCGACATTTACGCCAGCGTGAATGGCGGCGGGCTTTCCGGCCAAGCGGATGCGCTTCGCCATGGTATTTCGCGCGCGCTCTGCAAGCTCAACGCAGAGCTTCGCCCCGCCTTGAAGAAAGCCGGCTACCTGACCCGCGACGCCAGGGCCAAAGAGCGCAAGAAGTACGGTCAGCGCGGCGCCCGCGCTCGCTTCCAGTTCTCGAAGCGATAGTCGCTGTCGACATTCTGCTCGCGCCTTCGCGGCGGTTCTGCCTCCGTCCACGTCATCGCGGCGACAACCGCGACCGCGTCGGGCTACAATAGCAGGTCATGGTGCGCGAAACCCGATCCGCCGCGCAAAGCTTGACCGGCAACGCCTCCGAAGCTCGTTTTCGTGAGCTGCTGGACGGCTTGGCGCAAACGGTGTTCGAGTTGGACCTCGAGGGGCGCTTTCTCTACGTGAATCGCGCCGGCCTCGATATTTTTGGCTACTCGATGGAGGAGCTCGACGCTGGCCTGACTGCGGCCGAGATGTTCATCCCGGAAGAGCGGGAACGGGTACGTGCTGGCATCGCCCGACGCCTGCATGGCGAGGTCCTCGAAGACTTCGAGTACACGGCCCAGCGCAAGAACGGGAGCGTATTCCCCGCCCTGGTCCACACCACGGTGCTCTACAAGGACGGCCGACCGCACGGGCTGCAGGGCTATCTGGTGGACATCAGCGACCGAGTGCGGGTTGAGCGCGCGCTGCTCCGTCGCACGTCCCTCGAACAGCTCTTCATGCGCATCTCGACCCGCTTGGTAGCCGAGCTTGCGCCGCGCGACCTCGATGCTTGTATTGAAGAGACGCTGGGCCAGATCGGGCGGGCGATGGGCGTGGATCGCGGCTACGTCTTCCTGTGCAGTCACGGCGGGGAGCTCATGGACAACACCCACGAGTGGGTGGCCGACGGGATCTCTGCCGAGCGCGCGAACCTGCAGCGCCTTTCCACGAACACATTTCCTTGGCTCATGCGCGAATTGCTCTTGCGGGGCGTGATCTCGGTGAAAGCGGTGGCCGAGCTACCAGCCGAGGCCGCGTTCGAGAAAGCTGAATTCGAGCGCGAGGGCATTCGCTCGCTGGTCTGCGTGGCCATGCACCACGCGGGGAGGCTGGGTGGCTTCCTCGGTCTCGACGCGGTTCGCGCGGCGCGGGAATGGTCGACCGACGAGGTCTCGCTTCTGCGTGTGGTGGGCGAGACCTTCATGGGCGCGATCCTGCGCAGGCGGTCTGAGGATGCGCTGCAAGAAAGCGAGCGCAAGTACAAGGCCATGGTGGAGACCACCGCGACCGGCTTCGTCATCCTCGACGAGGCGGGACGAGTGCTCGACGCCAACGCCGAGTACGTCCGGGTGTCGGGCCATCGCTCGCTGGAAGAAATTCGCGATCGCTGCGTGGTTGAGTGGACCGCCGACCACCACCGCGCGAGGAACGCCGAAGCTGTGGTCACATGCGTGCGGGGCGGCCAGATCAAGGATTTGCAAATTGATTACCTCCATGCCGACGGAACGGTGGTGCCGGTTCTCATCAATGCCAGCGTCACGCAGACAGAAGGTGGGCGGCGGATCGTCTCGCTTCTGCGCGACATTTCGGATCGAAAACGTCTGGAGGAAGAGCTGCTTCGCTCCGAAAAACTTCGGTCGGTCGGCGTCTTGGCGGGCGGTATCGCGCACGACTTCAACAACATCCTCACCGCCATCCTGGGCAACGTTTCGCTCATGCAGGCGCTGTTTGCGGGGGACCATTCCGCGCGCGAGAGTCTCGACGAAATCGAGATGGCATCTCAGCGTGCGCGCGAGTTGACCCGGCAGCTTCTCACCTTTTCACGTGGCGGCGATCCCGTGCGACGGCCGTTCCATCCCAAGGCCATCATTGGCGAGAGCGTTTCGCTAGCTTTACGCGGTCGGGCCAGCACCTGCGAGCTGCAGATCGCCGATGGTCTTCGGGCGGTGTACGGCGACGAGGGCCAGATCGGGCAGGTGATTCGCAACCTGGTGATCAATGCCAGCCAGGCCATGGCCGACGCCGGCAGCGTCGTGCTTTCCGCGAGCAACGTGGCCATACGCGAAGGCGAGATTCACGGGTTGCCGGCCGGCGATTACGTGGTCCTTGCCGTCGCCGATCACGGCCAGGGCATCACCGACGAGGATCGGCCGCGAATCTTCGATCCATACTTCACGACCAAGCGCGAGGGGCGCGGCCTTGGCCTTGCGGTCTGCCATTCGGTCGTGGTCGGACACGGCGGAACCATCACGGTGGATTCACAAGTCGGCGAGGGCTCGATCTTCAGGGTGTATCTGCCGGTGGCGAATGAAGACGCGCCGGTTGCTCCTGGTCGCGAGACCGCGCTTTTGACCGGCCGGGGTCGCGTGCTGATCATGGATGACGAAGAGAGCGTGCGCAGAATTGCCGAGAAGATCGTACGCGCGCTTGGCTACGAGGTTGCGCTTGCTGCCGATGGGCAAGACGCGCTTGCACAGTGGCGGCGCGCGCTGGAAGGTGGAAGTCCGTTCGAGGTTGCGATCATGGATTTGACGGTGCCCGGCGCAATGGGCGGCCGCGAGGCGATTTGCGAGCTTCTCGCACTGGATCCCCGCGCCAAGGCGATCGTGTCAAGCGGCTATAGCCAGAACCCGGTGATGGCGAACTATCGCGACTACGGCTTCTGCGACGTGCTGGCCAAGCCCTACAGCGTGGTCGAGGTGAGTAGGGCTTTGTCGGCAGCGCTTTCTGCTAAGCGTCCGAGCTCGGCCTGACGAGGATTCCTGTGACGTGTGCTCGGATTACACTGGAAGCATCGGCATGACGAAAACTGCAGTTTGCCTTTCCTGCGGAGGCGCGGTTCACCGAGCGTCGCTAAGCGACGCCCAGAGGCCGGGCGTCTGTCAGTGTCCGGCGTCGCCCACGGAAGTAGAGAGGGTGGCGTGTCCTTCGTGCGGCGGATCAATTCTCGTGGGCGCTCGCGCTTGTCCTTACTGCGGCTCGACCGTGGCGACTTGTCGGTGCCACGCGTGCTTGGCCTGGAATCTTGCCGGGGCAGCGCACTGTCAGGCGTGCGGCCGGGTGCTGTCGTCAGAGACTCTGCTGGCTGCAGCGTCGGGCATCCCGTGTCCGCGGTGCAAAAGCCAGCTCGTCACCCGCGAATACGCCGAGACCAGCGTGGATGAGTGCGACGCGTGCGGCGGCCTTTTCCTGGCGCCCGCGATGATGGAGCGGGTGGTGGCGGCGCGCGATCTGTCGACTGGGTTGCGGCTCGCGCTGCCCAGACGGGAGCAGAAGCGGGAGGCGGCGGTGACGTACATCCATTGCCCGGTTTGCGGCAAGCTGATGAATCGTCAGGCGTTCGGTCGCATCTCGGGCGTGGTGGTCGACGTGTGCAAGGCCCACGGGGTTTGGTTCGATGCCGGCGAATTGGCGCAGGTCATCCAGTTCGTCGAGAAGGGCGGACTGGAACGCGCGCGTGAGCGCGAGCGGCAGGAGCTTGCCGAACGCGAACGCCGCTTGCGCGACAGGGCGCTTTCGGTCGAGACCGGCCAGAGCCTGGGGTTCGGGGGCGGCTCGATCAGTCTGGGTTGGGCCGAAGACGAGAAGCCCGAGCGGTCGTCCGAGATCCTGCGTTTCATCGCGGATCTGTGGCGTTGATAGAGCTCTTGAGCCGGAGCGTGACGGTGGTGCCGTGATCGGTGGCGGATTCCTCTTCGCTGCGCGACTCGATGACCATGGTGCCGCCGAACAGGTCGACGAAGCTCTTCACGGTGCGCAGGCCGAAACCCGTGCCGGGTTCACCCTCGGTCCCGACCCGCGTGGTCTGCGCATCCATGTCGAACAGCTTGGCTACCAGATCGGCCGGCATGCCGATGCCGCGGTCGATCACTTGCACGCTGGTCTCGCCCGAGCCGCGCGTGACCGCCACCGTGATGTCGGAGCCCTTGCGTGAAAACTTGATGGCATTGGAAATCAGATTGTTGAAGACCTGATTGGCAAGGATGCTGGGATCGCCCATCACGCAGCGCGTGTCGTCGGTGAGCCGGGGAAAGAGGATGCGCATGTTGCGCGCGGCGAGACGTTCGGCGAAGATCACCTCCGCGTTTCTGAAGACCGACTCCAGGTCGACCGGACGCACGGAGAAAGTCAGTCGGCCCTGTTCCACCCCCTCGATCATGCGGACGCTGCCGATGATCTCCGCGATGTTGTCACAAGCGTAGCCCATGCGATCGAGGTCGCTGTGGTCGCGTGCCAAGCCCGAGCGCTTGGCCAGGCGAGCGAGGGCGATGTTGCCTTCGAGGACGGTTACCGCGTTGGCGATATCGTGGCACACCACCGAGAGCAACCGCTGCTTCTCGCGCATCGAGCGCTCGACTCGCTCCTTTTCCTTGGTCACCAGCAAGAGCAGTCGGTCCCGGGTACTGCGCTCGCGCTGGTATTCACGGTGCACGATGTGGACGAAGATCGCAGTGGCGACTATGCAGAGCGGTAGCGTCGAGGCCACATCTGCGAATCGATCCGCCGGCGTGGGATAAGGTTGCAGAAGCCCCGGAGAAAGGTACTCGACGAGAAGAAGAGCGGTGAGGGTCGCCGCCGCCAGCAGCAGGAGCAGGATTCTCGCGGCGCCGCCGAAGAGCACGACGGCATAGAGCGCGAGCAGGAAGAAATAGTAGCCGACGGTGCCGTGACTTCCGTCTTGGGTGATCCAGGCGTAGACCAGGACAGCGTCGAAGAACAGGTAGACGGGCGTTGCCACACGACGCCAGTTGCGCGTCTTGAGCACACCCATGTAGCCGATCACCCCGGTCAAGGAAGATGCGGCCGTCGCCACGACCATCGACAAGGAATTTCCGAGCACGAGGTTTTGAATCGTGGACCCGACCGCGACCAGAGCGAGCAGAAGCATGATGCCGCACAGGACGCGGTGTTCGAGGTCGACCTTGCTGGGGTCGCCCAGAAACTGCACGGCGAGGTCGGTCAAGCGGCTACGCTTGGGATCGCGATCCCCTGAGTGTGCTTGACTCGATGGTTCTGTCATTGACGGCGGTGGCTCGTCGGGCAACGAGGCCGCCATCATCTTGCCACAGTTGGCACTTTCTCGCGAAGGTGCGATCAGCTTTGCTGGGCAGTTCTTTCGAGGCGAAGCGTCGTGCCAGGCGAAGCGTTGTGCCAGCAGACGGGTGTTCGTCGGCGCCGGACTTGACGGTCGTCAGCGGTCGGCGCTCGCGCATTCGGACGACACGACTGGCGTCGAGCTGTCGGCATGCTCGGCGAGGGCAATTCCAGCAAGCAGTGCCACCGGCGTGCCGGAATAGGTGCGGCCGAAGCGGACTTCTCCGAGGAGATTTCGAGTGTCATCACCCTGACACGTGAGCGCGATGGCGGGTTCGGGGTCGACCAGCGCGGCGCCGGGCCGGTAGCTCAAGACCATCCCCCTGTCGAGGTCGAGCATCAGCCTGCACTCGACTTCAAGCGCGCCGATTCTTTCGACACAACCCACATCGATCTCGGCCGAGCCGCCGGCCAGGTGCCACCCGTTCCAGATCTCGGATTCGCTTCTTTGCTCGGTGCGGTCCTGGTAGGCAATGGCTGCGACGCTGGCGGCGCCAAAGGCGTCGAGCCTGCGCCGCGCCTGATCCAACGTTCGTGCGCAGCGCCCCGGCGGGCAGGCTTCGCCCAGTGCTGCGTTTAGATCCGCGATGACGTCGCGGGTGAAGCGGATCAGATCACGCGTCCATTCGCGATCAATGCCTGGCCGCTTCTCCGTGTGGGAAGGAATCGGGTGCGTCAGGTCGAGGAAGCGCGAGAAGGGAAGGGCGGCTTGCCTCGACCGCACCGACTTGGCGACCGCACGCGGCCGGGTCCATTTCTTGGTGCGCCGCGCCTGCGGTTCATGGGCGACGGCAAAGGCAACCGTCGCAAGGTGCGGCCGGGCCGGCACTTGGTTCGCGGGCGCCGACGCCGGGCTCGCCTGGCGGTCGGCGACGGGCGCTGGCTGTGCGTGGGGCACCGCCGCATCGGGCGCGACTTGGTCGGCAGCAAGGGCGACCCAGGCGCAAAGGGGCAGAGTCAGCAGGGTCATGATGACTCCAGCCGCGGTTGGCAGCTTCGCTTGAAGATTGACAGCATGGCATTCCCATCGCCGTGATGGCGCGGACCCGCATCGCTTGATGCTGGGGTCGAGAGCCCGCCCTTACGCGAGCCTTGTCTAGTGACGAGCATTGGCTGGGC
>CAZBIU010000009.1:8445-41866 GCA_964491625.1 uncultured Myxococcales bacterium
CACCTTGGCTTTCTGAAGGTTATCGAGTGCACTTTTGTTCTCGGGGTCGACTTCCAACGTCTTCTGCCAGTTGTCGATTGCCTGCTTCAGGTTACCCCTCTGGGCACAAATGACTCCAAGTTGGTTGTAGGCGTTGGCTGAGTCGCGTGGCACATCCTTCACAATTGCGTTGTATTGAGTTATCGCCTCTTCCACACGTCCGGTGTTGAGGTAGAAGGATGCGAGATTGTATCGTGCGATGGAACCTCCTGGGTCGTAGTAGATGGCGCTCTTGGCTTCCCTCTCCATCAGGTCCAGTTTCCCGAGCTCCCCGTAGGCGTAGGCCAGGTCATTGTGCGCCGCCGCGTGCTCCGGCGCCAAGTCGATCGCCCGCTGGAATCTGGCGACAGCCTCGTCGAGCCGACTGCGGCTCAAATAGAAGAGGCCGAAATTGTGAATGCTGACTACATCCCAGGGATTGATGTCAATCGCGCGGGTGAACATCTCGACTGCCAGATCGTCCCGCTTCTCCTTGTCGTAGAGCGTGCCTAGATAGGAATAGGCTGGCCCCGAATTCGGATTGACGGCAATTGCCGCTTTGAAGCTCTTGCGAGCCGCTTCCAGGTTGCCGGAAGTCATGTAGACATTGCCGAGCCGGGCATGGATCTCGGATTCGATGCTGACGTCGCGCAGCCCGGTCTCTTTCACATGACGAAGCGCCGTCGAGTATTCGCTCAGCGCAAGGTCGTACTTCATCTGCGTCTCGTAGATGAAGCCTAGGTTGAGATGGGGTCGATACGCCGGGTTCCTCACGACGAAGAGATTCAGACTCGAGACGATGGCCAAGCAAGCTGCGACGGCAAACACAGCGAGGCCGGAACGCCAGGCCCTGATCCGGATCGCTTCGACCATCGACGTTGCAAAGAATCCGGAAAACATCACCCAAACGCCCATGGAAGGCAGTCGATACCGATCCGTGACGAAGAAGATGAGGCATGGCAGCGCCTGAAGAATGCAGAAGGCGCCCAGCTCCCAGTTTCTTTTTTGGCGGACCGCCAGGAACAGTCCGACCAGACCGGTGGCCAATATCAACGATGCAGGCACGAAGGGGACGCGCCGGTAGATCGAGTTGGCTTTCGCGTAGTAGCTATCCGTATTCCGGTATATCTCGTAGTCGGCGAAGTAGAGCACTGCCTTCTTGAAGAGCAGCAGGGCCTCACGGCCCGGATGCTTCAGGATGAAATTGAACCCCTTCTTGTACCAATATTGATCGCGGTCGGCGAACGTGCTTGCACCGACGCTTCTTCTCGGCTCGTCGTAGAAGTCCTCGAACGCGTAGCCAGGCTGCAGGTAGACGGTGGTGTCGTATTGCTCGTTGTTGCCAATGTAGAAGTTCATCCCGCCGTTGGCGGAAATGAAGGTCAGATGTCTGCCGGCGATAAGATTGCGCACGGTGCAGGGAAGGATGGTGACGAGAACCACGGCGGAAAAGAGCAACACCTTGCGGTGCCACCTCCTCAGTGCCTCCGGCCGTCGGGCCAGTACGAAAAGATACAGCGGCAGGAGCAGCACGTTCGTGGGCAGGGTTAAGAGAGACAAAGCGAAGACGGTCGCGGAAATGACCAGGGAGATGGTTCGCTGACCCGTGATGAGAACGTAGAACGACAGCAGGGTCAGGAAGATGGCGAGCGCAGGGATCTCCATCTCCGCGCTGAAGTAGACCGACGGAAAGTAGAAGCTGTACGTCAGTGCGCCAACAAAAGCGGCCGGGGCGCTGAAGTATCTCTTGCCGATCAGAAAGAGCAGCAGGCAACCAAAGGCGGTCATCACGACCTGAAGGAACAGCAGAAAAAGGTTGCTCTTCCCTGAAAGCAGATAAGCGAGCGCGATGAAGTACGGGTAGAGAGGCGGCTTGTAGAGGACCCCCGGCATTCTTAGGCTGAAGACGTCGCCGCTTAGGATTCGCAGGGCCCAGTTTTCGTGATACAGGGCGTCCGCGATGTGCACCTGGAAGAAGGGCGATTTCGCATAGGCAAGCAAGTAAACGATTCGGACAAGGAAGGCGACGGCGAAGACGACGACCGAAAGCCCATTCCTACGGCAGTAGGCAAGAACCCGCTGTTGGCCGGTTGCGCGATCCCGCGACGTCGCTTCGTTTTCCATCGTTGGTTCGATTCGTACCTGGTCTGGACACTACCACCCACGCGACGGTGTCAAGCCGGTGAAATGGCCAAGTCGCGCATCGATCCTTCCATCAGATTCGGGGGTTGGCGTCCCGGCGAAAGGGGCCGATGCCGTGCTGTCATCCATACTTGCCGAATCCTGGTCTGTGCTATGAAAGAAGCATCGTTATGCGGCACGATGCTGGGACAACGACTATCACCGAGAGCAGCCCGCCCCGCCGTGGCGACGGCCCTGCCGATCTGGCGTTGCTGTGGCTGTTTCCGCGCGCCGGCGTTCTGGCGGCGCGGCTAACTTTGGAAGGCGAC
The DNA here is from genome assembly GCA_964491625.1 of uncultured Myxococcales bacterium. Lineage (GTDB taxonomy): Bacteria > Myxococcota_A > Polyangia > Fen-1088 > Fen-1088 > Fen-1118. The sequence continues at coordinate 10,914 of CAZBIU010000009.1, forward strand.
GCCGAATTGGTCGTCGGCCGGGATCCATCCTGCGCGGTTCGCCTGGACGGCAGTGAGGTCTCGCGTCGGCACGCGGCGATTCGCCGCGACGACAAGGGGGCGCCGTTGCTCGTCGATCTGGGCAGCCACAACGGCATTCGCGTGAACGGGCAAGCGGTCGAGTCGGCGACGCTTGGGCCGGGCGACGTGGTCCGTATCTGCGGCTGGATCGGCGTGGTGGCCGGCGCGCCCTCGGAATTCGCAGAGATCGCTCCCGGGCTCTTCGGCGGAGCCGTCATGCAGTCCGCCCTCGCGCCCCTACGGCAGGCGGCGCCAAGCAACCTCACCATTATTCTCGAAGGCGAGACCGGCACCGGCAAAGAGGTCGTCACCCGCGGCGTTCACCACTGGAGCGGCAGGCCCGGCCCCCTGGTTGCGGTCAACTGCGCCGCCCTGCCCGAGGGGTTGGCCGAAGGCGAGCTCTTCGGTTACCGTCGCGGCGCCTTCACGGGCGCCGACCGCGCCAGCCCCGGCTTCTTCCGCAGCGCCGAGGGCGGAACTTTGCTGCTCGACGAGGTCTCCGATCTGCCCCTGCCCTTGCAAGCCAAGCTCCTGCGCGTCTTGCAAGAGGGCGAGGTGCAACCCCTCGGCGAGACGCGCCCGGTGCCGGTCAACGTGCGCATTGTGGTGGCCAGCCAGCAGCCGCTCATGGACGCGGTTCGTGACGGGCGCTTCCGCGCGGATTTGCTGGCGCGCCTCGACGGGCTGACCGTGCGCCTGCCGCCGCTGCGCCAGCGCAAAGAAGACGTTCCCCATCTGTTTTCACACGTGTTGCGCGAACAGACCCAGGGCAAGGCGCCCGCGGTCGAGAGCGATCTGGTCGAACGCCTGTGCGTGCACGACTGGCCCTTCAACGTACGCGAGATGGTACAACTGGTGCGCCAGTTGCTCATTCTTCACCCCGGCGAATCGTTGCTGGGCGCGCATCATCTGCCGGGGCGCATCGGTGTGCGCGAGGTGCACGTGCCCACGACATCGGTCAAGATCCTGCCGCGCGCGAGCACGCCTGCGACCTCGGAGCCGGTGGAGTTGCCTGCGCTGCTCGTGGCCCTGCGGGCTTCGGGTGGAAACGTGACCAAGGCCGCGGCCATGCTCGGTATCACCCGGCAGCGTGCCTACCGCATGATGGAAAGCAACGCGGTCGATCTGGAGGCGATTCGCGGGCAGGAAGACGAACCGCTCTGAGCTTGCCCTCTACGCCGTTCCGCCGCTCGCGCCCTAAGCCCTGCCCGGACGTCCGGCGTACGTCCGTTTTAGACGTCCAGGTTGCCTTTGCTCTGAAGGCCACGCGGGTATCCGGCGCGAACCTGCACGAAAGACCGGCCTAGCAGGTGCGAGGCCGTTGGTACGCAGCTTGCTCAATGGCGAATCGTCCGACTACGAAAGGAGATAACGACGATGCAAATGCGATTCGACGGCAACGTCTTGGCGTTCATCATGCTTGCGGCCACGGGCTGTGCTGGCGGTTTGGGCATCGGGGCTGGCGATCCATCCTCCGAACCCACCGTGCGCGGCAATCCTTTCAAGGATGTCGCATTCTTTCTCAATCCCGAGTACAGCGCCTCGGTCGAGGCCACCGCGACAAGGTACCCCGAGGAAGCGGCGACTTTGCGCAAGGCCCAACAGTATCCGACCGGGGTTTGGCTGGACAGCATCAAGGCAGTGGCGAATCTTCAAGGCTGGCTCGACGAGGCCAAGCAGCAGCAGGACAAGAGTGGAAAACCGACCATGACCGTGGTGGTTGTCTACAATCTGCCCGACCGCGACTGTTCTGCCGAGTCGTCAGCCGGCGAGCTCAAGACCGCCGAAAATGGCGAAGCTCGCTATCGAAGCGAGTTCATCGATCCCATTGCGGCACAGTTCAGGCATCACAGTGGCCAGCCCATTGCGGTTGTGTTGGAGCCCGATTCCCTGGGCAACATGGCGACCAACATGGCCCTGCCCAAGTGCCAAGGGGCACGATCTGCCTACAAGAACGGCATCGTCTACGCGATCAAGAGCTTCCACTTGCCCAATGTGAGCATCTACCTCGATGCCGCCCACGCCGGGTGGCTAGGCTGGGACGACAACCGCGCGAAGGTCGCGAAGATCTTCAAGAACGTGGTCAACGATGCGGGCGGCCCGGCCATGATTCGGGGTTTCGCCACCAATGTGTCGAACTACACACATCTGACCAACCGCGACGGCGCGGCTCTTGAGCCGTCCAATCCATGCTCGAACGAGCTCGCCTACGCCAAGCTTTTTGGCGAGACCATGTCCATGTACGGTTTCCACCATCACGGACTACTCATCGATACCTCGCGCAACGGGAAGGGCGGCATCCGAAGCGCCTGGGGCGACTGGTGCAACATCAAAGGCGCGGGTCTAGGCGAACGTCCACGGGCTGAGCCGGTCCCGGGCGTGGATGCCTACTTCTGGGTCAAGCCGCCGGGCGAGTCCGACGGGTCATCCGACCCAAGCGGGCCGCGCTTCGACCCGATGTGCGCCGGCAAGGACGCCGCGAAGAATGCCCCGCAGGCCGGCCAGTGGTTCGAAGCCTACTTTCTAGACCTTGTCCGCAACGCAAATCCACCCTTGTAGCCTATTTACTTTGCAAACCAGCCAGCGTCGTTGGCGGTGTGGACTCGGGAGGTCTCCGCGGCGGCGCTGGCCGGGTTGCTTTCAAAGGGTTGGTTGGCCGGAGGCTTAGGTGCCGAATTGGAATCCGACGCAGATCATGAAGCTGGTGAAATCAAGATGGTTCACGTTCACCTCGCCGCTGTACCGTTGGCCGTTGACGCCGAGGTTTGCAATCCGGAGGACGCCTGCGACGTAGAGTCCCTTCGATCGTGCTTGGCCGAAGGAGAGCTCGGCGCCTCCCGCGAAGGTAACACCAAGGCCACTGGCCGAAAATGAGTCCAGCCAGCCCCATTGATACGAAATGCCAGGGCTCAAGAACAGGCGCGCCAGCCTGCCCGTGTCATAGGTAAGGTCGACCGACAGACCCGGAGCGAGCGAGTGCAGCCAGAATCCTTCCGAGCTGTCGCCATACGAGTAGATCTTGGGCGCGAACAGATAGGTCAAGCTGGGACGAATGCCAAGGAAGTGCAACGGGTAATACGCGAACGAGGCTTCGGTTTGGAAGAGAAGGACCATATCCGAGAATCCCTGCTCGACGTACGCATCGCTCGGGATCTTGCTCTTTAGATAATTGTTGACGTCGGTGGGGCTGAAGAAGCCGAGGCCATAGTCGATCCTGAAGCGAAATGGGCGGAACTGGGGTGGAGCGGGCTCCGCTTCGACGGCGAGCTCGGGCTCCACAGCGGCTGGCCCTGGAGGATAGGCAGCCGGCGGATAACCGGTTGGCGGATAGCCGGGCGGTGGATAGGCCGGCGGCGGATAGGCCGGCGGCGGGTAGCCGGTTGCCGGATAGGCGGGCGGCGGATATCCCGTTGTCGGATATGCAGGCGGCGGATACGGCGCTTGCGCGGCGGCTGGTGAGGACGGCGCGGCGGCTGGTGAGGACGGCGCGGCGGCTGGTGAAGACGGCGCGGCGGCTGGTGAAGACGGCGCGGCGGCTGGTGAAGACGGCGCGGCGGCTGGTGAAGACGGCGCGGCCGCCGGCGTCGGCGCACCCGCGGCCGGGGCTTGAGCCGCGGACGCACCAGTCGCTTCTTGCGCGTGGGCAGACCACGATCCGCCGACGGAGAACGCGACGACTACCAGAGCAATCCGAACCAAACTCAATGAAGGGACACCGGCACGCTTGTTCATGGCTGCGTACCCTAGTCACGTCTTATGACCCGCGTCAACGGGTTTCGACCGGCCCGACCGCCTCGCTCGGTCCCGCAATCTTGCCCCGCGCAGCCCCTCGTTGCCTCGCCTTCCCGAGTGCGGCGGCGATCTCGCGATGGTTGGGCGCAAGCGTGTCGGCCTTTTCGAGCGCTGCAATTGCCTCGTCGTATTGACCGATTTCAATCAGCGCGTCGGCTAGACGGAAGTGAAGCGGGGCAAGCGAAGGCTGGCGGCGAATGGCACTGCGATACTCGGCTGCGGCCTCGGTAAACTGTCTTTCGCCCGCAAGTGCGTCGGCGAGATTGGCGTAGGCGAAGAACTGCCGGTCGTCTAGGCGAATCGATGCGCGCAGGTGGGCCACGCCTTCCGCCACCTTGCCCTGGGAAATCAGTGCGAGCCCGAGATTGTTGTGGCCGTCAGCATCGGCGTCGTTCAGCCGAAGCTCTTCAGCAAAGTGATAGGCAGCGCCTGCGAAATCGTTGCGAGCCATCATGGCCGCGGCCAGCCTGCCTTGCGCTTGCCATGCGTAGGGATTCTTCGCCACGGTATCAGTCCACAGCGCATACTCGCCGCGAAAGACAGCGGCACGCGCGAATGAGATTCCCGCCAGGCCACCGACGAGTACCACGGCGGCGCCGACCAGCAGCCGACGCCGTAATAGAGGTAAGCGTCGCCAAAGCAGGGTTCCGGTGGCAGAGACGAGCGCAGCAACTCCGATGTCCGGCAAATATTGGAAGTGATCGGCCACCCAGGCCGCACGCATGTACGACATCTTGAACAAGCCGAGCACTGGCAGCAGAGTGACCAGGAAATAGGACAGGGCAAAGAAGGCTCCCCGAGCCCGACCCTTGTGCTTGCCCGCGCTCCAGGCGAAGAGCGCAGCCATGCCCAGGGCGGGAATGAGGTCATACCAAACCGGCGGCGTGACCCGCCATTGCCGGTAGATCGCACACAGCGGCCAAAAGACCAGCCGTAGGTGCGGCCAACTCGGAGCAGGGTTCGGGCTGCGCGTGCCTGCCAGTACAGCCAATGCCTCGGACATACTTTCAATGGGGCGGTCGGGCAGCTCAATCCACGGATGGACAGGCGAAATCGCCTTGCCGAGGTACCACCAGGTCGCCTTCCCTGCATTGGCAATGCGCGAAGCAGCCCCGCCAACGGGCAATTGGAAGTCGGAGATTGCGCGGGCGTTTTGAAACCAGACTGTGACGGCACCGAGGACCAGCGCCGCCAGGAAGAAAGGAAGGATCGACAGCATCGGGCGGAAGGACTTCAACGACGCCGGTTCGCGTAGCCACCACTCGCACAAGAGCAGCACCACGGGAAGAATCACGATGTGGGACTTGCAGAGCACAGCGCAGATGAAGAGGGCAAACGAACCGACGTAGCTCCCGAGTCGCGGACGTTTTCGATAGGCCAGCCATGCGAGCAGCGACAGCAGCCCGAACATCGTGGAAAGGGTGTTCTTGCATTCGGAAACCCAAGCCACCGACCCGACGTGGGTAGGGTGCACGAGGAAGATCAGTCCCGCCAGCCAAGCACCCGGAATTCCAAGGCGGCGCAGCACGTGCCAGATCAAGATCGCGTTCACACCATGAACCGCGACGTTGACCGCGTGGTACGGCGCGGCGGTCGGGCCGAAGAGCTGGTAGATGAGCCAGAGGACCATGTCCTTGAGCGGGAGATAGTCGAGGTCGCCCTGGCCCGCCCACAGATTCCGAAAGCCCGCCGCAGAACGAAGGTTCACGTTGTCGGTGATGGCGCGGCCATCGTCCCAAATGAAACCGGCGCCCAAGGCGGGTGCGTAGACCACGAAGGCTGAAAGCAGCAGCAGAGCGGCAGGGACAAGGCTCTGGTATCGGCCAGCCGGGGTTGGCGTAGGGGCTTGCGCTGGCCGTTTGCGCCTGCTTTGTGCCATGGACTTCGGCACACTCTACCTTTCCCTGCGTCGCTTGCGAAGGCCGCGGAGCATGCTTGACAGACCGGGCGTCCTCCCGCAGAAGACGTGGATGCAGTCCCAACCGCTCTCTGCCGCCCTTGCCACGCCGTCGCGACGATGGCGACGCATCGCCGGCGTCGGAGCGTCATTGCTGGCGGTGCTTGGCGCTGCGTTCTTTTTCAGCGGTTGGCGCGCCTACGGCAAGCGACCTTCGGGCGCGAGGCTTGCGCGCATGCAGAAGTCGCCCAATTGGAAACATGGACACTTCGTCAATCCCGAGCCGATGGAAAACGACTTGCTTGGCGCGGTCCTCGGCATTTTCACGAAAAGCCGCTACACCAGCCCCGACCTTCCGGTGCCCGCTGTCACCGTGCAAAAGAAGGCCCTTGAGATGCCGCCGTTCACTTCCCTATCGGCGACGTGGTTCGGACACTCGAGCTTCCTCATTCAGATTGAGGCGTGTCGAATCCTGATCGATCCCATGTGGAGCGACCGCCTCAGCCCAGTTGCCGTGAGCGGACCCAAACGCTGGTATGGTCCGCTGATTCCGCTCGGCGACTTGCCTCACATCGATGCCGTGGTGATTTCGCACGATCACTACGACCACCTCGACTATTCAACCATTGTCGCGATGAAAGACTGGGACACGACCTTCGTGGTGCCACTCGGCGTGGGGGCGCACCTCGAATACTGGGGCATCCGGCCTGACCGCATCGTCGAGCTTGATTGGTGGGAACGCACGCGGGTGAACGGGGTCGATTTCGTCGCCACGCCCGCCCGCCACATCTCCGGCCGCACCGTCGGTATCGGAGATTCCGGGACCTTGTGGAGCGGGTGGGCTATGGTTGGCAAGATTCGCCGAGTCTATTATTCGGGCGACACGGGCCTATTTCCCGGCATGAAGGAGATTGGCGAGAAGCTGGGACCATTCGACCTCACCCTGATTGAATCGGGCGAGTACGGCCACTGGTGGTCGGATTGGCATCTCGGGCCCGAACAAGCGGTGCTCGCGCATCAACTCGTGCGGGGAAAGGTCTTGCTGCCCGCGCATTGGGGCCTTTTCACGCTGGCCTACCACGCCTGGACCGAGCCGATTGAACGGGTGCTGGCTGCGGCAGCAACGGCGGGCGTGGTGGTGGCTGCGCCGAGACCCGGGGCAACCATCGAACCGTTGGCCCGCGCGCCGCGGGAGCGTTGGTGGTCTGCCACGCCCTGGAAGTCCGCTGCTGAGGATCCCATCATCTCCAGCGGCACCGAGGCGCTTCGGGAAGGTCGGTAGCGGTGGAATCGCGCGAGTTGAGTTCGGCGTCCGTCTGCCCTACAGTTGTAGGGCTATGACCAGCCTGCCATCTTGCTTCGTGAAGTGCTGTCTCGCTGCCTGGCTACTGCTCGCCTATGCAAATTCAGCTCGCGCGGAAGATGCTCTCGCCCTTGGTTTGGCGTCGGCGGACCAATACCCTTTGACCCAGGCGCCGGGTGTGGCCGCGCAACCTGTGCCCGTGATTACGGCGGAGCAGTTCAACGCCTTTGCCGATCTGATCGGCGAGCCGCGGCCGGTGGTTTGGCAGCGCCTGCACCTTGACCCGGGGCTGGTTCCCTTCGCGGTGGCTGCGGCAGATGCGCGCATGAGCCGCAAGAGCTCGGGCAAGATACGCACCGCCATCGGATTCTCTATCTTCGGCGTGGGCGGCATCACGGGCTATGTCATCATGCTGTCCGGAATCGGCATCAACTGCGGCTACAACGAAGACACCTGTGGCAACGAGGTCGCGAGCCGAATGCTGCTTGGCCTGGTGATCATGGCCGTTTCGGCCGGCGTGGGCTTGGGCATCGGCATTCCCGGCATCGTCAGCATGGTCAGGCAAAGCTCGGCCGAGACTACGGCCGTCGAGCGCTATCAGTATCCGCAAGTCCCCATGCCGCCGCCTTCGTACTGGCCGGGCTATTCCATGACCCCGGCCGGCCATTCGTTGAAGGTACCCTTGCTGGCATTTTCGTTCTAGGCTCTCATGCATGAAGGCGTGGCTTCTCGATCACTTTAGCGGCATCGGTTCACTTCGCCTGGCCGACGTGCCCGACCCAACTGCTCAGGCGGGCGAGGCGGTTCTGCAAGTCCACTACGCGGCGCTCAATCCTGCCGACGCCTATTTGGCAGAGAAGCAGTATCCGGCGAAGCCGCGATTGCCGCACATCCTCGGCCGCGACGGAATGGGCACCGTGATCGCGGTTGGATCGGGCGTCGACGGCGTAGCGGTCGGGGATCGGCGACTGATCCTGCGCGGCGACGTGGGGGTTGAAAGGGCTGGCACCTTCGCTGAGCGCGTGGCGGTTCCGGTGGTAAGCCTGGCCGAGATCCCGCCCAATTGGGACGACAAAGAAGCCGCGAGCGCCACGCTGGTGTACCTGACCGCGTATCAGGCACTGACCATGTGGGGATCCTTGCCCGCGAATTCACTGGTGCTAGTCACCGGCGCATCGGGTGGGGTGGGCGTGGCCGCGGTACAGCTCGCTATCGCCATGGGGCACACCGTGGTCGCGCTCTCGCGCAGCGAAGAGAAACGACGGCGTCTTGCTGACCTTGGCGCCGGTCTTTGCTTGAATCCGGCCGATTCGAATTGGCGGCTCATGCTAAAGAAGACCATGGCGCCCCGGCGGGTGGAGCTTGCCATTGACAATGTGGGCGGCGTGCTTCTGCCCGAGGTCATCGACGCCTTGGGTGACCAGGGCAAGGTGAGCCTGGTGGGGCGACTGGCCGGCCCGGTTCCCAGCTTCAATACCGCGACCCTGTTCTTTCGCCGCATTCGCATGGGCGGCGTTGCGGTCGGCGCCTATGCGAATGCGGAAAGCCGCGCGTGCTGGCAGGAGGTGCTGGGGTTGCTTGGCCGAAGCAACGCCCGGCCGCTCATCGACAGCGTGTTGCCGTTCGACAAGCTGCCCGATGCGTTCACCCGGTTGGCCGAAGGGCCGATGGGCAAGGTCTTGCTCGCGGGACGCTAGCAGCCTACGGTGCGACCACGGCCTGGAACTGCGGATCGGAAACCATAGCGCCGAAGAGCGCGGTCATCATGCTGTAGGCGCGACTCTCTAGCGCGGCCTGGTCTTTCGGATCGGCGATGGGCGGCCCCGAAATCGAATACTCCTTTTGCAACGGCGGCTGTCCGGTGGCGCCCGAAACCGTGGCGACCACGGTGAAGCCAGCCTCGTTGATGTGGGTCAGCCTCACGTCCAGGGCTGGCGTTCCGGTCGGCGCCTGGGCCTCGTCGAGCACGTTGACGCCCAATTTGGTGAAGGTGGACTTGAAGCAGTACCAGAAGTACGAGGTCAGCACCGGCCCGCCGTAGCGCCGCCCCTGACCGTGGTACAGGTAGAAGCTAGTGTCATTGTCGGCATTCTCAAAGTTGTGCATGACAATGGCCTTGCCGCTGTATTTGGCCAGCGGGGCCGTATCGAGTTTGGGCATGTATCGATCGGAGCTGAGCCCGATCGTGGTTCCGCAGCCGGAGGTCGAAATCAGAAACGCCAGCGCTGCCAGGAAGCCGAGCTTGAGCCCCACCGGGGATGACAGAAGGCGTGATTTGTTCATGGGCGCAAGCCTAGCCCACGGCGACGGCGCTTCAAGCCAATTGCGTGGCGCCGGGCGGCGACCGGTCCGAGGGCTAAGCGTGGGCTAACCGCCTCTGCGGTCAACCAGATCGATCAGGGCCTTCAGCTTCCTGATGCGGTCAGCGTCCGGCGGTATGAAGGTCTCTTCTTCGAGCAGCGCTTCCTTCAAGAACCAGGAGGTTTCAGCGCGGCCGATCTTGGACATGCTAACCGAGCCCTGCGTGCTGCAACGGCGGTACAAGGCATCTAGGTTTGACGGCAACCACCTACTAGCCATGTCCCTTTTGTTAGCGCTTTTGTAACCGACGTGTCAACCGAACTTGTATGCCGCACTCCGAAATGCCGGCCCAGAGCTAGGTCCTGAGCTAGGGCTACGCCCTGTCGCGCGGGTTTGCGAAGAGCTGCTCGGCGATCTCGGTCCACTTTGCGTCGTCGATTCGTTCGGCGATGTCGGGCGCAAGCTGTCCGCCGTCGGCCATGGTGGCGGTAGCCCCGAGGTTGCCTGCCGAGAGCAGTGACGTCAGGTGGTCGACTTCGGACCGGAACCAGCGCCGCAGCGACGTCCCGCCCATAAGCGCGGTGGCCTCGCGTCGGGGTTGGCCAGCCTGCAGTCGCACCACCCAGCCTGAACCGTACGGGCTTTGCGCCAGCGCGGCCGGATTCTCGACCGCCACGCCGTTGATGCCGACCACCAGCCCACTCACCGGCGCTTTTACCTGCAGTCGGCGCTCCCCGCGCAATAGGCTGAAAAGCGTTTGTCCCTGCTCGACGGTACTTCCGACTGACGGAACGTCCACGGACGACAGCTTCCCGATCGCAGCCAACGCGAGCGAATCCACGCCCACACGCGTTCCGCTCGCCTCGACCTTGGCCCAGCTGTGCGCCGGGTGGAGCTTCAAGCTGGCAGTCGGGAAGGGCAAGCCCTTGTAGTCGGGCGAATCATCCGCCTGCTCGGCGAACCAGCGTCGTACCTTCGGGCTGAAGGCAAGCCCAACCAGGGCGGCCACGATAAGCAAGGGAATCAGGAATCGCACCGCGTAGGCCAGGCCAGCCAGCAAAGGCACGGCGGCGATCAGCCCCAGGGCCAGGCCGAGGTACACGAGCGAGGTCTTCGCGATCTGTTTTCCGGATTGCAGATTGGTCATGGGAACCCCCAAGCTCGCTATTCGCAAGCCCCGTACCAGTGCCGGGCCCTGTCGGCAGCCGGTTGGTTTTGCTATGGATTCCGCGAGGATCGCAAGGGCGGCTCATCGCGCGGGGCCGGTTGGCCGAGCTTCTGGCCGGATCTGCTTGGCCTGGCTGTAGAGTTTGTCTACGTTCTTCGCAGGACAGTGCCGATATTCTCTACAGTTAAGCCAACTGTTTGAAATTATGTTACTATCTCTCTCATCCTTGACCGGTAAGCCAGTGTGACCGGCCGGGATGCCGAGAAAGTCATCAGCATGGCGGTTGCGATCCCATTGCCACCCGCGCTGCGCGTACAGGGCCAGCGCGCGGTAAAGCGCCGCTATTTCCGGGGCCGCCCTGGCGAAATCCCAATTTCGGCAACAAACGGAGGGCCTGCTTCCGACTTGGCTCCGAAATTGCCCTTAGCCAAGAAGACCATGAAACCCAACCGTCGCAAGAAGAGGCCAGCATTGCCACGAAGGTCCGCCCTGCCGATCCAGCGGGACGCCCCCAGCCCGGTTCGAAAAGAGGGCACGAGGCTGGGGACGGTTGCGTTGGACCAAACGGAATGCGTGTGGATGCGCGCCGGGGTCATTGCCTACCGGCTGTGCGACCAAGGCTTCGACTGCGACCATTGCATCCTCGACGCCGCTTTGCACGGCCGCGGATCGCAGGCGGCGTGGGCGCCAGGCGATTGGGGCCCGCCTGGGTATCGCCTGTTCCCGCACGACCGGCAGTTCAGCCATGGGCACGCTTGGGCGCAGGCGGTCTCGTCGGAATCCGTGCGCGTTGGCGTGGATGCCTTGGCGGCTTGGCTGGTCAGCAAGGTCGTCAGCGTGAGCCTGCCCGAGGTCGGTGCGCGGGTGAAAGCGGGCGAGACCATCGCCACGCTCGGCGTTCCGGGCGGTGAGGTCGTGATTTCGTCGCCGGTGGAAGGGCGGGTGAAGGCGCGCAACGATCTCGTTCTCGGTTGTCCCGAGCTCGTCACTGCGGTTCCCTACGGCGCTGGCTGGCTGGTCGACATCGAGATTTCCACCGCGGAGCAGCGCAAACAGCGGCCGCGCCTTCTGTGCGGGCCGGACGCCGAGCAATTGAGCCGGGGTCAGCTGCACCGGTTCCATCGTCGCATGGATGACCTGATCGCTACTCGGGCACCACAGATCGGGCGCACGGCCGCCGACGGTGGTGAGCCGGTCACGGATCCGCAGACCATGCTCGGATCCGCTGTGTACTTGAAGCTGGTGCAGGAGTTTCTTACCTGACCCCCGACGGCCCTTCCGAGAAGGTTGTGAGGGCCGCGGCGGGTGCCGAGGTCGGTGCCGAACCCGCCAAGGGGCGAAAGCGGAGCTGGTCCGGAATCCTGCACTCAGCGAGCGCGCGGCTGCTCCTGCCGCTCTTGCTCATGATCGTGGTGGTCTTTTTCGTCTACAGCTTCCTCAGTTTTCGAGCAACGTCTGAGGAATGGACAGACTCGGTTTACAGCTATGCCCGGAAATTCGCTGACCTGGTCAAGCGCGCAACCAACCACGGTATGCTGCTCAATCGCAAAGAGGACGTGCAGTACACCGTGCAGCTCGTATCCAGCAGCCCCGGCATCGAGGCCATCCACATCTACAACAAGACCGGCGTTGTCGCATTTTCGCAGGACCCGGCCGAGGTTGGTCAGAAGGTCGACATGCAGGCCCAGGCTTGCATCGCGTGCCACGACAACACCCAGCCGCTCGCGGCGGCCAACACCGACCAGCGCACCCGCGTGTTCACCAACGCAGCGGGGCGCCGTATCTTGGGGTTCATCGAGCCCATCGAGAACGAACCTCGCTGTGCCGAGGGCGGCTGCCACGCGCCGGTCTCCGAACAGTCGATCCTCGGCGTCATGGACGTCCAGATGTCGCTCGAGCCGCTCGACGCGGCGTTGGCGGATGCACGCCGGCGATCCCTGTGGCTGACCATCGCGGTCATGCTGGTGGTCAGCGCGGCAACCATCGCATTCGTGTATCGCATCGTGCGGCGGCCGGTCACGCTTCTCGTGGCCGGAACGCAACGGATCGCGCAGGGCGATTTGGACACGCGCATCGAGGTCACCACCAAGGACGAGCTTGGCCATCTGGCCGAGGCCTTCAATCGCATGACCAGCGACTTGCGCCAAGCGCGCGAGGAGGCGACCCTGTGGTCGCAGAAGCTGGAGCAGAAGGTTGTGGAAAAGACCGCCGAGCTGGGGCGCGCCCAGAAGCAGGTCATGCTGATGGACAAGATGGCGTCGCTTGGCAAGTTGGCGGCCACAGTGGCGCACGAGCTGAACAATCCGCTCGGCGGCATCCTCAACTACGCGAAGCTGGTGGAACGCGTGGTGCGCGACGAATCCCTCGACCAGGCCGGTCGGCAAGAGGTGCTGCGCTACCTACAGGCGATCCAGCAGGAATCGCGGCGTTCGGGGGACATCGTGCGCAACCTGCTCTTGTTTGCCCGGCCCGTGCATGCGCATCTGTCTTCCGTCAAGCTGTCGGTCATCATCGAGCGCAGTCTGCTTCTGCTTCGGCACCGCATGGACATGGCGCAGATCACCTGTGACTACCAGTCGCCCTCCGAGGACGATTCGCTGCTCGCCGACGCCGACCAGATTCAGCAAGCCCTGGTCGCCCTCTTGGTCAACGCCATCGAGGCGATGGAAGACGGCGGCGGCGCCCTGCAAGTGGGGCTTGTGTGCGCGGCGGAGCAGCTGGAAGTCACCATCGCGGATACCGGCGTGGGCATTCCCGAGACGGTGCTGCCCCACATCTTCGAGCCGTTCTTCTCTACCAAGGAGAAGGAAAGCGGCGTGGGCTTGGGGCTGGCCATCGTGTACGGAATTGTGCAAAGCCACGGCGGCACAATCGAAGTAAGATCCGAGCCGCGGCGCGGGACCACCTTCTCGGTAAAGCTTCCGCGCCGCCGCGCCGAAGGCCAACAACCAGGAACCCCATAGATGCCCGACAAGCAAGCGAGTATTCTCATCGTCGATGACGAAACCAGTGTGCGCGATTCGCTGCTCCACTGGTTTCGTAAGGATGGGCTTCGCGTCGGCACCGCCGCCAATGCCACGGCCGCGCTGCAGGCGCTGGAACAGGCGAGCTACGACATCGTCCTACTCGACATCAAGATGCCGGGCATGGACGGCATGGAGCTGCAGGCGCGCATCCACGCCATCGACGCCAAAATCGTCGTCATCATGATGACGGCCTTCGCCTCGGTGGACACGGCGGTGCGCGCGCTGAAGCAAGGCGCCATCGACTACGTCACCAAGCCCATCGACCCGGACGAGCTGAGCCACCTGGTGGGCCGCGCGCTTAAAGAGCGCAAGCTGGAAGACGAAAACAGCCAGCTTCGCGAAACCATCGCCGAGCTTTCGTCGGCCGACTTCATCGTCGGTGACAGCCCGGCCATGCAGAACGTGATGGCGCTGATCCGGCAGGTGGCCGAGACCAATTCGACGGTGATGATTCGCGGGGAAAGCGGCACCGGCAAAGAGCTGGTGGCGCGCACCATCCACGCGCAAAGTCCGCGCAAATTCTTTCCCATTGTCCCGGTCAATTGCGGCGCGTTGCCGGACAGCTTGCTTGAAAGCGAGCTCTTCGGCCACGAGAAGGGCGCCTTTACCGGCGCGCAGTTCAGGCGCAAGGGCCGCCTGGAAATGGCCGACAACGGGACTCTGTTTCTCGACGAGATCGGAACCATCCCGCCTAAGATGCAGGTGGATCTCTTGCGCGTGATCGAGACCAGCGAGGTCATGCGGCTGGGCGGCACGCGGCCGGTGAAGCTGGACTTTCGCATCATCTGTGCCACCCACGAAGACTTGGAGAAGGCGGTGGCGGACGGGCGCTTCCGGCACGACCTCTACTATCGCATCAACGTCTTCAGCATCAGGCTGCCTGCCCTGCGCGAGCGGCGCGAGGACATTCCGGCGCTGGCCCGGCACTTCCTAGAACGGCTCGCGCGGCAGATGGACAAACGGGTTACCGAGTTCAGTCCCGAAGCCATGCAGAAGCTGCTTGCCTACCCGTGGCCTGGCAACGTTCGAGAATTGGCCAATGCCGTCGAGCGATCCATGGTGGTCTGCCGGGGCAATGCCATCGCGGCCGACGATCTTCCGTTCACAGTCTCGGGCGGGCCCGCGGCAGCCGTGCCCGGGACTGGCTCGCTGGCCGAGATGGAGAAGGTTCACATCGCGGCGACGCTGGTGCGCACGGGGTGGAACATCACCCAGGCGGCCGACGTGCTCGAAATCGATCGCGCCACCCTTTACAACAAGATCAAAAAATACGGATTGCAGCGCAGCCCGACCGATGCGTCCGGCTCGGGTGATCCCAAGCCGAGCTAATGCCCGCAGCGCCGATCCACTTGGTTCCCATCTATCTGCCGAACCATACGACGGTGCTCGCGCAACTTGCGCCACGCCTTGAGCAGGCCTTCGCCACGTCGGTGGTCGTGCGCGCTTCGCGCTTCGATCCCGAGGGTGCGTTCGACGGATCGCGCGGGCAATACCACGCCACAGCGCTGCTCGACCTCTTGCTCGGCGAAGAGCGCGACGCGCGCGTGCTTGGGGTGGCGGGCGTGGACCTCTTCATCCCGATTCTCACCTACGTGTTCGGCGAGGCGCAATTGGAGGGAACCGCCGCGGTGGTTTCCACCTACCGCCTCGACAACGCGATCTACGGTCTACCCAAGGACGACCGGCTTCTGCTCGACCGACTGACCAAGGAAGCGGTTCACGAGTTGGGACACACCTTCGGCCTTTTGCACTGCCGACGCAGCCAATGCGTGATGCACAGCTCGACCTACGCCGAGGACATCGACTTGAAGTCCGCGCGGTTCTGCACAAGCTGCGACCCGATGGCAGGACCCGGGCGCAAATAGGCTTGCATCAGCCAAGGTAGCGAGATACGCGACGCGCGTACGCGACGTAGAGCTCGCCGTACTTCCTCGCGCAGGCGCGCTCCTCGGCGAGAATCATCGCGTGCTGGAGCAAGAGCAGCACCGCCAGGATGGCGGCCAGCAGAAGGCTGCTCGTCGACACACAGACGCCAAGGAACACCAGCGCCGCCGACACGTAGAGCGGATTGCGCGAGACGCGATAGGGTCCGGCCCGCAGCGGCTGGTCCGAGGAGCTCCCGGCAAACACGAAGAGCGTCGCCGCGAAGCTGGCGTTCCCGAGCATCGCGACGAGGAGGCCGGCTACGAACAAGAGGCCCGTTGGTGCGAACGGCGTGAAGATGGCGAGAACCATGAACGGATAGGGAAGCAGAGACGCGGCAACCGTGAACGCCCTCTCGCGAGGCGTGTAGCCCGTCATGTCCGATAGGCGTCTCGCCAGATCGCCGCGCAAGGCAGTTGCGACGCCGACGGAAAGCACCATCGGGAGGCACAGGAGCCAGGCATTCGAGACAGTAAGTGTCAGGGTCGGCGTCAGCCTCATGGTCGTATGGTAGCACGCTGCGGCCGATGCGAGATTCGCGTACCCCTGTGCTCGAGAGCCTCGTACTGCTTGCGATTGTGCGATTGGCTGGCGAGGGCGATGTTGCTGGCGACGCTTTGCTACTTGAACGCGTAGCCGGCGAAGGCCGGCGCGGTGGTGAAGGAGAGGTCGTCGATGTCGTCGTAGGGACCAATGTCGGACGGGCACGCGCCGGTCGAGCCAGCGGCGTAGCGAAAGACGGCGCGTACGGTCTGGACCGGGCCACCGTATAGCACCTGAATGGGGAAGGTCATGGTGGTTCGGCCTGTCGTCGTGGGATTCTTGGTCCCCATCAGGCGCCATCCGGCTCCCGCTTCGTTTCGATAGTAGAGCTCGAGGCGATCGACGGCGCTCGCGGACCAGGCGATGACGTCGACGGAAACGTTCGCATAGGCGACGGGGCGCAAGGGGCCCGAGTCGGCCGACTTGATCCGTATGGCCTCAATCGACTCGTCCACGCCATAGGTCCCGCTGTTTCCGTCGTTGCAACCTGTGTCCGCGTGGTTGGGGGCATGGACCTCGGGCTTTCCGCTCAGCAAACCCCGCCCAGCGAGATTCGTTCCCGAGTCACAGGATAAGCTGGCGTGGGCGCAACTGGGATTCGCCAAGGTCGCATCGAAAGCCGCGCTTTCGGCGGTAACACGGGAGACCAGGGTCATGGGATTGTCGAGACGTCCACTCGATATACTCCAGCTTTGCAGTGTACCCGCGCTGTAGGCGTAGACGGACACGTAGATATCCTGGCCGAAAGGATAGCTAGGAAGCGTCACAGTGACCCTTTCCGAGGCCGTCAGTCCCATCGACGCCGCCGAGTATCGAGTGGTCGAGGGCTGGAAGCCGATGCCGAGGTAAAGGTCCAGATCGCCGGTCCCCGAGATCGTGGAGGTAAACGTGCGATCGGCGCCCAGGGCCATCGGCGTCACGGAGCTGTACCAGCTCCCCTTGGCCATGGTGCTCCCGGTAAAGTTGGTCGTGCTCTTGCCGACGTGTCCGTAGAGAATGCCAGCCCCTTGTCGATCCAGCGCGGACAATGCGGTCGGGGTTGGCAACGGACAGCTGTTGGTGAGCATGATCGAATTTGGATCGGGCGCCGTCAGTGGCACGCTGTTCGCCTGATGGTTGGTTGAGCAGCCGAGCGATCCGTCTTCATGATCGAAGCCGAGAACATGGCCCAGCTCGTGTTTGACGATTCGCAAGAGCTCGCTCGCAGAGGCGCTCGCGCTTGGGTAGACAATGGCCAGTGTCCCGGTCTGACTGGCAGGGTCCATGCCACCTGAATTGGGCAGCATTTGGGGCGCAGATCCGTCGGGGCAGGTAGTTCGTGGGGCGTACTGGTACGACGTGCCCCCGCCGGGCTGGGGACACGCGTATGAGTAGCCGGCGATGACACGCAGACGCGGCACCGTCGAGCTCCCGCAGTCGGTCGTGACGTCGGACAGGTAGCGGAACGCGACTTGAACATCCTGACTCCAGTCAGCAGTGGCTGCAGCCATCGCGTTGACGACATTGTTGCGGTTTTCCGCAAAATCGTTGACCACACAGTAGGTGATATCGAGCTTTAGGTAGTCGCTCCACCGGTGCTCGCCGCCGGCGACGATCTCGGTCAGCGCCGCATGGCCTTGCTCAACCGGCGCGGCATCGGTCGTGGTGCTTTCTGGCTCTTCCGTGCCCTCAGGGAGAGGACCGCAAGCGGCAAGCATGCCCAGGACCACGAGATGGATAGTTCGCAATATTTTCATGGGCGGACGGTACCGGAGGCTCGACGTCGGTACAAGCGAACAATTCTGCATCGTACCATCGGCCTAAAGACCGATTGATCCTCGCCGGCGTTGTGCACCGCCGACTATGTCGGCGTGGTCGCGGGCCGTCGCAGATTGGCCGGTGGCCCCATCCGCACCTTCGCCAGCTCCCCGACCGTCATCCCCGCGCGGTAGAGGCGCCAGATCTCATCGCATATTCCGGTGCCGAAGATGGTGTAGTCGTCGGAGCCTAGCGCGATTTGCACGCCGGCGGCGAGCAGATGGCGGATGGGGTGGTTTTCGTAGCCGCCGGCGAGGCCGAGGGCGATGTTGCTGGCGACGCCGATGTTGAGCTGGGTGCCGCGCTTTGCCAGCGCCTCGACCAGGGCAGGATCCTGCGTCGCCATGATTCCATGCTGAATCACGTCCACGTCGAGAATGTCGAGGCTCTGGCGGATCTTCTCGGGGCCGCAGGTTTCGCCCGCGTGGGCCTTGAGCACGAGGCCCCGGTCGCGCGCACGCCGGAAGAAACGCCGGAATTCGCCAAGGTCGCCCGCGCGCTCGTCGTCGTAGAGGTCGATGCAGCGAAACACGCCCGAATCCAGGTAGCTCACGAAGGTGGGCCACAGCCGATCCGGGGGGATGCGACGGTTGATGCCGATCTCGGGCGCGAAGCACAGGCGCGGGGCGACGCGGTCGCGTTCCTCGGCGACGATGTCGATGATGGCGCTCGGCGCGACCTGGACGTGTACCGGCATGAGCAGATCGATGCTGGCCTCCGCGTACACCACGCCCTCGTCGGCCATGCGTTCGAGCCCGCCGCGCAGAAGCGCGCGCATGCCGCCCAGCGTACGCGTGGCCGGAAACAGGTTGGCCGCAAGGTAGCCGCCGAATTCGCCGAAGTTGGCAAAGCGCGGCGGCGGTGGCGGCAGCTTACGGCCGAGCACAGCTTCGTAGGTCGCGAGCGGACAATTGAGAAGCGCGTGGCAATGAACGTCGGCTTTGGGCAATTGGCGCAGCTTCTCGATGGCAACGTCTCGGTCGCCGGCGTCGGCCAGGGCCGCGCCCAGCTCGGCTTCGGATAGGGTGGTAAGCGCCACGGATCACCCTTTCTTAACGGCTCCGGGCGCGTCGTGCAATGTGCTTTACGCTCGACGATCTTGTCGCTGGGTTTGCCGGTGACGTAATCGGTGCATCCTATCTCGGCCGCAGCTCTACCTGGTCAGGCTGGAAGTGAAGCCGCCGGAAGACCCAGTGTCGCGAAGCCTCAGGGTATTTCCCGACACACAATAGTCGGTCGGCGCGTTGGCGCCTGATGTCGCTCACCGCTTCTACGCAATTCCCTTGCCCGGATTCATGATTCCCTTGGGATCAATCGCCTGCTTGATCCTGCGCATAAGATCGATTTCGACCGCGCTCTTGTAGCGGCGGCCTTCTTCGCGCTTGAGCACGCCGATGCCGTGCTCGGCGCTGATGGAACCGCCGTGGGCGACGACGATGTCGTGCACGACCCGATTCAATTCTTCCCACCGGGCGAGATAGGTAGTGGCGTCGGCGCCCACCGGCTGGGTGAAGTTGAAGTGCAGGTTGCCGTCGCCCACGTGGCCGAACGGCACGGGCCGGATTCCCGGAATCAGTCGTTCGGCCGCAGCCAGGGCCTCGGCCACGAAGGCCGGAATGCGCGACACCGGCACCGAGATGTCGTGCTTGATGCTCGCGCCTTCGTGCTTCTGCGATTCGGAAACCGACTCGCGCAGCTTCCACAGCGCCTTGGCCTGCGCGCTGCTGCCCGCCAACACCGCATCGGTCACCAGGCCCTTCTCCAGCGCCGCCGCGAGGAATGCCTCTGCCTCTTCGCGCGCGACTGTCAAGTCGGTGAGCACGTACCACGGCGCGCGCTCGGCCAGCGGATTCGTGGTGCCGGGCACATAGCGAAGCACAAGCTCGAGGGCGAAGCGCGCGATCATCTCGAACGCGAAGACCGCGTCGCCGGTCATCTCGCGCGCAAGCTGCAGCAGCCCCAGCACCTGGTCGGGACTTGCGACGCTGGCGAAGATGGTGGCGACCTGGCGGGGGCGTGGGAACAGCTTCAGCACCGCAGCGGTGATGATGCCCAATGTGCCCTCGCCCCCGATGAACAGGTGCTTGAGGTCATAGCCGGTGTTGTCCTTGCGCAGGGCGCGCAGGCCGTTCCACACGCTTCCGTCGGGCAGGACGACCTCAAGGCCCAACACGGCGTCGCGCGCGTTGCCGTAGCGAAGCACGTGGATGCCGCCCGCGTTGGTGGAAAGGTTGCCGCCCACCTGGCTGGTTCCTTCTGCCGCAAGACTGAGGGGGAGCAATCGCCCGACCTCGGCGGCGGCCTCTTGCGCGACCGCTAGAGTGCAGCCCGCCTCGACCACCATGGTGTTGTCCACTGGATCTACCTGGCGAATTCGGTTGAGCCGGCCGAGCGTAATGAGCACGTCCGAGCCCTCGGCGCGCGGAATCTGTCCACCTACGAGGCCCGTGTTGCCGCCCTGGGGAACCATGGCCACCTCGTTCTCGGCGCACACACGCACGATATCCGCCACCTCGCCGGTGTTGGCGGGCTTGAGCAGAAGCGGCGTTGTGCCCACGAAACGATTGCGCCATTCGGTGAGGTGAGGCGAGAGCTCGTCGGGGTCGACCGAAAACCCGGAGGGGCCGACGATGGCTTTCAGCCTCTCCAGGGTGGCAGGTTGCGGCGTTCGGGGCATGCGCAACCCTAGCATGCCTATGCTGCACGGGCGCGCGACACGGTCTCGGGTACACTCTCGGACCATGGCAACCACAGTACTCGGCGAGCTTGTCCCACTCCTGCAGGTGGCGGTCGGACCGGTGATTTTGATCTCCGGCGTCGGCCTCTTGCTGCTGTCCCTCACCAATCGTTTTGGCCGCGCGGTGGATCGTTCGCGCCAGCTCATCCGCGACACACGCGAGGCGGGCGAGTCCCACCGACGTCACCTGAAGGACCAAATTGAGGTACTGTACCGCCGGGCGCGCCTGATCCAGGTCGCCATCATCTTCGGCGCCACCAGCGCGCTCTTCGCCGCCCTGCTCATTGTCACGCTTTTCCTCGCGGCGCTTTTCGGCTGGCAATCCACCCTCATCCTCAGCCTTTTCTTCGTCGGTTGCGTGCTCATGCTCATAGGCTCGCTGCTCAGCTTCATCATCGAGATTCACCTGTCCTTGCGAGCGCTCAAGCTCGAAATGGGCGACGAGCTGCCGGGACCAGCGGCGTAGACGCAGCCGTGCTTGGTGTCATCGCGGCGAGGGCGTCTGCTTTGAGCGTTGCTTTCGCCCCGCGCGCTGAGCGATTTCGGCCAGGCGCGCGTCGAGCAGTCGGCCGACAAGACGAGGGTTGAGCGGCTGCTTCGGTGAGAAGTGCAGGGAAGACTTGGTTTGCTCGTAGTCCGCAAGCTCGGCGGCCAACGCGGACAGGGTCGAGCCACTGAAGGGAAGATAGGAGCACCCTTGCTTACGCGCACAAAAGCCGCCGACGATCTGACCGTCCACCCGAAATGCCGGGATGGCATAGCTGATACACTCCTCCGCATTCGGTAGGTGTCGGTGGATCGTGGTTCGCAGGCGCTGCAAGACTGCGCGCGACCCGGGTTCCACGGAGGCCAAATACGAATCGATGTTCTTGGGCTTGCCCGGCGACATGACTTGGGCTTAGCACGGCAAGGCTCGCAGGGCCCGCCCGCACGACCTTCGGAAGGTTCCGGCATCCAAATAGCCAAGGAGGCATGCCTTGTCGCGACTTCGGGTTTGTACGTTTTCGGTTTCCATCGACGGCTTCGGCGCGGGGCCCAACCAGGATCTCGACCATCCGTTGGGCGCGGGCGGACCCGAGCTTTTCGATTGGTTTTTCCACACACGAACCTTCCAGAAGATGCACGGGGATCAAAGTGGTGAATCCGGCTTGGATGACGACATCGCCGCGCAGGGCTTCGAGAACGTCGGGGCGTGGATCCTGGGCCGCAACATGTTCGGACCGGTGAGGGGGCCGTGGCCCGACGAGAGCTGGCGCGGCTGGTGGGGCGACGAGCCGCCCTACCACACCCCGGTTTTCGTGCTCACCCACCATGCAAGGGCGCCGCTTGTGATGAAGGGCGGAACCGTGTTTCGCTTCGTCACTGACGGAATTGAATCAGCGCTAGCGCAAGCCAAAGAAGCCGCCGGGGGCAGGGACGTGCGGCTAGGCGGCGGCGTCGCTACGATTCGGCAGTACCTGCGCGCCCGCCTTATCGACGAGCTTCACCTCGCCATCTCGCCGGTGGTGCTAGGGCAGGGTGAGCACCTGCTGGGCGGCCTCGATCTGCGCGCCCTGGGCTACGCGGTCGAAAAGCACGTACCCGGCAGCCGCGCGGCCGTACATGTGTTCTTGCGAAGGCAAGCATAGCTCCGGCGAGGGCGGAGGACGCCCGCGGGGAGTGCAAACACGCGATCGCCTACCAATCCGCTTCCACCGTGCCGCCTTGGAACTGCATGCTCTTCGGCGTGTACTGGTGCACCTCGAAAGCGTTTCCGTCGGGATCCTTCAGCCAGATCTGCCAGGTGTGGTCACAACCGAGCTTCTCCTCGGCAAACGCGATACCGCGCCCGCGCAGGTCGGCCATCAAACGATCCATGTCGTCCGTTTCCAAACAGAAGTGCACGATCCCCGTATTCACCGGCGTATCGAGCGCCGGATCTTCGAAGATCTCCACGAAGGATGATTCCGCAAGCTTGAGGTAGACCCCGAAGAGCGCGCCCTTGCGCGTGAAGCGGAACACCGGCTCGAGCCCAATTCGCGTGTAGAAATCGAGCGACCGCTGCAGGTTCTTCACATTCAGGCAGACGTGGGCGATGCGCTTGAACATGGGCCTACCTTACCGGATCCCGCACCCGGAATGGGACGCGTCCTTCGAATCGCCTGGTTCGCGACCAGCGGCTGCACCGCCTCGATTGCAACCTGTCGACAGGGCCATTGTGACGAGCAAAGGGCAAGCGTAGAATGCCGTCGTATTTTCGCCAAAGGGGGGCCGGCATGACGAGCAATGCTGTCCGGTTTCTTGTGGTTGTGTCTGCCGTGGGCCTCTTGGGTTGTAGCTCCAGCCATCACGGCGGAACGTCGGGGACGGGAGGGCACTCGGGGGGTGTCTTCCAGTGAAGTATGTATTGAATGACGTGTCCTCGCCGACCGAGAGCAGCAACGAATCCTCCCTGCTAGTCTATGCGGCATGCCACGCTACGCCGCGTTCCTGAGAGGAGTCTCTCCGACCAACGCCAAAATGTCGGAGGTCGCGGCGTGCTTCGAGTCCGTCGGATTCCGAGACGTGAAAACTGTCCTTTCGAGCGGCAACGTGGTGTTCAGCGCGGGCCGCGGCAGCGAGGCCAGCTTGGCGAGCGCTATCGAGAAAGCGATGACCCAACGGCTCGGCCGGAGCTTTCTCACCATCGTGCGCTCCATCGAGGACTTGCAAGCGCTGCTCGACAGAGATCCCTTCGCTGACCTTCGGCCACCCGCCGCCGCCAAGCGTGTGGTGACCTTCTTGCGAGAAGACAGGAAGCCGGCCGTGGCGCTGCCCATCGAGCGCGAGGGGGCGAAGATCTGGTGCGTGCAAGGTCGCGAGGCCTTCGCCTCGTATACGCCGACGCCGCTCGGTCCCGTCTTCATGGAGATGATCAAGCGGACGTTCGGCGATGGCCAGACCACGCGCACCTGGGACACGATCGGCAAAGTCGTGAGGGCGGCCGCGACCCGGACTCTCAGAGGCTGAGCTTGGTGACGCAGAAATCGAATGAGGTGTCGTCGCCGTAGCTCGTGTCGGCCACTACCTGGAACCTCACAGAGGTGAAGCTCGCCGGCGGGCCGCTAAGGGGGGTGCCGGAGCCCCAACAAGCACTGTTGAAGCTGCTCCACGGGATTGTGCCACTTGGGGAGGTCAGGTTGTAACAATAGTCGGTCTTGGAATCACCGACCACCAGCCGCATTTGTCCCCCGAACGCATCCAGAGCATAGGTCACGCCGCTTGAGCCTGCGGAAGCGAAGTTCGCTGGCGTCGTGTTCTGCCCCTTCGGCTGGTTCAGGTTGACGCCGATGCCAGCGCCCCAGTGCGAGGAGTAGCAGGATTGCGCGCTGCAGACCGTGCCCGCGGCAGTGCCCGTGACACACATCGTGTCGGACCGAGGAAGGGTGGCCGTGCTCGAGCCGCCGTCGTTTGCGTCGGAGTAAGAGAAGAAGTACCCGTGCGCGCTGCCGAGGGTGCAATACCCTTCCGGGCAGCAGACGCCGCCTCCGCTGGAGGTTGTGCAACTCGTCGACGTGCTGGTATTGGATGACGTCGTTGTCGTGGTCTTGGTCGACGTCGACCCGCCGTTGTTGAGCCCCGCGCTGCCACTGGTCCAGGTTCCGGCGCAGCCCATCTGATCCGTCTCCTCCGTGCCGAAATAGTCGCAGCTTTGATAAGTCAGCCCGCTTTGCGAGATTTCGCAACAGCCGACCAATCCATCGGTCGGACAGGCGCTGACGATGGTACCGCCCTGACTCGAACACATCGACTTGGCGCTACTCCCGGTGGCGGACGTCAGGTTCGAGTAGGCGTAGCAATAGCTTTGGCCAGCCACAGTCAGCGAGCAACTGAAGCCCGATCCCGATCCGGAGCCCGAGCCGCCGCCGCAGCTCCAGAGGAAGGCTCCACCAGCGCCTAGGGCGATCACCGCTGCTACAGCTACCACCAGCTTCGTCTTCTCGAGGTCTCTCATCCTATTCCTCCTGAAAGAAAACGCCGGAACGTGCAGCTTTCAGCTTCCGACGCGGGGCCAGGATAACAGCGCGTCGACAGATCGCCAACTGTTTCCCGCCGTCGCTGTGGGGCAAAGTGCGCACTCTCACTGCACGCACTACAGCTGGTCTTCAACCATCTTTTCGATCTGAAGCGCAAACGTGGTCGGAGCCTCGACCATGCATGGCAGCGTTCGTTTGTCGGGCTCGGCGAAGATATCCACGTGCTCGGGCCACAAGATCTCCGTCATGACGGCAGGTGCCGGCTGCATCGCCGTTGCCATGGCAACAGGCAACACCGCCGTTGTCTTCTTCGCCGCATGGGCGCGCATGGGTGCGAGCAGGGCTGTCGGCGCAGGCGGGTGAATCTCGGTCCTGACCAACGAGGGAGCCACCCGCAACGCCAGGGTCGGCGTGCCCGTGATTTCGAGCGGCTGCGCCTCGGGCGCGCTGGCGCCTCTGACCATGAGAGCGGCCACCAGAACCGGCGCTACACCGACCGCGGCGATTTGTCCGGTCAGCCGGCCCCAAAGCGGCGGAAGAAACGCCCGCAGGTCGCCAAGCCGGGCACGCAGGCGTACGAGTGCGCGGTGGACGCGTGTGCGCACCGTTACCCCTGCGACGCCCAAACGGTGGGCGGCTGCTGTCTCGTCCAGCTCGCCGTAGTAGCGCGACAGCAAAGCCTGCCGTGATTCTCTCGGCAGCCGGCGCAGGCCAGCGCGCACCAGGCGGCGGCGCTCGCGCGCGAGCAGGCTGTCCTCGGGCGTAAGGCTTGTGGAAACGACGTGCAGCTCGTTCACGTCCACGGCGATAAGCTGTCGTCGCCGCCAATGGTCGATGACCAAGTTCTTGTAGATACCTTCCAGCCACGGCTCGCTGCGGCCGTCTGGTGCTGGCGAGCGCAACGCGCGCAGCACCGCCTCAGCGCACAGCTCTTCGGCAACCTCCGCGCCGACGCGACTGGCGTAGCGGCGCGCGATGGCTTCACCGTGCTCGAGAAGCGCTTTTCCGTCCAGGGCGCGCATGGTGCCTCCTGTCTGGATCAACGTTCCGCCGCCCAATTCGTTCCCAGCTACCACAACAGTATAACACACGTTGGCGGGGGAACGTTTGGGAGCCTGGTTCGTTGATCCCGGCAGGAGGGTCATCATGAAGGCGAACATCATCAGCCTGGTCGGAATTGTGAGCCTGTTGGGTGTCTTCGTGGCGCCTGCCGTCCTCGCCGGCGACGCGAACGAGCTATGCGATTCCGACGCCTGGGTGCCGGTCAGGCACCTACAGTTCACCGACGAGGACATCCAAGGCGGCATCGCCGATCCGGACGGGGTCCTCATCGAGGCCGTTCCGCCGGCAACGCATTCGTCACTCATCGAAATCCGCCAGGGCTTCGAGGTCGAGCTCGTGAAGACGCTGGAGGATTTCTAGAGCGCCGAACGGTTTGAAAGCCGAGCAATTTCCGGATTCTAACCACAGAGGACACAGAGAACACAGAGACGGATGAGAAAGGAAGGGTTTCGGATCGAGATCCGGCGACCCCTTCATCTTCCGGCCTCTGTGTCCTCTGTGTTCTCTGTGGTGAAAAAAGGTTTGCGCGTGCTCCGCACAGCGGCCTTGGCAGCGCCACGCGTTCCTTGGATTCACGGGGAATTCAAACCGTTCGGTGCTCTAGTACCTAGCCTGGGCGGCGACGCGTTGGACGACTGCGCGAACTTGTACGATGGCTGAGTAGGATCCCCGTGTGGGAGGCTCACGGGCACGTCCGATTCCGGCGAGCAGGACGAATCGTGGTATCCTTGCTGTCGTCATGACAGTCGCGTATCCCGTTGTTGTCGAGCGCGAAGAGGACGGAAGGTACTCCGTCTACGTTCCGGATCTGCCCGGATGCGCTTCCATGGGCGACACCTACGAAGAGGCGATTCAGAACATCCGGGAGGCGGTCACCTGCCACCTGGAAGGCCTGCGGGCCGACGGTCTGCCCGTCCCGCCGCCCCACACGCACTTCACGATGGTCGACGTCGAGGCTGCTTGAGACCGTTGCTCCAGGTGAATGGAGCATGACCGCTCCGGTCCATCCGAGTCGGGCAGCGGGTGCGCGATAGGTCGCTGGCACCTTCTCCCGGTAGGTCTCTGGCACTTCCTGCGCGGCCGGAATTTAAGGCTCTGGCGTCACGCCCGATCTATGATCCAACCGACCGTCATGAGTGACTCAACCAAGCCTTCGAGCAAGCCTTGGTGCTTGTGGATTCTCCAACTGGTGATTGTCGTCCAGTTGGTGGTGGCGATCGTGCGAATTGCCAACAGTTGGGTGGTCGTCAGGAGTCAGCCCTTCCATCTCCCGTGGGCGTGGGTGGCCGAAACTCTCGCCGTCGTAGCGGTTACGGTCGTCTTGCTGCTCGCTCTGCAGCGCTGGCTCCGGGGTTCCGCAGTCGTTGCTCCCGCTGCCGGGGCCGTTTGGTGGCTATTGGGACTCGGCCGTGCGATCCAATCGATCGGTGCCCCAGCTCCGCCCGATCTGAATGGCGTTCTGTTCGAGAACGTCCCGACTGCATCCGAGGTGTTGGGAGTTGTCCTCGTGCATGGATTGCTGCTTACTCTGGTAGGCTCGCTGTTCTTGCACCGGGCAACGCGCGCCTACCTCGCGGGCGCACCAACCGCAAAAGCCAGCAGCTCAGAGCCCCTGTAGTCCCAGATCCTCCGAAGATCCAGGGCTCGAGAACGTAACAATCCGGAGCCGCCCAGCGCAACATGGGTCTCTGGCGCCTGGCTGCTGAAGAAACCGTGGTATTCTTGCCGTAATCATGACCGTTGCGTATCCCGTTGTTGTCGAGCGTGAAGAAGATGGAAGGTTTTCCGTCTGTGTTCCGGATCTGCCCGGATGCGCCTCCATGGGGGACACCTACGAAGATGCAATTCAGAACATCCGGGAGGCGGTCACCTGTCACCTGGAAGGACTGCGGGCCGACGGGTTGCCGGTTCCTCCGCCGCGAGCACACTTCACGATGGTCGACGTCGAGGCTGCTTGAGCCCGCTGCTCCAGGTGAACGGAGCCCGCTTGGTGAGGGCGCTGGAGAAGGCAGGGTTTATCCAATTGCGACAAGTTGGCAGCCACGTATCGCTACGTCATCGCGATGATCCCACCCGTCGCGCCACCGTTCCGGTCCATCCGGGCAAGGACCTTCCGCCGGGCACCCTGCGTTCGATACTTCGAGGAGCCAGGCTGGACATGGAAGAGCTTCGCGGGCTGCTGTAGTCGGGCGGTTGGTGCGCGGCAAGAAGCGCCTGGCACCTCCCTCGCGCCAGATCGCGGCGCTGGCAGTGCGGAAGGCGTGTAGGCTCACCTTCTGAGGAGAGAACACGCCATGACCAACTCCAACCAGTGTCCACTGTGTGACGGCACCCCTGGATCTCTGAATCGTGTGGCCGGCGGGGAAAACATCATCTATCACGTCGTTTGTCCAACCTGTGGCCGGTTCGAAGTCTCCACGGGCCTGATCGACCTCGAACTGAGGCGGAGCGACTTCGCTGGCAAGCGGCACCTTCTCAGCGCAGTGACGAAGTCCCAGCCGGGACTCACCGTGGTGGATCTAGACCTCATCCAGCGAGTAAGAGAGGGACAGATTGCTGAAAAGACCGTCGAAGAGAAGCTCGATCTGGTGCTCCAGACGTACGCGGGGAAAAGCAAGGAGATAGGCGAGTACTGTGTGTTGGATCCCGCGGGCAACTATCCCCTCGCTTGGTGCCGTTCGGGCGGGGAATGGAGGGCCATCGTTGACGCGTTGGCCTCGGAGTTTGGCTACCTGATATATCACGCGGCGTCCGGCAAGAGCGTCCAGGTCACCGTGAAGGGCTGGAAGTGGCTGGCGGATCGCCCAAAGGCGAAGGGCGACATCGGGTTCATCGCCATGGCGTTTCACAGATCCTTGGATCCGGTGAAGAAGGCGATCGAGCAAGGGATTCGTTTGGCCGGATACGCTCCGCTACGAATCGATGAGGATGAGTACAACGGAGGTATCATGGACAAGATCCTCGCCAGGATAAGGGAGAGCCGATTCGTTGTCGCCGACTTCAAACTGAACCGAGGTGGCGTCTACTACGAGGCGGGCTTCGCGGAAGGGCTGGGTACGGAAGTCTTCTATCTTTGCGAAGATTCCCAAGTGAGCAAGGACGTAGAAGACCGAGTCCACTTCGACATAGCCCACCTAAACCTCATTGCATGGAATTCAGAGGATCTTCCCGGTCTCTCGCAGAAACTCGAGAACAGGATCGTCCGCGTGCTCGGCAAGGGACCGCGGAGCCAATGACAATCCGACTTCAGAGAGAACTCAGCCTGGCTCAATACTCCGCCGGCAGCTTCTCCAGCTCCGCGAGCGTGTAAACCGGGCCGTCCTTACAGACGTAGCTCCGCCCGGTGTTGCATCTCCCGCACTTGCCTAGGCCGCACTTCATGCGGTTCTCTAGCGTCGTGTAGATCTCCGTCTTCCCGAAGCTCAGCTTCGCAAGCACGGGCAGCGTCAGCTTGATCATGATGGGCGGGCCGCACACGATGGCCACGGTGTTCGCTGCGGCGGGCGCGATCTGCTCCACGATGTGGGGGACGAAGCCGACCTTGCCGGTCCAGCCGGGGCGCTCGCCGCCGGGATCGACCGTGGTCACCAGCTTCATGTCGGTGCGCTTGCCCCACTCCTCGAGCTCGTGCTTGTAGACCAGATCGTTCACCGTCCGCGCGCCGTACACGACGGTGATGTCCTTGAACCAATCCCGCAAATCCAGGCAATTCCAGATCACGCTGCGCAGGGGCGGCAAGGCGATGCCGCCGGCGACGAAGATCAGGTTCTTGCCCTTCCACTTTTCCAGGGGAAAGACGTTGCCGTAAGGACCGCGGAAGCCGACGATGTCGCCCACGTCTTTGTCGCCAAGGGCGCTGGTCACACGGCCGGTCTCGCGGAAGGTGCACTCGATGTAGCCTTTGCGAGTGGGCGACGAGGCGATGCAGAAGGTGCATTCGCCCTCGCCGAATGCGCTGTAAAGGCCGAACTGTCCGGTCTTGAACTGGAAGGCCTCGGCCTCTCTGGCGTCGGTGAATTCCAGGCGGAAGGTGCGTACGCCGGGGGCTTCGTCGGTGATGGCAGCGATGCGCATCAGGTAGGGCTTGTAGATGTTCTGAGAATCCTTTTCCATCGCGGTCATGGTCTTAACCCTCGGCGGCTTGGGCCAGGTGCTGTTTCAGGTTCATGTCCACGGGGCACGCGCGCGAGCACTTGCCGCAGCCGACGCAGCCCAGGGTCTTGAAACGGTCGGGGTAGTAGGCAAACTTGTGGTACACGCGCTGGCGCCAGCGCTGGCTCTGTTTGTCGCGCGGATTGTGGCCGGAGGCGTGCAAGGTGAAGATGCGCATGCCGCAACTGTCCCAGGCGCGCAGGCGCTGGCCTTGCTTGGTGTCGGCCTCGTCTTGAATGTCGAAGCACACGCAGGTCGGGCACACGAAGGCGCAGGCGCCGCAGCCGAGGCAGCGCAGGCTTTGCTCGGCCCACAGTGGGCTGTCGAACTTAGCGGCGAGTTTCTGTTGCAAGTTCTTGGCATCGAAGGCGGGCGCAACGGTGGCGGGCGGAATCACATCGGGCCGGATAGGTGGTGGCTGCAGAATGCCCTTGGCCAGCGCGACCAAGGCCTTGCCCTTGTCGGTCAGAACCTCGGCAACGAATCCACCTGCCTTGAGCGGCGAGAGCAGAATGTCGCTGCCCTGGGTGTCGTCGGGGCGCGAGCCGAGCGAGGTGCAGAAGCACGAGTCGTCGGCTTGCGTGCAGGTCAGGCCAACGATCGTGGTGTTGGCCATGCGCGCGTTGAAGAACTTGTCCTTGCTGTCCCAGTTAAACACCACGTCGAGGGCGTGGAAAGCGCGCGCCTCGCACGGGCGCAGGCCGAAAAGCACCGTCGGCTGGGCTTGCGGCTCGACGTCGTCGAGGGCGACGTTCTTGCCCTCGAAGCGGTATTTGAGCAGGCGCTCGACCTTGGGGAAGACCACGCCTTTGGCGGAGACAACGGACTGTCCGTTTTGGACGATGTCGGCGAATGTCTTGATTTCGGCGATCTCGATGCGGTTGCCCGCCTCCTTGGGGCCAAGCGCGCGCTGGCCGGCGCTTACCAGTCCCTCGAGAAGAGTGCCAATCGAGCCTTCCGTCAGTATGTATCGCTCGCTCATGGTTCCCTACCTGATGAAGGTCTCTTTGTCGTCGGGCTTGAAGGTCGACATGGCGTAGTCGAGCTTGGCGCTGGCGCCGCCCTTTTGTCCGAATTGCCGGCGCACGGTGCTCTCGGCGAAGAAGGTCAGCAGGTGCACGGGAATGCCGACGGGGCAGGCCGCGCCGCAGGTGCCGCACTGGACGCAGCGGCCGGCCAGGTGCATGGCGCGCACCA
>CAZBIU010000010.1:0-40384 GCA_964491625.1 uncultured Myxococcales bacterium
GCTTGGGCGGGTTGCCGTGCGGCGGTGGGGGCTGGGTTCGGGGGCCGGCCGCGGCGCGCGTGGCCGGCCGCGCCCCGGGCGGCTCAGGGGGACCGGGACGCGGGGGCCTTGCCATAGGGGGAATCGGTGGTTCCTCTGCTAGCGCGGGCGGAGGGCGTGACGGCTCTGCGAGCGGCGGGAGCGGCGGCTACGGTGGCATGGCGTCAGGGGTCGATGCCCGCGGCACGGGCGGCTCTGGCGGTGCGCTCACAGGAATCGACGGCGCGCTCTCGGCCGGTGGAAGCGGCGGACTCGATGCCGGGATCGACGGACCCAGGTTGGGAGCCTGTTCACCCATGCCAAGGTGCAGTCCATACGAGATCCTGGTGCGCGTGCAGATCCCAGCCCTGGGTACGCAAGGATGTACCTGCGCCGCGAATCCATGCGGCACCGGTCTGCCAGACTGCAATTGTGCAGCCAATCTTTGCGCCGCGCTCTCCGGCTCCACATGCGTCGGCTACATGCCGGATTCGGGCGCCCTGGTGTGCGCGGAACCAGGCTGACGAACGATTGGCGCGGGAACATTGGCACGGCCCGAGGTGGGGAGATACGTTGCGGGCATGACAGAAGAGCTTGATTGCGCGGTCATCGGCGGCGGTGTGATAGGCTTGGCGATCGCGCGCAAGCTTGCGCTGCAAGGGCGCCAGGTGGTTCTGTTCGAGGCGGAAAAGGCCACCGGCCAGCACACCAGCTCTCGCAATTCCGAGGTCCTGCACGCCGGGATTCACTATCCGACGGGATCCTTGAAGGCGCGGCTTTGCGTGCAGGGCAGGCGCATGCTGGTCGAGTACTGCCAGGCGCGCGGCGTGGAGTACAGGCTGATTGGCAAGATCGTGGTCGCGGTCGATGAGGCGGAGGCTCCGCAACTCGACCACATCAAAGCGCAAGCTGCGGAAAATGGCGTGGATGATCTGACCTGGCTTGGCGCCGCCGAGGTGAAGCAACTTGAGCCGGCGGTCACCTGTGTCCGCGCGCTGGCCTCGCCGTCCACCGGGCTTGTCGACTGTCACGGGCTTATGCGATCGCTCGCCTCCGAGGCGCAGGCGGCGGGCGCGGACATCGTGCTCGCAAGTCCGGTCACGGGCGGAACCGTCGACGGTGATGGCGTGGAGCTTGAAGTCGGCGGGAGCGATCCGGGGCGGTTTCACTTTCGCGCCGTCGTCAACGCTGCGGGATTTTCCGCGCCGACGGTCGCGCGCAGCTTGCGCGGCCTCGATCCGCGAACCGTCCCGCAAGCGTACTTTGCCCGCGGGCACTACTTCACATTGTCCGGGCCGCCGCCCTTTCGGCGCCTGGTTTACCCGCTGCCCAGCGCCACCGGTCTTGGCATTCACGTCGCGCTCGATCTGGCCGGCAACGTGCGCTTCGGTCCCGATGCCACGTGGGTCGAGCGTCCCGACTACCGATTTGACGAAAGCCGCGCCGACTTCTTTTATCGCGCGATTCGCCGCTATTTTCCCGCCCTGCGCGACGGCACTTTGGCGCCCGGTTTTGTGGGCGTGCGGCCCAAGCTTGGAGCCGCCGACGCCGGATTCATCGATTTTGTGCTACAAGGGCCCGAGGTCCATGGCGTGTCTGGACTATTCAATCTGTACGGCATCGATTCGCCCGGTCTGACCTCGTCGCTGGCGTTGGCCGACGAAGTGGCGCGGCGATTGGCTGGCTAATAGATGGGCTTGTGACCCAGCAGCCGGCGTCGCTCGGCGGGGTTGTTGCAGCCGAGAAAATCACGGGCGCGCTCGCGCGGAGCCAGCGGCGAGATGGTTCGCGGGTGTTGGGCCAAGTAGGAGGGCCCGGCCGCCAGCTCGAGCACGGCAGCGGCGCGCGGATCGTACCAACCGGGAAGAGGTTCGGGCCGGGCGCGGCCGGACAGCCTCGGCTGGACAGCCCAGACGCCCGGCCTTGCCTGCTGTTTGAGCCACGCGAGGGCGTCGGTGCTGAGCAGAGGCGCGTCGCAAGGGAGGAAGATCCAGCGCGCAGTCGGATGCCAGCGCATGGCCGCGCACATGCCGGCCACAGGCCCGGCCCGGCCGGGAGCGTCCGGCAGCCTGACCAGGTCGGCGCGCGAGCGGGGCGCGGGGCCGCTGCCGAGCAACACCACGCCTTCGACCAGAGGCCGGACTGCGGATTCGATCCTGGTCAGCCAGGTTTGCCCGCGGTCAAGCAGGAGATGCTTGTCGCGTCCCATGCGTGACGATCGGCCGCCGACCAAGATGCCGGCGAAGGTGGGGGCCTGCGCGTGCATGTTGGCGAGCCGGCCTTCAAGCCACAGCCAGGCCAAATCGCCGCGATCATCGTCGCGGCCCAGATCGAGCGCCACGGGCTTGGCCACCGACGGCGCGGTGTCGCGGGCATGGCGGCGAAGCCAAAGCTTGTTGGGCAGCGGCGTTGCCTTGTAGCCTTCCACCAAAATCACGTCGTAACGCCGCTGTGCACGCGCGAGCAAGCCCACCAACCCCTCGTCGTCGTCGTGTCGCCGCACGAAGACTTGCTGGACGTCGCGCGCCCAAACATCGGCGCCCGCGCGGAAGAAGCGGTCGGTGTCCTTGGTGGGCATGTCCACGTCCAGGCCGTGGGCATCGTGCTTGACGACCAGGGTGCCTAGTCCGCGAGCGCTGAGTCGTCCGATGAGATCGAGGATGAGGGTGGTTTTGCCCGCTCCACTGTAGCCGCAGATGGCGAAGACCGGCGAATGGGTCAGGGCGCTTGTGATCATGGTGCTCTGCGCCCACAGTCCGCGGGATCGCCCCGCAATTTTGCCAGACCGTGGGGCAGGGCGGGAAGGATGGCATGCAGGTTCTCCAGCGCCGCCCGCTCGGAGCCGGGCAGCGATACGATGAGCGTGCTGCCGCGTATCCCCGAGCAAGCGCGCGAAAGCATCGCGAAGGGTGTGCTTGCAGCCGATGCGCCCCGCATGGCCTCGTCGAAACCGGGGGTCAGGCGTTGGACCACGTCGCGCACGGCCTCGGGGGTTTCATCGCGCGGGCCGAGGCCCGTGCCCCCGACGGCCACGATCAGATCGATCCCGCGACCATCTGCGTAGGCTCGCAGTCGCTCCGCCACACCGGCGCGACCGTCGGGAATGACCTCCGCCGCGTAGATGTGCGCCGGCAGGGCTTCGCGCACGAGCTTTGCGACCGCGGGCCCGGCGGTGTCTTGCGCCAACCCGGCCGAGCAGCGGTCGCTGACGGTCAGGACCACTGCCTGAAACGTCGATGGCTCCACCGTGCTTAGCACGCGCACGGGGTCGCCCGCGGCAACGGGGCCGCCGTCTTCCACCGACGCGAACAGGCCCGACTGCGGCATGATGCAGTCCTCGTCTTGTCGGCGGACGCAGCACGGTTCGTGACAGCATTTGCCGATCTGTGAAATGCGCAGAACCGCTTCGGGCCCCACGCTCAGTCGGCTGCCGAGGCCCAGGGTGCCTAGATCGAGCCCAGACAAGATCAGATTTTCACCGAAAGCGCCGGGCGACGGGAGCGACCCGCGACGGTCGGCAACCGTCTGGACATCGGCCCTTGCCAGGATGCTGACCTGCCGGTGTCCGGAGCCGGCGTGCGCATCGCCCGCCAGGCCGTGCCCTTCCAGCAGGCGGGCATGGTCAACCGGGGTCTTGGGGATCCCCCTACGTGCGCCGGTGCAAATCGCCTCAACCTTGCCGTCCACGTCGCGTCTCCGCTCTTCGCCAATGGCCCGAACGTCCGCCGCTTTTTTCGAGCAGCAGGACCGGCCCGATGACGATGTCCTTGCTGGCGGCCTTGCACATGTCGTACACGGTCAGCGCCGCAACCGCAGCGGCGGTCAGCGCTTCCATCTCGACGCCGGTGGAGGCACGGGTCTTGGCGATGGCCTCGATGACCACGTCGCTGCCGCGAACCCGAGCATCCACCGCTACCAGGTCCAACGCCAGTGGATGACAAAGCGGGATGAGCTGCCAGGTCTGTTTGGCTCCCGCGATGCCCGCCAGGCGCGCCGTTTCGATCACGTTGCCCTTGGCCACCCAGCCGGTCTCGCGCAATTGTCGCGCCAGCTTTGGTCCCAGTTGGACGGTGGCTTGCGCCCGCGCCACCCGTGGGGTGACCGGCTTTTCGCCGACGTCGACCATGCGGGCCTCTCCCCGCACACCCAGATGCGTGAATTGTCCTCGTGACTGTTTCATGGCAAGGCCCCGTGCATTGACCATTCCCACCATAGCGAGCGGACGAGCCTAAGGCCACTTCCGCCATCGACGCCACCGACCGGTTCTAGGTGGCGGGGCCCGCGTGTCGGTGAGCTTCGCTGCAGCCGACCCATTGGCAGTCTCCATCGGCGTAGAGCTCGCGTTTCCAGATGGGAACCCGGCTTTTGATCTGGTCCATGATGTACGCGCAACCGGCGAAGGCTTCGCGGCGGTGCGCGGCGGCCACCCAGACCTTGACCGCGCACTCTCCGATTTCGAGCGGGCCGATCCGGTGCACGCAATCGGCCCGCAGCAAGCCGAACTCTTGTACCGCCTCATCGAGGATCCGCTCGACTTCGCTTTGTGCCAGCCGGGGGTAAGCCGAGTATTCCAGTCGCAGCACCTTCCTGCCTTCGTTGTGGTCGCGCACAATGCCTTCGAAGGTGACCGTCGCGCCCGCGCCGGGCGGTGGTAGCACGGGTGGCGAGGCGGGAATGCCCTGGGCGACCAGGCGGAAGGAAATCTTGTCCACGCTAACCTCCCGACACCGGCGGCACGAACACGATGCGATCGCCGTCCGCCAGCGGGCGATCCCAGTCGCAAAATGCGTCGTTTACCGCCGGGCGGACCTCACCCTCTCGCAGCGGAAACCCGTAACGCGCGGCGAGCTCGGCATAAAGCTGACGCAGATCCGAATGCTCGGTCTGGATGTCTTCCCCATCGAGGCCCCGGCGTTCGCGCAAGCTGGCGTAGTAGTCGATTCTCAGCCGCAACATCGGATGCTCATCCTCCGATGTAGAACATCTCGATCTTTTCTTGCTTCTCTTGCGCCTGGTGCTGCGACCGCTCGATCGAGTACTGGTCGCGTCTTTGCGCCCACAGTCCAGCCAGGGTTCGTTCGATCGCCAAGTCGTCGTCGGTGGCGCGCAGGCAGGCGCCAACGTCGAAGCCGTCCTTCGCAAAGAGGCACGTGAAGAGCTTGCCCTCGGACGACAGGCGCAGGCGGCTGCAGCCTGCACAGAAGGGTTCGGTGATGCTCGATATGAAGCCGATCTCGCCCGCTCCGTCCGCGTAGCGGTAGCGGCGCGCGGTCTCGCCGGGATAGCGGGCGTCGACGGGAACCAGGTCCCAGCGCCGACGCAAACGTTCGAGGATGGAGGCCGACGCGACCACGTCGTCCCGCCGCCAGCCATTGCGGGTGCCGACGTCCATGTACTCGATGAAGCGCAAGATGGTTTCCTTGCGTCGGAAGAACCCGGCCATGGCTTCCACCTCGTGGTCGTTGACGCCACGGATCACCACCATATTGATTTTGACGGGCGCAAACCCGGCGTCCACGGCGCGAAAGATGCCGTCCACGACCTTGGACAAGCCGGCGCGACCGCCGGTCAAGCTGGTGAATCGGTCGGGATCCAACGTATCCAGGCTGACCGTCAATCTGCCAAGACCCGCCTGCTTGAGCGCAGGCAGGAACTCTTCCAGCAGAATCCCGTTGCTGATCAGGTTGACCTCGACGGTCGGGCATGCCGCCCGCAACGATTCAAGCAGCGCGGGCAGCCCTGGCCGAACCAGTGGTTCGCCTCCCGTCAGCTTGACCTTGCGCAGGCCCAAGTTGGTCATGATGCTGACCAAGCGGACGATCTCGTCGAAGCCGAGATAGGCGCGGGCAGGCAGCAGCGACGGGGGCGCGCCATTCGACTGCCTGGGCATGCAGTAGGCGCAGCGCAGGTTGCAGTGGTCGGTAAGCGAGATGCGCAGGTCGCGCAACGGGCGCTGTCTGCCGTCCAGAATCGTGAAGCGCTCGGTAGCCGTGCTTGCTTTGGGCAGCGCGGTCACGACGCCGCCCTACCTTCCACCGGACGCAAGGCCAGGGCTTGCTTGACCAGCCCCGTGATCTCCGGCCGGCAGCTTCCACAGCCCGACCCGGCGGTCGTGCACTTGGTTACTTCCGCTAGCGAACGCGCGCCGTCCGCCACGGCTTTGCGAATCTGGCCTTCATCGATGGACATACAGCTACACACGAGCCTACCACCGAGGCGCGCGACCGGCCTAGCCGATCCGCGCAGAAGGGTTGCCCTGCGCGAGCCCAACTCCTCTCCGCTTTGGATGAGATCGCGCAGCTCTACGTAGTCCGCCTTGTCGCCCACCAGCAAGGCGCCCACCAGCTTGTCCTGCCTGACCACGCACTTCTTGTACACGCGCGCTCCGCGATCGAGGAAGACGATCTCGTCGTAGCTCAGATCGTCGGCGGGTGGCCGCGCCACGCCGATGCTCACGACCGATAGCCCGGCGACCTTGAGCAGGTTCTGGGAAACCGAACCGGTGTAGACCGCCTGCGTATCTCCTGCCAACGCGGCCGCAGCGACCGACGCCTGCTCCTCGGCGGCGCTGGTGGTGCCGTAAAGCTTGCCTCCGTATTCGGCGATCTCGCCCAAGGCCAGAATGTCGGGGTCGCTGCTGCGCAGGCTTTCGTCCACCACGACACCGCGATTGACCAGCAGGCCGCAGGCGCCCGCCAGCTCCACATTGGGCACGGTGCCCATGGCGTAGATGACGGTCACGTCGCGAAGCGTGGCGCCTGACGCTAGCGTCAACTCGTCGATCCATTCGTCCCCTTGCCACATCACCACCTGATCCAGGAAGTGGAGGTGGATGCCTCGGTCCGCAAGCTCGTCGCGCAGCAGGTTGGCGGCGACCTCGTCGAGCTGCTTGTTCATAAGCTGGGCCGAGCGCTGGACGATATGGACGTCCAGGCCCCGAGCGCGCAGCACCGCGCCCACCTCGACCCCCACCAGTCCACCGCCGACGATCACGACCGCGCGTCCGGTCTTCGCCGACGCCAGAATGGACTGCGCGTCGGCGTACGACCGCAGCGCGTGCAGGCCGCGCTGATTTTCTGGCGTGTCCTTGGGCCACGCGGCACGGCTACCGGTGGCCAGCACCAGGGTGTCGTAGGCATGCCAGGCCCCGCGTGAATCGAGCACGCGCTTGCCCTCGCGATCAACCTTCTTGACGGTGCGATTTCCGAGCACCGTGATTCCCAGCGACCTCGATTCGTCTTCCTCCAGCAACGCCAGCGACTGCCATTCGCCCTCGGACTCGACGATCCCCGGCAGGCGAACCCGATCGTAGAAGGCGAGGTCTTCCTTGCTGAAGACGACGATGTCGTCGCTCTGGTTGTCGCGGCGATAGGCGCGCACGAAGGCCAGCGCGGCCGCACCTGCGCCGACCACCACGATGCGGCGCTTGGGCGCCTGCCAGCGCGCGACCTCGACGGCGGTGAACTTGAGATCGGGTTCCTTGGACAGCGGGTCCCAGCGCGCCTCGGTGAGGTTGTTCGCCCGGACATCGTCGCGATCGAGCACGCGGCCCCAGTGCATGGGCATGAAGACCACCCCGGGCTTGAGATCCTCCAAGACCCGAGCCCGCAGGCGAGCCTTGCCACGCGCGCTGCGAATTTCCACCAGGTCGCCCTCCGCGATGGCGCGCGTCTTCGCGTCCTCCGGATGCATGTCGATGCGCGCCTGCGGTTCGTGGGTGCGCAGCCTTGCGACCTTTCCCGATCGGGTCATGGTGTGCCACTGATCGCGAACCCGTCCGGTGGTCAAGATCAACGGCCGATCAGGATCGGGCCCGGGCGATGTGTTGCCGTCGGGAACCGCGTGGATCTTCGCGCGCTGATTGGAGCGGTAGAACCGATGGTCGGTGAAGAGACGAGGCGTGCCGGGGTGTGCTGCGCTCGGCACCGGCCACTGCAGGGTGCCCTCGCGGGAAAGCCGCCCGTGGTCGAGGCCACTGATGTCCAGGGAGGTCCCTCGGGTGAGCGCCGCATGCTCGGCATAGACCTCGGCGACATCGGAGTAGGCGAACGCCTTGCCCCATCCCATGGCGCGGGCGAAGCGAATCAGGATGTCCGAGTCCGGCTGCGCCTCGCCCGGAGGCTCCAGCACCGCGGGCAGGTAGGCAATCCGGCGCTCGGAATTGGTCATGGTGCCCGCCTTTTCGAGCCAGCCCGCCGCGGGCAAAACCACGTCGGCGAAGCGCAAGGTGTCGGTTCGAGACGAGATGTCCTGGACCACCAGGAATTCCGCGCTCTCGAGCGCTCGCTCGGCCTTGCCCAGGTCGGGCCAGCTAACCATCGGGTTGGTGCAGATCACCCACAGCGCCTTGAGTCGGCCGTCAAGCATCGCATCCATCATTTCGCCGGCGCTGAGGCCCGGCTTGGCGGGCACCGCATCGACGCCCCAGAAGCGCGCGATCTCGGCGCGATGGGCAGGATTGGTCAGATCGCGATGCGCGCTCAGCAGGTTCGCCATACCGCCGACCTCGCGCCCACCCATGGCGTTGGGCTGGCCGGTCAAGCTGAGTGGTCCGTGGCCGGGTTTGCCGATCTTTCCGGTCACGAGATGCAGATTGATCAAGGCCAGGTTCTTGTTCACCCCAACCATGCTCTGGTTGAGGCCCATGGCCCACAGCGAGACAAAACCACGCGATTCGGCGATCCAGCGCGCGGCGGTCTCGATCATGACGGTATCGATACGACAGATGGCCGCCGCTTCCCGGACCGAGCGCGTGAAGACCCGATCCTTCAGCTCGTCGAAGCCCTCGGTGTGCTCGTTGATGAACCCGCGGTCGATGGCGTCGGTTTCCAGAAGCCGTCTGACAATGGCGTGAAACAAGGTGATATCGGTCCCGGGCTGAAGCGGAATATGTAGGTCGGCCATCGCCGCGGTCTGGGTTCGCCGGGGGTCGGTTACGATCATGCGGGCCGGCTTGCCGGCCGCCTGCAGCCGCGCCTCAACGCGGCGGAAGAGGATCGGATGGCAATAGGCCGGGTTGGCGCCGGCGACCAGAAACAAGTCGGCCATGTCCAGGTCTTCGTACGATCCGGGAACGCAGTCTTCGCCCAAGGCCAGCTTGTACCCCACCACCGCAGAGCTCATGCACAGCCGCGAGTTGGTGTCGATGTTGTTGGTGCCCAGGAAGCCCTTGGCGATCTTGTTCGCCAGGTAGTATTCCTCGGTCAGGCACTGCCCCGAGACGTAGAGGCCCACGGCATCGGGCCCGTGTTGTCGGATGATGTCTTGGAACCGGCTCGCCACTTTGCCGATGGCCTCGTCCCAGCCCGCCCGCCGCCGTGGCTGCGATCGATCATCGCGAAGCTCGGGAAACAGAAGGCGATCTGAATAGTCCATCACCGTGGTGTGGAGGTTTTGGCCCTTCGAGCAGAGCATGCCGTGGCTGACCGGATGATCGGGATCGCCCTCCACGGTGACGGCGCCGCCGCTCGTCTGCTTGACCAGGATTCCGCAGCCGACGCCACAGTAGCAACAGGTTGTCTTGTGAACCGGCGGGCTTGAAATCGAGGGCATACTGCCTTGCTAAGACGGTCTGGAGTCTTCGGGTGGGTCGCGACTTGACCTTAGCTGGTTTGGTGTAACCGACAGGTTTCCCCCGCGCAAAATCGTCGAACCCTCGATGGGCCGGGAGCTACCCCTATGCAGGGCGCGCGCTTCGACGGAGTTGGACGCCCGATGCAAAGGATTATCCGGTCGGAAACAGCCCCGAAACGCCGCGCATGGTAATCGGACCAATACCATCTACTTTCTTGGAGAATCTATGTCGGACGAGAAGGACACCTGCCAAACCTGCTACGGCACTGGAGAAATCGTGACCGAGCAAGGCGCGGTCGGATGCCCGGACTGTTACGGCGACGGCGTCGCGGCCACGGGCGGTAGCAAGCTCGAGTGGCGGCTCAGGGATCTCGAACGCAGCTACCGGCACGCAAACCACGAGGCCCTGTCCGACGTGATGTGGTTGGTCCACGAGTTGCGCAAGGCTCGCAATGCGCTGGTGCAGATACTCACCCGCTGTCAGGACGCCGACGACGGGGACGAGATGGCCCGCTACGCCCGCTACCAGGCCGCGCAAGCGCTTGGCCTTTACCACCCCACGAGCGAAGGCGCAAAGCGCGCGGGCAAGTCATGAGCAGCCAGAATCTCCTCGTCATCGGCAACGGCATGGTCGGCCACCGCTTCTGCGAGCGCCTCGCCGAGTACGACAAGGACCGAGCCTTCAACGTATGCATTTTCGGGGAAGAGCCGTGGCCGGCCTACGACCGCGTGCACCTGACGGATTACTTCAAGACCCGTTCGGTCGATGCGCTGGCCTTGGGCACCCAGGATTGGTACGCCCAGCGTGGCATGCGCCTTCTAACCGGGGCGAAGGCGGCCGACGTGGACCGCAAGACCAAGCGCGTGCTCCTCGGTAACGGCGAATCGTATGGGTACGACAAGCTGGTGCTTGCCACCGGCTCTGCCCCATTCGTGCCTCCGGTGCCGGGCGTGGACAAAACGGGCGTGCACGTCTACCGAACCATCGAGGACCTCGACGGAATCCTGGACCACGCCAAGCGCGCCCGGCGCGCGGTGGTGATTGGCGGCGGGTTGCTCGGGCTCGAAGCTGCCAGGGCGGTCAAAGAGTGCGGCCTTGAAACCCACGTCATCGAGGTGGCTTCACGCCTTATGCCACGACAGCTCGATGGATCGGCATCGTCGCTTTTGGAACAGTCGATTCGGGACCTGGGTGTCGTCGTCCACATCGATCGCCGCATCACCGCGTTTGTCGGCGACGACGCGATTGCTGGAATCGAGCTGTCCGACGGAACCACGGTGCCGGCGGACCTGGTCATCATCTCGGCCGGCATTCGCCCGCGCGACGAATTGGCCCGGAAGTGCGGTCTTGAGGTTGGCCCGCGGGGCGGCGTCGTGGTGGACAACGAGCTGCGCACCAGCGATCCAGAGATCTTTGCCATCGGCGAGGTGGCGCTACACGG
Source organism: uncultured Myxococcales bacterium (assembly GCA_964491625.1). Classification (GTDB taxonomy): domain Bacteria; phylum Myxococcota_A; class Polyangia; order Fen-1088; family Fen-1088; genus Fen-1118. Next base: position 11,034 of record CAZBIU010000010.1, read on the forward strand.
CGGCATGATCTACGGCCTGGTGGCGCCTGGCTACGAGATGGCGGACGCGGTGGCCAAGTCGCTGCTGGGCACAGCCACGTGCTTCTTGGGCGGCGATCTGTCCGCGAAGCTCAAGTTGATGGGCGTGGACGTGGCCTCGTTTGGCGATCCGTTCGTCAACGCGCCGGGAACGCGCGTGGTGGCGTTCGAAGACCAGATCAAGCGCACCTACAAGAAGGTGGTCATCGACACCGAGAAGAAGCGCCTGCTGGGCGGCATCTTGGTGGGCGATGCGCGGGATTATACCCGGCTGCAGTTTCTGACCCGGTCGCAAACGGCTTTGTCCGAGGACTACGGCGAGCTCGGCATGTCGCCGGGCGCCTCGTCTGCGAAATTTGAGCTTCCCGACGAGGCGCAGGTCTGCTCGTGCAACAACGTGTCCGCGGGCCGGATCCGGGCCTGCGTGCGCGACGAAGATTGCGTCACCGTGGACGCCCTCAAGAAGGGGACCAGGGCCGGCACCGGATGCGGCGGCTGCCTGCCGGTGGTTGGCGACCTTCTGACCGTGCAACTAAAAAGCTTGGGCAAGGCCGTGCGGCCGCGCCTGTGCGAGCATTTCAACCATACCCGCCAGGATCTGTTCCAGATTGTCGCCTCGAAACGCATCCGGACCTTCGACCAGTTGCTGGCCGAGCACGGCCAAGGCAACGGCTGCGAAATATGCAAGCCCACCGTGGCGTCGATTCTCGCCAGCTTGTGGAACGAGCCGGTGCTTAAGGAGGAGCACCGGACGTTGCAGGACACTAACGACCGGTTTTTGGCCAATGTTCAGCGCAACGGCACCTATTCGGTCATTCCCCGGGTGCCCGGCGGCGAAATCACCTCTGAGAAGCTGGTGGTGCTGGGCCAAGTGGCGAAGAAGTACGGCCTGTACAGTAAGATTACTGGCGCTCAGCGGGTGGACCTATTGGGGGCGCGCCTGGAGGATCTGCCGGACATCTGGGAGGAGCTGGTGGCGGCGGGATTCGAGAGCGGTCACGCCTACGGGAAGGCCCTGCGCACCGTCAAGAGCTGCGTCGGCACCGATTGGTGTCGATTCGGCGTGCAGGATTCCACCGGCATGGCCATCCGGCTTGAGCAGCGCTACAAGGGCATCCGTGCGCCTCACAAGCTGAAGAGCGCCGTGAGCGGCTGCATCCGCGAATGTGCGGAGGCGCAAGGAAAAGACTTCGGGCTCATCGCCACGGAAAAGGGGTGGAACATCTACGTCTGCGGGAACGGCGGATCGCACCCGCGCCACGCCGACGTTCTGGCCAAGGACGTGGACGCGGAAACCGCGATCCGCTACCTGGACCGTTTCATCATGTTCTACATCCGCACCGCCGACCGGCTGACCCGAACCTCGGTGTGGCTGGAAAAGATGGAAGGCGGGATTGAGCGCCTGCGCGAGATCATCGTGGACGACGTTCTCGGCATCGCGGCCAGCCTGGAAAAGGATCTGCAGTACCTGGTCGACACCTACGAGTGCGAATGGGCCGGCGTGGTTCGAAATCCCGAGCAGCGCGCGCTGTTTAAGCAATACGCGGCGGCTGCCGCCGGAAAGCCCATCAACAGCAAACCGAGCAACGGCGAGCGAAGCTGGGTTCGCCTGGCCAAGGTAGCCGAGGTCCCGCGCAACGGCGGCATTGCGGCCCGCTACGGGCAAAGTGAGGTCGCCATCTTCAACTTCGCCGCGCGGGGTGAATGGTTTGCCACCGACAACCTGTGCCCGCACAAGCAACAGATGATTCTGGCGCGCGGGATCCTTGGCAACGCGGGCGACACACCCAAGGTTGCGTGTCCCTTGCACAAGAACACCTTCGACTTGAAGAGTGGCGCGTGCGTGAGCGGCGATCTTGCCGCCATCGCCACCTACGCAGTGAAGATCGAAGGCGACGACGTGTGGGTCGAGCTGCCGGCCCCGGAAGCCATGCGCGCCGCGCCCAATAGGCCCGACGCCTCCAAGACCCGCCCGACAAGGGAGCTGCAACCGGTTTCGTGATGGTGGATTCCATGCGTGCGTCGGGTCGCGATGACCCGCCGGCATGCGTGGGCTCGTTCACTCCGGGCTGCCGCGCAGTCGCCAGATCAATTGCGCGACTGCGACGGTGAACACCGATGTGGCCACGATCGCGGCGTGGATCAGGGTCAGCTTGGGCAACCCGACCAACGCGTAGACCAGGAACGCAAAGATGAAGAAGTCGCGCCGGCCCATGGTGACGAGCGCCATCGCAAGGTTACTGCGTCCCTGTGCGGGTCCCTTCTGAAGTCGTTTCTTGAGGCTCTCTTTGCCCGCCAGCCGCCAGCGCAACTTGATGGTCTCGCCGGTTTCTCCCTGCCGGCGGATTTCGCTGATGGCGACGGCGTCGTAGCAGAGGTGCATGGCCGCGGCCAACACGCCGGCCGCTAGATAAAGCCCCACGCCGGTTCCGCGGTAGAGCCCGATGCCGAGCGCGGCGAAGATCAGGATGTTGAGCCCGTCGTCGAGCAGGGTATCAAGCCATTCGCCAAACGGCGTCTGCTGCAGGCGCACGCGGGCCAGCTCGCCGTCGCAGCCGTCCAGGATCGACTGCACGTGGGCCAGGAAGAATCCCCAAATCATGATGGCGTAGTTGCCAGTGGCGATGAGGGCGGCCCCGCAAAATCCCAAAATCGCCGCGCCCACGGAAACCTGGTTCGGGCTGAGCGGTAGATGACAGAGCAGATGACGTGTGATGAAGAACGAGACCGGCTTGTTGAGGTAGCGCGCGACGAAACCGAGATCCCCGCGCAAGAGCTCGGCGAACACTGCATCCTCAGCCCGCTTGCGGCTCTGCTGGTCGACCACGCGCAGGCCGCCTTCCAGCGATCGACCCGACGGTCGCACCAGGTTGGCGGGAATCTCGAGCAGCCCTGGCGTTTCCTTGCGCAGCGCTGTCAAGTCGTCCGGCTTCGGTACCCTGCGCACGATCACCGACGGCGGAAGGAACTTGGGCAGCGGGCAGCTTCCGTCGGACGCGACCACGATCGTGTAGCCCAAGCGGTCGATTTGTTTGATCGACCGCTCGATGACCGACAGCCCGGCCACGCGCAAGGTGGCCCCCACGACCTCCTGGGCGGTCGCGCGCAGGATCACCGCCTTGGGAGCCGGTGGCGGCGAAGAATGTCGGGGCGCCCTGTCTTCCTGTGTGGTCTCTGTCACTCTGCGCCTCGGGCGAGGGCCGGTCTGGCCGCGGCGGCGGCAAAATCGACTGTCAATGCATCGGGGTGGGCGTCTTTGGGGGAGCTTCGGGCGGGCGGCACGGTCCGAGTGTGCATGAGAAGGGCGCGAAGTGCACGCAGAAGAGCCTTGGACCGTTCCAAGGCAGATACCCCTGAGACCGCCGCCAACGTTTTCCGTGCCGGCGACGTTTCGCAGATGATGAGAGCAGACCACACGGGCTGTCCGCGTCGGCCGGGCCGACAACGCGTGGTTGCAATTCCGTCGCAGGAGTGACAGAAAACTCGCGCTACGGTGTTACCAGATCCGACCGCGCTGAAGCTGTACCCCCAGGAAGACGCCATGAACAATAATGCTGCTGAAGGTCTAGTCCAACGTCTGCTCTCGCTGCCCGTGTTTCGCTCCGAATGGGTGCTCTGGCTCCTGCTCGGCCTTTCGTTGCTCTCGGTGGCGGTCATGGTCGAACGCTGGTTCTTCTACCGCCGGCGCAAGGTGGACTTCGAGGCCGTGAAATCGGAGTTTACCAAGGCCCTCGACAAGGGCGACTTCGACGCCGCAGCGAAGCTTCTGGCCAAGTACGACTGCCTGGAAACCAACGTCACCCTGGCCGGCTTGCGTGGCTACGAAAAGGGGCCCGAATCGGTGGAGGAGCTGATCGCCGGCGCCTTGAGCCGCGGCAAGGCCGACTACGAGCGGCGGCTTTCCATCTTGGCGACGCTGGCATCGAACTCGCCCTACATCGGCCTTTTCGGCACGGTGCTCGGCATCGTGCGGTCGTTCAAGGAGATGTCGAAGGACATCGCTAGCGCCAGCTCGGGCGTCATGGCCGGCATCGCCGAGGCCTTGGTGGCCACCGCGGTGGGCCTACTGGTCGCGATTCCCGCCGTCGTGGCCTACAACGTGTTCAAGGGCATGGTGAAGGACGCGGTGACCAACACCGACGGTCTCACCCGCGTGCTGATGGCCGAGCTGAAGTCGGCCAGTAGCACCAGCGCCACCAAGGAGTAGCCATGGCCGCCGCACAGAATGGCAACGGTGACGACGAGGGGCCGCTGGCCAGTATCAACATCATTCCCTTCGTCGACATCGTGCTGGTGCTCCTCATCATCTTCATGCTGACCTCCATTGCTATCGTGCGCGCCAGCATGGTGGTGAATCTACCCAAGGCAGCCACCGGCGGCGCGCGCGTGGAATCGACGGTGAACATCGTGTGCAACAAGGACGGCACCCTGATGCTGAACGGCGCACGTTCGACGGTCGACGAAATCGGCAACTTCGTGAAGCGCGAAAGCTCGAACAATCCCAAGCTGCAGGCCGTGATCGCTGCGGACAAGGGGGTCGAGTACGGACACGTGGTCGACCTTATCGATCTAGTCAAGCGCAACGGCGTCAGCGCTTTCGCCCTCGACGTCGAACGCCAGACTGCCGCCAGCAGCCCGTGAAGGACCCACGCCCGATGGCCGCCAAGCCAACCCCCAAGGAACCGACCCGCCCGAGCGGCCGGACCGTCCGACCGACGCGGCGGAATCCCTTCGTCGCAGAGCGGGCGCGCCGTCGCGAAAAGTCGCAGGCACGCACGATGGCGCACGTGCGGGTGCCCATCCATGCCGAATTCCACGAGCACCGCGGCCAGCACCGCATGCCGGGCTGGTTGCGCGCCAGCATCGGCATCGCGGTCTTGCTGGTGTCGGTGGCGCTGCACGTGGGTTTCGTCATCATGGCGTTCGGCGTGGGCAACCTTGGGGCGCAGCACGCGAAAGAACGCGAGCGCCTGGCCATCGAAATGCGCGAGCACGAGGCCGAGAAGCCCAAGCCACCGGAGCCCGAGAAGATCCCCGAGCCCAAGAAGGAAATCGAACATCCCATCGCGGTCAAGGCTCCGCCCGCGCCCAAGATCGAAGAGCCACCCAAGGAGCCCGAGAAGAAGCCGCCGCCGCGCATCGTGGGGTTGAGCTTCGAATCCACGGCGGGCGAGGGCACCGGCGACGGGCCCGCGTTCGCGGTCGGGAATACCCGCCTCGGTGAAACCGACAAGGTCGCGGTGAAGAAGGAAGACGTGCCCAAGGAACGGCCCGCGCCCGTGCACGGTACCGAGAAGCCGACCGTCGCGAACCAGGCCGCGACGCGGATCCCGGTCAAGGGCGTGACCTTCACCGACGCCAAGTACCGCGGCAACCAAGTGAAGCCCGAGTTTCCTCAGACGCTGAAAGCGCAAGGGGTCGAAGGCGACGTGGATGTGCTGGTGTTCATCGATGCCACCGGCAAGGTGACCAACGTGAAGATCCTGCGGGAATCGCAGTATCCGGAATTCAACGAGGCCGCCAAGAAGGCGGCCTTGGCCCAACCCTGGGAGCCCGCCACGCGTAACGGGGAACCGATGGCGTCGACCAAGAAATACTCCTACCGCTTCCGAATCACGGACGAATGACCATGCGAAAAACTGCTCTCTTGGCCAGCGCGCTGGCCCTCACCCTCTCGGCTTGTGGCAATCGCGACTTCAACAAGCCGTCCTTGCTCGATAAACCTCGCATTTTGGCGGTGAAGGCCGAGCCGCCGCAACCGAGCTATGGCCAGACCACCACCCTGTCGGCGCTGGTGTACCAGCCGCCGATCGGACGTGTCCCGTCCCAGTGCGCGGACGCCGACGCGACCTCGGCCACCTACGCGTGGGAGTGGTGCCCGGTGCCGATGGTCGCGGACACGGCTCACAACACGTACAAATGTCCGATTACGAAGGACGATCTCGCTGGGCTGTACGCAAGCCTCGGGCTAGGTGAGGCGCCGGATCTGATCCTGGGTGACGGCGAGACCATGCCTTTCGTTAACCCATTCCCGGCGCAGTTTTTGTATGCGCTCTGTCGAGGTGACATCGGGTCGGCCGGCGGTATTGTTGCCGCTGGCGGTGACCAAAAGTCGGCTTTCAGTTGCGACCTGCCATGGACGGACGCCGCGGCCAATGCTGGGACACCGCCGCGCAGTGAAACCCATCCCATCAGCTTCAACATCACGGTCAAGGTGACGGTCACCCCGGCTTGCCCCGACTTGTTGCCCGACGGCTTTAAGTCTCTAGCAGCACTCTACTCGCTCCACTTGCCCACCGACGACACGATTCCCAATAACCAAAACCCGGTGTTAAGTGGCATCTTCACGACCGAGAACTTCGACCCTCCCGACGGCGGCGTGCCGGCGGCCACCACGGACCAGGATACCGTCGACGGCGGTGTTTCATCCGACGACGGTGGCGGCCCGGTCGAGGCGGACGGCGGCCAAGCCGTCGGCGCGGGTCACGACGGCCCTGACGGATCGGTGCGGCTCGAAGACGACGCGGTGGTGGAAGTGAAGCGCAACAAGCACGTGGGGCTACTGCTCGACACCGACATCGGCATCGCTGAGTATCTCCCCGTTCCGAGCAACATTGACTATACCAGGGCAGATTCGATTGCGGGCAAGCCCGCACTGCTCCGCCACTACGAGCACTTGTCGCTCGACTGGTTCGCCGAAGCGGGCGACTTCAATGGCCTGGTGGGCGACTACCATACGGGATACACGCCGACCGGACTGCCGATTGGCCAGGACAACCCGCCGGACGCGCAGGACATCAAGCAATTCCAGGACAACATCGCCAACCGTTTGGATCTGCCCAAGCGCCTGGACTATGGCTACGACACCGTTCGCATCACCGTCGTCGTGCGCGATGGCCGCGGCGGAGTGGGGTGGACGTCAAAGCAGGTCACCTTGGAGCCCACGCCATGATCGCCCGAACACTCGTGGTAGTCACGTTCGTCGTCTGCCCGCTGGCTGCGCTCGCCGCCGAGGAGAGCGGTGGCGGACGCGACAGTCAATCGGCCGCCAAGACCGCCGGCGAGGCGGGCATCGCTGGCAAGGAGACCGGTCCGTCCATTGACGCCGACCAATTGAGCAAACTGCCCAAGCTGACCAAGGCGGCCAAGGTCGAGTATCCCAAACAGGCCCTTGGAAAGGTCAATCAAGAGGTCGAGGTCAAGCTGCTCATCGACCTCGACGACTCGGGCGCGGTGACGGGCGCGGCCGTGGTCTCGCCTGAGAAGCCCACGGGGTTGGGTTTTGAAGACGCAGCGCTGACCGCCGCTTACGATCTGGCGTTTGAGCCCGCCGAGATGGCCGGCAAGCCAGTTCCGGTTCAGATCAACTACATCTTCAGGTTCCCGGTGCCCCCGCCGCCTGCGCCGGCGCCGGAGCCGACCAAGGCCGCCGAGGCCCCCAAGCCCAATCCGGCCCCGGTGGAGAACTTCACCGGCACCCTGGTCGAGCGAGGCACACGACTGCCGCTGGCGGGCGTCTTGGTCACCGTGTACCGGACGGAAGGCGAGGCCCCGGTAGGTTTCGAAGCCACCACAGACGCCAAGGGTGCGTTTCACTTCTACGACCTGGAACCCGGGACCTGGAAGGTGCGCATCGAACCATCGGCCTACTACCCGGTTCGCACCAGCGAGGAAATCGTCAAGGGCGAGCGCACCGACGTCAAGTACTACGTGGAGCGCGGCTCGTACAATCCCTTCGACGTGGTCGTGGAAGCCAAGCGGGAAAGGAAAGAGGTCAGCCGGACCGTGATCGAGAGCGCGGTCATCGAAAAGCTGCCGGGCGCCATGGGTGATCCGCTGGCGGTGATCCAAGACTTCGCCGGCGTCGCGCGCGCGCAGGCCGGCTCAGGGCAGATCATGATTCGCGGGTCCGGTCCCTACGATACGGCGTACTACGTCGATGGAACGACGATTCCGAATGTCTATCACTTCGGCGGCATCCGCAGCGTGCTGCCCGCGGGCATGATCGACAGCCTGGAGTTCTATCCGGGCAACTTCTCGCCCTACTACAGTTGGGTGACCGGCGGCATCGTCGACCTGGATGTGAAGAAGCTCAAGCCCAAGCGCACGGGTGGTTACGTCGATTTCAATCTTCTCGACGGCGGCTTCTACTTGGAGATTCCCCTCGGTACAAAGGCTTCGGTGGCGCTCGCTGCCCGTCGTAGCTGGATTGACGTGGTCGTCAATGCCTTGTTGCCTTCCGACCTGCCGGTTAATTCACTACAGTTGCCGCGGTATTACGACTATCAATTGCTGGCCAATTACCGTCCTGCGCCAGCGCACGATCTTCGTCTTTTCGTGTTCGGCTCCGATGATAGCTTCGGGATCATTACCAAGAATGGCGCCGCCGCCGGAAGTATCGCGGTCGGCAACCAGGTGCAATTTGCGACGAATTTCTATCGAATACTGGCAACTTACAAATATATCCCGAGCGACCGCTTCGAGAATACGTTTCGAATTTCGCAAGGTAGCGACGTCCAGAACATTCAGTTCTTCAACTATGTTCTGGATTCCACGGTCGCAATCACGCACGTGCGGGATACCGCCCGTTACGAATGGTCCAAGCGACTGGCGCTCACCGCGGGACTCGACGGTGGCTACGGCCGCGTGACTGGGGTTTGGAACGTTCCCTACCCTCCGCAAGAAGGCCAAACCACTGCGGACATCAACTACAACAACGTTCTTCACGAAGAGATCAACGGGGCCAACTACTATATCGTCGGATTCTTTGGCGAGCTCGAGCTGAAGCCACTTCCCAACTGGTTGGTGTTGCCGGGGGTTCGCTGCGACTACTTCTCGCAGACCTCGCAATTCACCATCGCGCCGCGAATCACTACACGGTATGATCTCACCAAGAAGGTGACACTCAAGGGCGGGGTCGGGCTGTTTTACCAGCCGCCTGACATCAGTCAGACCGACAGGGTGTTCGGTACGCCCTCTTTGAAGGACGAGTACGCCATTCATTACTCTGCGGGCGTTGAGTGGAGACCCTACAAGCACATCCTCCTCGATGCGACCGGCTTCTACAAGGACTTGAGGAGTATGGTTAGCACGACCCAGGCGTCACTCGGTGGCGACCCCAGCGCTTCTCGTTATGACAACAACGGCAAGGGCCGAGCCTATGGTCTCGAATTGGTCGCGAAGCACGAGCTGACCAAGCGATTTGTCGGCTGGCTCGCCTACACGCTCATGCGCTCGGAACGCATGGATTCGGGCACAGACTACTGGCGCCTGTTCGAGTATGACCAGACGCATATTCTCACCTTGGTGGGAACCTATCAGTTGCCCCGAAACTGGCAGATCGGCATGCGCTTCCGCTACGTCACCGGCGACCCCTCCACGCCGGTTACCGGCTCGGTTTTCAATTCCTCGCTTGATACCTACAATCCTATCTACAGCACGAAGTACTCGACGCGCGTGCCCGCCTTCCACCAGCTCGACTTCCGTCTCGACAAGACGTGGATCTACAACAAGTGGATTTTCACAGCCTACGTGGACTTGCAAAACGTCTACAATCGCACCAATCCCGAGCAGCTCGAATTCAACTACAACTACCAGAAGTCCACATACACGTCCGGCTTTCCGATCTATCCCATCATCGGACTGCGAGGAGAGCTCTGATGAGGCGGCTCATGACATCTGTTTCTCGCATCCTTTGCTTCACGGTTCTTGTGGCTGTTGGGCTCGCCGTCGCACCGAGGGGCGCGCGCGCCGAGGATTCGGATGAGCATCCGATTCTGGAGGAACCGCGGTCGCGGCAGGGATACTGGATTGGATTCGGGGCTTCAGGCGTAGCCGTGCAGTCGTGGGAGAATGGCCGCGATCGGGGCATCTACGGCGGCTACACCGGAACCTTCCGCATCGGCCAATTGATCACGCAACGCCTTGGGCTCGGTCTTTTGATTGAATACGTGGGCGGTATCCGGAAGGGTTCGGACAAAGGCGTCATCGAGGGGCTCACCCTGGAAGGCAGCTACCTTGTGTGGCGTGATCTCTCCGTCCACGCGGGCTTTGGGCTCGGCGTCGTCATGCTGAAGGATGACCAGGCTCTCAATCCGTCCCTTCGCGCCGGCGGTGGGGCCTATTTCCTCGCGGGTTTGGGCTACGACATCTTCCCGCTCAAGAAGAAGCGGACCGGCGGATGGGCGCTGACCCCGGTTGTGGACCTGCACGGCTCGGCCGGCGGCGACATCCATTTCTTGGCTTTGCTCGCTGGCGTGCAAATCACCTGGTGGTCGGGCCTGCCCGACAACATGCTGCACCTGCCGGAAGAGTAGGCCTATCCGATCGGGTCTTTGGGCTTCTTGCCAAAGACGAAGAACTTGTGCATGGGATAGTTCCACAAATTGCCAACGACGGTCGCGACGATCACGCGCGCCGGGAGGTAGGCAAGTCCCAGCCGAACCGCGAAGTAGTATTCGCCGAGAGAATTGAGTCCTAGGCTGGCCCCGGACACCAGCGCGTAGCGGATCATCTGCCCTGGCGCCCCTGCGTCCGTGCGGTGAAAGATCCAGGTGCGTCCGAGGAGGAAATTCGTGAGTGCTCCACACAGCGCTCCGAAGGCAGTAGACACGACCGGTCCAAGATGAAGCAGCTCTACCGACCCAATCATGATTCCAAAGTCGACGACGGTGGCAGCCAAGGCGCCTGCGCGGTGGCGAATCCATTCCCAGACAGTCGCAAGCCAAGTCGAGCCACGCGGTCTTTTGGGCGGACCCGCGTCCGGTAGAAGGGAAGTCTCGTGGTCTGTCACAGGTGCTGGTCGGGCCTTCCGGCTATGGCGTCCCGACCAGGCCGCCCATCTTCTTCTCGTCATACGGCCTTGGCTTCTTGGTGATGACCGCCTTGGCGCCCTTGCCGATGGCCGCTAGCTCCATCGTCGCGGGTGGAATCTTCATAGCGTCTGGCGCGTTCTTGCCGACATCGGGCGTGGTCAGCACCTTGACTAGGCCGAGAGGCGGAACCGCGTCGCTAACCCAGACGTCGACCGTGCCCATGGCGTTTTTCTCGCGGTAGTGGGTGGTCTGGAAGCCACCGGCCGCGAGCTTGACTTCTTCCTTGCCGATCAGGTTCTTCTCGTCGGGGCGCTGGAACCGCTGTGTCGGTGTGTCGGGCGGCGCAAGCATGGGCGCGTCGTTGCCGAACTGAACCACCATCGGCTTCTTTGGCTTTTCCCCGCTGGTCGGATCGGCGGGCAGCACCATACGCAGAACCATGGGCTTTGCCACCGGTCCGCCCTTGGTGGTCATCTCGACGGTGTTCGAGGAGGCATCACGCGCGACCAGGGCCCAGCGCGAGGTCAGCGAGATACTTCCCATGCTCATGGTGTATTCCGCCCAGGACCCGACCTCGATCTTGGACATGTCGACGACCAGGGGCATGCCTGTCGGAACCCCTGGCGCTTGCGCGCGGGCGGGCAGGGCAATAAGAACGACGGCGGAAACAGCGAGGATGTACTTACGCATGGGATCTCTTGCGTGTGTCTACAACAATGTCGCGAAGTCGGCTTGGCAAAAAACGGCGCTTGTACGCCGGCCCGCGTCTTGGCCACTTGCCGTGGACAACCAACGGGGCGCGGCCGATTAAACGTCTGACAGTGAGACGAAGATCAGCTCGGCGTAGCGGGGCGTGGTGGCGAACAGAGTCAGCATGATCAGAACCCACCATGCGAGGCGGCGTCCGCGCACAAGGGCGCTACTCGCGCCGATCAGAGTCAACCAGTAGGCCACGGCGAAGATGCGGGTTGTCCAGAATCCGGGATGCCAATCGAACAGGCTTCCCCCGTGAAACAATGCCGGGATCGCGAAATGCATCGCCTGCGGCGCGAACAGCAGCTGCACCAGGATTTCGTCGGGCAGGTGGTTAAGGTGCGAGACGAAGGAGGCCTCAACCCGATGCCCATTGTTTGCGATCTCGTGAATGAGCCAAGCCGTGACCTGGAAGCCCATGAACGCACCCACCAAGGCCCAAATCGCGCGCCGCCGGGTGGCGAAGCGCAGCTCGAGGAGTCGATCGAGGCGGCCCGACGGCGTTGTTGCACGCTCGGGGTGCGGTGTGATGTCCGTGGCGGGGTAGGGGGTGTCCAAGGCAGCAATCTGTCGATGGCTGTTGATAGCCAAATGCCAGGATACACGAGGTGTCGCGGCGGTGGTGGCCTTGGCGGATCGCTAAAGAGAGCGATCGCGAAACTGTGCGCTCTGCCAGCGTGATCTAGGGGACCCAACCGTCGGGCACACTGGATCGAGTTTCTCAGGTATGATGGTGGCGCTCTTAGCTCTCGCTGGCTCCCTTTGTGCCCCTTGGAGGACCGAATGACTTTGACTGAACGCTTCCTTGCCCTGCGGACGCTCGTGCTGGCAAGCCTGGCCATCGTCGGCGCTCAAGCTTGCGGCGGGTCGAGCGGCGGCGGCGGCGGCCCGGAAGGCGGCGTGTTGGCATGCGGTCAGCCGGGCACGCCGTGCTGCGAGGAAAATGGTTGCAACGGCGGCGGATGCTGTGTTTCAGGCATCTGCATGGCCGTGGGCGGAACCTGCGTCGGGCTGGGGGGCGGGGTCTGCAATGCCGGCGTTTGCGGTAGCTGCGGCGGCCCCGGGTTGGCCTGTTGCGGCAGCGACCCGGCGACCGGGGTATGCACGTCGTCCGGCACTACCTGCAGCGCCGGCATCTGCAGCAAGTGTGGCGGTGTCGGCCAGGCCTGTTGCGCATCGAGCACCGGGGCGGCCACCTGCCAGCTCGGCATGGTGTGCACGGGCAGCGGGAGCGACGGAACGTGTGCGACGTGCGGCAGCCTCGGTGACATCTGCTGCACCGGGAGCGCGTGCAGCGAAGGTTGTTGCTCTGGCGGGCGATGCCTGTCGCCCGGCACGGGAAACTGCCCGGCCGGAACACCGGACGGTGGCAGGCAGCCCGATGTCCCGGCCAGCGGCGGCGGCGCCGACGGACGCGGCGGCTCGGGCGGCACCGTCGGCAGCGATGCGGCCGGAGCCGTCGGCAGCGGCGGTATCATCATTTTGACCGGCGGCTCGGGCGGCTCCATCGCCATCGACGCGCCCGGCGCAGGCGGAGGCGGCGGCGTCACGGTCTCGACTGGCGGGTCCGGCGGCATACTCGCATCCAGCGGCGGCTCGGGCGGGGTCAGTGTCCCGACCGGCGGGCTCGACGGCGGTGCGGCCAAGACCGGCGGCGCGGGTGGCAGCACGGCTATTACGAGCACGGGTGGTGGCACGGTTGTACCGGGCACGGGCGGAAGCACGGTTGTACCCGGGACGGGCGGGAGCACGGTTGTACCCGGGACGGGCGGGAGCACGGCCGGCACCGGTGGCGCAGGTGGTAGCAGCCAGCCGCCATGGACTCCGCCCGCAGGCTGCGGCGACGGCGTCGTCGCATTCCCCGAGCGTTGCGACGACGGCAACGACCGACCTTTCGACGGATGCTCGTCGGACTGCCAGCCTGAGCCGACTTGCACCGGCACAGGACCGTGCACGTCGACTTGTGGCGACGGCATCGTGATCGGTGAGGAATGCGACGACGGCAACACGGCCGACGGCGACGGCTGTTCGTCCGCTTGCAAGGTCGAGCCGGGATTTGTTTGTTCGCAACCGGCTCTCGGCGATTCCATTTTGGTGCCGGCGGTGTACCGAGATTTCCGCTACCACAATCCCACGGATTTCGAGGCCGGCGTCAGTGGTTCTACCCTTGCGTCGCCAGGCATGGTCAAGTCGCTCCTCGACGGCGACGGCAAGCCCGTCTACACCGGCCTGACTGGCACCGCGATCCACGTGGCCAGCCTGGATTCATTCGCTTCGTGGTATCGCGACACCGCGACAGTGAATCACGCCACGCCATCGAAGCTGCAGCTCTGGGCAAAAGGCGACGGCACCTACGCCAACCGCTGGGGCGCCAATGGTGAACAGTGGCCAGTGACGGAAACTGCCTTCTTCTGTGGCGAAATCGGCAGTGGGGTCTTGGACAGCAACGGTGTCGAGATTCCTTGCACCTATAGGTACGGCACCGGCACAACCGACTGTGACGACGCCATCGCCAAGGGTGAGACGCTGCTCAAGTGCCTGGTTAGCAATGGGACTTACGAAGGCGTCTTCGTGGTCAACAGGGTCGACGGAACGCCGGTCTTCTTTCCAGTCGACAATGACCCGTTCACGCCTGATTCGGAACGAAGCTACGCTACCATCCCGCCCCCCTACGATGCGACGAGAAGTTGGCCTCACGACACAGACGCGAACGGCAACGACATTCGGCACAACTTCAGCTTCACCAGCGAGCTCCGCTATTGGTTCACGTACGAGCCGGATAAGTCCTACAAGCTCGACATCACCGGCGATGACGACGTCTGGGTCTTCGTCAACAAGCAACTCGCCGTCGATATCGGCGGGATTCACCAGCCCGTGGATGGCGCGGTGACCCTCGATAGCGCGGCCGGGACCAAGTTCGGCCTGGTGGCGGGCAATGTCTACGAAGTGGCGGTGTTCCAGGCCGAACGCCAGTCCAACTCGTCGACGTTCAAGATCACGCTCAGTGGCTTCAACCTTGCGGCCAGCGTCTGTCAGCCAACCGCAGCGACAATCCGCCGTCGGTGACCAAGGCCTGCCCTGTCCGACGCTTCTCAGGCCTCCGTCGGTCGCGCGGGAAGCTCTGGAACCGCGTGCGTGACCTCGACCTTGCTGACCACGTCGATGGAAACGCCGCTGGCCCACAGCTCGCCTAGGGTTTGCAAGGGTCGGCTGGCGGGGTAGCCCTCGGGCGGCGGCTCCTCGCGGCCGAACAGGGCGAACGCGCGCTGGTTGGCGCGGTCCTTGATTCGGGTCCCGACCAGGCTGGTCAGCGCCGAACCGACTCCGACCTCGAGCAGAACGATGCGCGGCTCTTTCAACAGGGTTTCCGCGGCAGCATCAAAGCGGACCGTGGCTCGCAATTGGCCTGTCCAATACGACCGGTCGGTGACCTCTGCGGCGGACATCCATTGTCCCGTGACGGTTGAAAGGATCGGCGTTTGTGGCGGTTGGAAGGTGACCGCCGAGAGCTCCTTCTGGAACGGTTCGATCACGGCATCCATGACCGGCGAATGAACCGCGACGAAGATCGGTGCTGGGCGGGTCACGATGCGGTCGGCGGACAGCTTCTCCGCGCAGCGGGCGACGGCGTCTGGGCGGCCGCTCACCAGACACAGGTTGGGCGCGTTCACGCAGGCTAGAGTGACGTCGGGTGGAAGCTTGGCCACCAGCGCGTCGGCGGTCGAGCGCACGATGATGGCTGCACCCGGGCCGGTGGATTGCATCAGGCGGCCGCGGTGATGCACGGACAAGACCGCGTCCTTTTCGGTCAAGACCGACGCCAGGGCCGCGCCCATCCATTCGCCTAGGGAATGGCCCACGTATCCGTCGGGCCGAAGTCCCAGGTCGATAAGCCAACGCGCGAGCGAGACGCCGACGCAGAAGATTGTGAGCTGGGTCTTGGCATTGTCCTTCAAGACCGTGTCGGGATCGGCCTTCGCGTCGCCCAGCCACGCCACGTAGTCGAAGCCCGAAGCTTCCTTGGCCAAGCTCCCGAGGCGCACGAGATGCTCAGCCCAGCCCGGCGCGGCGGCGAACAGGCGCGCGAGCACCCCGGGCCGAACCGTTCCCTGACCGGGCAACGAAAACACCAGCTTCGGCGCACCGTCGATGGCCGTCCCGGTGGCCCAGCGATTCTTGTCGCGAAGGGCAGCTTCGGCGTCGGTCCAACTCTCCACCCGGATCGCTCGCCGCTCGCGTCCGAGGCTGCCACGGCTGCGAAGCGCCGCCGCCAGCTCGGGCAGCGAACATGGGGCGCTGCTTGCCTTGCAGATCTCGGTTACCCAGAGGGAAAGGTCTGTCGTCGCCTGTTCGAGCCCGCCCTGGGTTCGCATCGACAGCAGCAAGGTAGTCGGATTGTGTTCGTCCAGGGCGACAGCGTGGGTGTTCATGGGCGGCTCCGCGAAAGTTGCACGCATTCTAGCGTATGGCGCCCCAGGCGTGATGCGATCGACGGCAGTTACACCACCACGTCAAATCCGCTTGCCCGCGGCCTCGGCTGGTATTCGGCGGCGGCGCGAGCCAGGCGAGACACGCCTTCACGCATGGTGGCGGCATCGGCGACGATGGGGAGGCGAACATAGTCGGCAAAGCGATGGTCGGGCGAATTCGCCGAGCCGGCGACCAGGGCGACGCCGTGGCGCTGGGCGATTTGCGCCAGCTCTTCCGCATCGCCGCCGGAGGTGCGGGCCCACAGCAAGAGGCCACCGTCCGGCTTGCGCCAGGTCCAGCCTGGCAAGTGCTGCCTGAGCAGGTCGGTCAGTAGCTTCAGGCGTTCGCCGAGCTCGCGACGACGGGTCTTCTCGGCCAGAGGCGCGTGCTCCAACAAGAGCACCGCCACGGCCTGCGAAAAAAGCGGGCCACCGAGGTCGGAGAGGGCCTTGAAGCGCCCCAACCTGGCTATCCAAGGCTCGGGGCCCCGGACGAAGCCGACGCGCAGGCCGGTCCAGAAGAGCTTGCTCAGCGAGCCGATGCTGAGAATCGGCGCGCCGGGGGCGAAGGTCGCGATTGGCGGCGGGGGCCTTTTGCCAAAGCCGACGCCGGCAAGCGCATTGTCTTCGACCACTGGAATCTGAAGCTCTTGGCAAAGGTGCGCGATTTCTCGCCGCGTATCCTCGGACATCAGCATGCCGGTAGGGTTGTGGAAGGTCGGGACCAAGTAAAGCAGGCGAGGGCGTAGGGCGAGCAGCGCGCGCAGTCGATCGAGATCGATGGCGTCGGCTGCACCGGGAAGCGCCAACACACGTGCGCCGGCGGCGCCGAACACGTCGATGGCCCCGATGTAGGTCGGATCCTCGGTGACCACGGTTTCGCCCCGGCCGACCAGAAGGCCAGCCACCAAGCTTACCGCCTGTTGCGCCCCGTTGGTGATAAGGACTTCTTCTTCACGCGTGGGCAGACCCTCGCGTGTAAGGTGCGTGGCCACGGCTTTGCGCAAGGCCGGCAGCCCCATAGGGAAGTAGCCCTCGCCGTTGCCAAGAACCGCGGCGCCTTTGCGGGCGACGGCTTTCACTGCCTCGTCCACCTCCGGCAGCGGCGCCAGTTGCGCACTGACGAAGCTGATCGCGCCCCCGGAGCGCTCGATGAGGCTTCTGAACACCACATTGCGCCGGAACGCGGTCGACACCTCGTGCTCTTGCTGGCTGGGCCACCCGATCTTGCCCGAGCGCCGCACCCAGGTGCCGCTGCCGTGACGGCTCTCGACGGTGCCCGCCTCACGTAGCTCCGCGTACGCCCGCACCACAGTCGTGCGGCTGAGCTTGAGCGTCTCGGCCAGGCCCCGTTCCGGCGGCAAGCGTGTGCCGGGCAAGAGCTCGCCGCGTTCGACAGCTGCGGCGATCGCATTGGCCAATTGCTGGTAGATCGGGCCTTCGCCGCGAGGGACGTCGCCAAGCGATCGGAGCAAATCTGACACGGCGGGCATCGGGGGGGGGACCAGTCCACTTTTGACCAGCGGCTCTGAAACATACCCATGTTTCTCCTCAATTACAAGCGTGCTCGCGGGTTGGATGATAAGTGGACTGGAAATTGGACTTGTCGAACCTCGGGCAGGAATACATCAAAGCCCCAGTGTCACCTTGGCAATGTGGTTGCCGCCGAGCTCTCCCACGTAGAGATTGTTGTCGGGACCGACGCCGATCATGCTCGGCGTGCTCCGGGTACCCGGAATCGGATACTCGATGACCACCCCCTGGGTCGTCATGCGGCCAATCGCGACCGTGGCACTTTCGCTGAACCAAAGGTTGCCGTCCGGTCCCACGACGATGCCCTCGGGCCCCACGTTACCGAGACAGAATTCGTCGACCAGTCCGGACGTCGTGATGCGGCCGATCCGGTTCGCTTGGGACTCGGTGAACCAGAGGTTGCCGTCGGGGCCGGCGACAATCGCGAAGGGGTGTAGATCGCTCCCGGTGAGAGCAAACTCGCTGACCTCGCCGGCTGGGGTGATGCGGCCGATGCGGTCGGAAGTCTCTTCCACGAACCAGAGATTGCCGTCCGGGCCTATCGTGATTCTCGTGGGCGCGCTGTCGGGCATGGGCAGGACAAACCTGTCGACGATGCCCCTGCTGGTCATGCGTCCGATGAACTGGCAATTCCCCGCAGTGAACCAGAGGTTGCCGTCCGGGCCGGCGGTGATGTCCAGGGCCTCGCATCGCTCGCCCGGAATCGGGAATTCGGTGATGGCACCCGCCGCGTCGATGAAGGCGACCTTGTTCCCCGCCTCCTCCACGAACCACATGTTTCCGTCGGGACCGAGGGTGATGCCGGTGACCCCGGCCGCGGCGGTCGGAATGTCAAAGCCGGTGACCACGCCCGATGGCGTCATGCGCCCGATTTGGTTGTTGTCCGCCGGGGCGAACCAGAGGTTGCCGGCCGGATCAAACGCCAGGGCGTAAACGTAGGAGAGCGGCGCCACAGAGACCTGCGTGATGACGGGCGCCAGGGCTGGCAGAGGCGGGCCGCCCGAGGCCTGCGCGCACGGGCCAGAGGCTGGCCGCCCGCCAAGTCCCGGAAGCGTCCAACTTACCGAGGAGCCACCATGCCCGCCGGTGTTGGCGTTGGTTCCCGCAGCGCCCCCGATGGATTGAACGTCAACCCTGTCATCGAGGCCCGTGCGCCCGCACGCGGCGAGGAAAAGGGTCACTCCGATGGCTGTTTTGTTCAACGTCATGGTCATGCGCCTTGGCCCATTGGTTCCGCGGGGAGCTCGATCCTTACAAGACTTCGAACAGTCCACTTGTAGAAAAGTGGTTCTTGAACCTGCCAAGCGCGCGGCGCACCTTCAAGGCGTTCGCCACTGGATCGCAAGTGGACTTAGAAGTGGACTTATACAACGGAGGACCGATATGGCCAAGAAACTTCCCCGCATGGCCTTCTTCAAAGACCGAATCGTTCCCTACGCCGAGGCGCAGGTGGGGCTCCTGACCCACGCGCTCAACTATGGCACTGGCGTGTTCGGTGGCATCCGCGGCTACTGGAGCACGGACGAGGGCAGGCTGTTCATCTTTCGGCTTGCCGATCACGTGCGCAGGCTGCACGAATCTGCGCGCCTTCTGCGCATGAGTCTGGCCTTGTCGGAAGAGGCCACGGTGCAGGCGGTGCTCGACCTGGTCAGGGCCGAAGGGCTCAAGGAAGACTGCTACATCCGGCCGCTCGCCTTCTACTGCGACGAGGTCATCGGCGTTCGGCTGCACGGGCTCACCCCGGCGCTCGGCATCGTCGCGCTGCCATTCGGGCTTTATATCGACAAGGCGGACGGCGCCCACTGCACGGTGTCCTCTTGGCGACGCCCGCAGGACAACGTGATCCCGGCGCGCGGCAAGATCACAGGTAGCTACGCCAACAGTGCGTTCGCGAAGAGCGACGCCGAGCTGGCCGGCTTCGACGAGGCGCTGCTGCTCAACCAGGAGGGTTTCGTAAGCGAAGGGTCGGGGGAAAACATCTTCGTGGTTCGCCGGGGCGTCGTCGCTACGCCGTCGCTCAACCAGAGCGTGCTGGAAGGCATTACACGTCGCTCGCTCATCACCCTTTTGCGCGACGAGCTGGGCGTGCCGGTGGAAGAGCGCCCGGTCGAGCGTGGCGAGCTGTTCGTGGCCGACGAGGTATTCTTAACCGGCACCGCAGCTCAGATCACCGCGGTTTCGCGCATCGACCACCGGCCGGTCGGCAGCGGGCAGATCGGACCCATCACCAAGCAGCTTCGCGATCTGTTCTTCGACGTGGTACGCGGCAAGGTTGCGAAGTACCGCGCCTGGTGCACCGCGGTCGAGTAGTACGCAGTCGAGCCGCCTATCTTCGCTATCGCGGGTTCGCCGCCTGGTGTAGGATTTCGCGAGTCATGGGCGACGAGACTCGGGAGATTGAGCGCCAACTCGTCGAGCGCAAGGAAATCTATCGCCAGATCCTTGATGCCATCGCCGACATGGTGCTTGTCAAGGGCGAGGGGTCGCACATCCTCTGGGCCAACCGAGCCTTCCGCGACTATTACGGGATGACCAACGAACAGCTGCGCGACATCATCGACGCGCCTTTCAACGAGGTCGACTACACCGCGCAATACATGCGCGACGACCTTCACGTCTACAAGACCGGCGAGGTCCTTAACATCCCCGAAGAGCCCGTCAAGCGTTTCGATGGCCGCGAGCAGATATTCCACACCGTGAAGTCACCGCTGCGAGACGAGAACAATGTCGTGCGGATGACGGTCGGGGTTTCCCGCAATATCACCGAGCAAGAACGAATCAAGCAAGAGCTTTCCCGCTATCGAGAGAAGCTGGAGAAGCTGGTCGAGGAGCGAACCGCCGAGCTCACGGAGCTGTCCGAGCGGCTGCGGATTGTTCTGTCCTCCATCAGCGACGGAATTGTCGCCCTCGACATGGATGGCGCCGTCGAGCTGATGAACAAGGCCGCAGAAGCCATGACCGGTTGGTCCAACGACGAGGCCCGCGGCCGACCATTCCTGTCACTGGTTTCCTTCACCGAGGAGACGGTCTCGCCGGGTGATGAGCCCTTCCTCAAGCGATGGGCGGCGGGCGGAAAGGTGTCGAAAGGTGTGTTGCGTGGCCGCGCCGTGCCGGATCGCTTGGTGTCCATCACGGGCTCGCCCTTGCGGGGGCGGGCTTCCGTGTCGGGCGTGGTGCTGGATTTGCGCGACATCACCCTCGAGCGCGAGCTGGAAGAGCAGCGGCTGCGCCAGCAAAAGCTTGAATCTGTCGGCCTGTTGGCCGGCGGCATCGCGCACGACTTCAACAACCTGCTCATGGGCATCATGGGCGGCATCTCGGTGGCCCGCCTTGGGCTTCGCAAGGGGGAGGATCCCGGCCCGATGCTTGAGCAAGCGCTGGACGCCTGCCGACGGGCTCGCGGTCTGACCACGCAGCTCTTGACCTTTTCCCGGGGTGGCGCCCCCGTCAAGAGGGTCATCCATCTTTCCAACCTCGCGCGCGAAGCTGCGGAATTCGCTTTGCACGGGTCGTCGGTGAAGCTCAGCTTCCGTGCGGCGGAATACCTTCCGCCCGTGGAAGCCGATGAAGGCCAGATCGCGCAAGTGGTGAACAACCTGGTCCACAACGCGCGCCAGGCAGAGCCGCGCGACGGGCAAGTCTTGGTCTCCGCCCACGACCTGCTGGTGGGTGAAGGCGAACGGCCGCCTCTTGCGGCCGGGCGGTATGTCGTGATCGAGGTGGAGGACCACGGTTGCGGCATCGCTACCGAGAACCTGCCCCGCATTTTCGATCCATACTTCACGACCAAGGCCGACGGAAACGGCCTTGGCCTCACCTCGGTCGAGTCCATCGTCCGGCGACACGGTGGCTATGTGGCCGTGAAATCGACCGAGGGTCTGGGCACTTCGTTCGCGGTCTATTTGCCCGCGTGCTCCCACCCGGATTCTGAAACGCCAGCGCCGGCCGAAGTCGTCAATCGAACCCAAGCCTGTCGAGTTCTGGTTCTCGACGACGAAGCGGTCATTCGCCGTGTGCTCGACTCGATGTTGTGCAAGCTGGGGCACCACCCCAAGGTGGTAGGGACCTCGGACGAGGCGTTCGAAGAGCTCAGAAAGGCGCGTGCGTCTGGCAATCCATTTCACTGGGCCATCGTGGACCTCACCTTGCCCGGCGACTTGGATGGTGCGACCGTGATTGCTCGACTGCGTGCCCTGGATCCAAGCCTGAAAGTGCTGGTGATGAGCGGCTATTCCGTCCTACCGATCATGGCGAACCACCGCGAGTTGGACCTCACGGTCACCTTGCAGAAGCCGTTCACCTACGAGGCGCTGGCGGCGGCACTGGACGAGTGAATGTCGGAAACTGCGGTGAACGAGATCTGGCACAAGCTCAAGTCGCTCCACGGACGATTCGCGCCTTGGATCTCCCTCGCGCTCGGCATCCTGGCGCGGGCGCTGAGCAACCGGGGCGTCGATTTCGCGCCCAAGGCGGTGGCGATCTTGGCGCTGGCGTGGCTATTCCCCATCGCGGTCGCCCGCTGGCTGCGCTTGCCACCCGAGGGAGCGAGCGAATCCAAGCTGCACCAATTCCTGCGCACTGTCAGCCCGGTGTTCACAGTTGCGCTCTACAAAAACGTCCTCTTCTTCCTGGTGCCGATCTGGTTCGGCTCGGCCCACATCGGATCGATCAATATCGCGATGCCTCTGGTCCTGGCCGGCATGGCGCTCCTTACCTGTTTTGCGCGCCAATACCAGGAGGCCGTCCTGTCTCAGCCGCGCGTCCGAGTGCTGTGGACGGCGGTGATTCTGTTCGCGGCGTTGGTGCCGGCCTGCGCGGTGGCGCTGTTCACGTCGCCACGAGCCTCGATCGTCATCTCGGCGCTGTTGTCGTCGGCGGTGGCATGGGTGGCCCTCGCGCCCAGCGAGAGCTTGTTTTCCCGCCAGGGCCTGCTGTCGCTGGCTCAGATTTCGTTGCCTGCCGCCCTTCTGCTGGGGCTGGCCGCGCCCCTGTTTCCGCCGGTGCCGATCGTGTGCCACGACCAGGGCGCCGGCACGGGTATCGCGAACCGCGAGCTATTGGGGCGCGCGAAGCTCTTTCCACGCGGCACCGCGCGCGTCTACGTTTGGTTCGCCGTGACCCTGCCCAAGCGCAGTCACCAGCAAGTCGCGTTTCAGTGGTACCACGAGGGCGTGCCCGTAGGCGGCCCGCTGCACGTGACCGTGGTGGGCGGTCGCAAGGAAGGCTTCCGAACCTCGACCAACCTGCCCAACCCCGCCATCGGATCCTGGCGGGTGGACCTCTTGACCGACAAGTCCTCACAGCTCATCGGTCGCACCAGCTTCGAGGTGGATTCGTCGTAGCCCTGGGCCAGGGATTCAAGGCTTGGGCTCGCTTCGCGGGGGGCAATTGGGGTAATTTGCCGGGCCTGTGGCTATCGCCAACCTCATCGATTTTGATTTCCTGCGGCAGAGGTCGCTTGCCGCCGTGGTGAGCGCGCTCGTGGTGCTGCTTGCGCTGGCCGAGGCGGTCAACGCCTTCGTCGCGCCTTCCCTTGCGCCGACCGAGAGTGACTGGCGGGCCGCCGCCACCGCGGTGCGTGCGGGCTACAGGCCGGGCGATTTGATCGTCGCGGCGCCCGCGTGGGCCGATCCCCTGATGCGACTTCAGCTCGGCGACCTGGTGCCGGTCTCGATCGCGGCGCGCATGGATGCCGCGCGGTTTGGACGCATCTGGGAAATCTCGCAGCGGGGAGAGCGCGCAGCGGACACCCAAGGCACGCGCTTGCTGTCCAGCTCGCGGCACGGCAGGCTGACGGTGAACCTGTGGGAGAAGCCGGCCGCGCGCGTGCTGTTCGACTTCCTTGCCGAATGGCAGAAGGCAAGCCTCTCGGTGGTCACGCCGGACCGTGGCGAGATGCCGTGCTGGCTGGCGCAGACCAAGCTCCAGTGTGGCGAGGGCACGAGCCTCGGTCCCGAGCTGCTGGAGATCGACACGGCCCCGCGTAGCGGCCTCGCGGTCGAACCGCGCGAGCGCACCACCACGGTTCTCGAATACCCCGACGTTCCCCTGGGCCGCGAGCTGGCGGTCGCGGCCGGGTTGCACAACGTTTGGCTGCGCAAGGCGGGCGACGGCAAGGTGCACATGCGCGTGCTCGTCGACGGGCGCGAGCTGGGCGCAGTGGACGGGACCAACTTGGGGGGCTGGGCACTGCGCAGGCTCGACACCTCGGCGCTCGACGGCCGGCGCGGCAAGGTTCGTTTCGAGATCACCGCCGACAAGGCCTACGGGCGGCACTTCGGCTTCGCGGCGGAGGCGCGCAGCCCGTGAACGAAGCGAGCAGCGACGTCAATCGTTCCCTACCGCGGCGCTGGCGACGCGAGTGGCTCTTGCCGCTCTTGCTGGCGGTCGGTACATCGGCGTGGATGGTCGCGGTCGAGGGAAGCCAGGGCATCGGCCGCGACGAATCCCAGTACTTTCGCGCGGGCGAGCACTATTGGGGCTGGGTGGAATCGACCGCCACCGAGATCGGGAAAGGGCACTTCGCCAAGGCATTCTCCCGCGGCGCCATCGACAGTGCGTGGGAGGACAACCACGAGCACCCGCCCCTGATGAAGCTGCTCTACGGCGTGTCGTGGCGCCTGTTCCACACCTGTGACTGCACCGGCCCCAAGCGCGGTCTGCACCCGATTCCAATCACCGGCAAGCACCGGACCCTGCCGCTTTTCAAGCGCGAGTCGAGCGCCTTCCGCTTTCCCGCCATCCTGCTCGCGGGCCTGGGTGTCGCGCTCGTGTACTGGCTCGCCCGGCGCATGCTCGGGCCGCTGCCGTCGGTGGTGGCGGCCGTCCTGTCGGTGGCCCAGCCGCACTACTTCTTCCACGCCCAGATTTCCTGCTTCGACGTGCCCATCACCGTGATGGCGGTTCTGGTCGCGCTGGCCTACTGGAAATCGCTGCGCTCGCCGCGCTGGGGGATCCTTTGCGGGCTGATATGGGGCCTGGCGCTGGCCACCAAGCACAACGCGTGGCTGTTCCCGATCTTCCTGCTGGCGCATTACCTGTGGATGCGTCGGCGCGACTTCCTTCGCTTGCGCCCGCCGCGCATTCCGCTGGCATTTGTTTCCATGGCGACCCTGGGTCCGCTGGTCCTGTTCATCTTGTGGCCGTGGCTCTGGCACGCGCCCATCGACCGCACGCGCGGCTGGCTTGAGCGCCACGCTCACCACGAGCACTACAACTTCGAGTACCTGGGCCGAAACTGGAACCTGCCGCCCAAGGAAACCGACCTCAAGCTCTTGCGGATCACCTTTCCGTTCGTATCGACCCTGCTCACCGTGCCGGTCACCACCTTGGCGCTGGCCGGAATCGGCACCGTCGTATTTCTGCGCCGGCGCCGCCGCAAGGCGAGCGCCCAGGTGCTGCTCGACGACGCGCCCACGGCGTCGCGCCCTTCGTGGCTAAGGCCCGGTGCGGACGTGGATCGCGCGCCCGGAGCCTTCCTGGCCATCCAGATCGCAGGACCCATTCTGATGCTCGCCCTGCCCGGCGTGCCGATCTTCGGCGGGGTGAAGCACTTCCTACCTGCGATGCCATTCCTCAGCGTGGTCGCCGGCGCGGGCGCGGCGTGGCTGCTTGCCACGGGTCGGCAGATGCTTTCGTCGGCGCGGCTCGCGCGGGTGGTTCCGGGGGTGCTGGCGGGGTTTCTGTGCCTACCCGCCGTGGCGGAAACCCGGCGTTCGCATCCCGACGGTATCGGCTTTTACAACATGCTGGCGGGCGGCTTCGCGGGCGGCGCGAGCATCGGCATGAATCGCCAATTCTGGGGCTATTCGGTCTTGCCTCTTCTGCCGTGGATGGTGGTCCACCGCCCGGCATCGAATCGCATCTACTGGCACGACGTGCTTCACGACGCCGTCGTCATGTACATGCGCGATGGACGGCTGCCCTTGGGCATCGGGGACGCGGGCGTGGGCGAGCAGGTCGTCGCGCAATCGGATCTGGGAATCATCATTCTGGAAAAGCACTTCGCCGTCTACCAAGGACTTGCGTGGCAATCCTACAACACCACCCAGCCCTCGAATGTCTACACGCACGAAGGCGTCCCCTTTGTGGTGGCGTACGAACGCCATCAGCCGCAGCCACCGCGGCCGGAGTCACCATGAACCGCTTTGAACGTTTCATCACGAGTCGTCTCGGCCTGGTCGTCGTCTATCTGGCTTTCCTCGGTGCCTACCTCGGGGCGTCCGGCGGGCGCCTGCTCCAACATTCGCCCTACAACCACTTCACCTATCTGGCCGAGGGATGGCTGAAGGGTCACCTCGACATGACGGTGCCGCCGCCCAACGAAAACGACTGGGCGCGCGTCGAGGTCCTTCACCTCAAGGACGGGCGAACCCTGAAGGGCATGTTCGGCAAGACCGGTCCCATCGATCGCTTCTATCCACTTAATGGAAGCTCCCTCACCATCGCAAACGAGGAGATCGCCTCTCGTTCGGACATTCGCTACGTTTCGTTTCCGCCCTTCCCCGCGGTGGTCATGTTGCCGTTCGTGGCAATTTGGCATTTCAAGTTCAACGACGTCCTCTTCAACGCGATTTGGGCCGCCATCAATCCGGTCTTGTTACTCCTGCTTTTGCGCGGGCTGTGCCGGAAGGGCTATTCGAAGCGATCGGTATCCGACGACGTCTGGTTGACCGTCATGTTCGGCGTGGGCTCGGTCTACTACTACTCGTCGGTGATTGGGCAGGTTTGGTATTCGGCGCACGTCGTCGGCATCACCTGCGCCATCGGGTATGCTTGGGCCAGCCTGGAAGCCGCCAGACCGGAGCTGGCGGGATTGTTGGTCGGACTTGGCTTCGCAACCCGCACGCCGTTCGGGTTCATGGTGCCGCTGTTCGTCTTTGAGGCCGTGCGAGCCACCGGCGGCTGGGCGCGGCTCGGCAAGCTGAAGAGCGAAGGGCTTCCGCCGGGACTTCTCGGCAAGTTGATTCGGTTCTCAATCCCAGCCGGGGGCGTGCTGGCCATTCTGCTTGTGCACAATTATCTGCGCTTTCAGCAATTCTCAGAATTCGGGCACAAGTACCTGAACATCGGCTGGCAAGAGCGCATGCAAAAATGGGGCATGGAGAATTACCACTTCCTTTCGCGCAACCTGGCCTGCGCCCTGGTCCTGCTGCCGCGAATTCTTGCCCACTACCCGTTCGTCAAGGTCAGCGAGCACGGCATGTCGATGCTGGTCACCACGCCGTGTCTTGGCTTCTCGGTCGCGCCCAAAGAAAAAAGCCCGCTTGCACCCGCGCTTTGGGTCACCATCCTCACCGTCGCGCTGCCGTCGCTCTTGTACCAGAATTCCGGTTTTCTGCAGTTCGGCTATCGCTTCAGCCTGGATTACATCATCTTCCTCGTGATGCTGCTGGCGATGGGCGGGCGCAAATTCACTTGGCTGTTCAAGGTGCTGGTGATTTGGGGCGTGGCGGTGAACCTGTTTGGCGCGATTACTTTCGACCGTTTCGGCGGCGTGTTTGCCTACAGCGACAGTTTCTTCCCACACGGCACGAACTGACATTCGCGGCCTCGTTGTACTGGCTCTTGCACACGGGTGGACTTACCCTAGAAGTAGGATGCCCTTCTCGAACCGACTTGCTGCGCCTGCCGTCCTTGGCGTCTTCCTTGCCGGCTGCGCCGCCAAGACGCCGGCCAAGGCAGGAAACGTCGCTGCGGTCACCCCAGCGTCGGGCATGGCGCGGGTGGAAAAGGTGCGCGAGCCCCTGGAGGTCACCCCGCTGGAATTGCATTTTTCTGGCGTGCGCGGGAGCAGCAAGGCAGATGAATCGGTCAGGGTGAAGAACGCGGGCAATGAGGCGGTACAAATCTCGGAGATTCGTGTGGTGGGGACCGAGGCCAGCACCTTCGAGATCCTGCAGACGTCCATGATGCCGGTCATCTTGCAGCCGGGTAGGTCGTTCTCGTTCTCGGTTGGGTTCGCGCCCAAGGCCGACGCCGCGCCCGGCGTCCACCACGCGCGCGTGCGCATCCTGCTGCCTGGCGACGACGATGGGCCGCCGTGCGACCTGACCGGGCTGGTAGCACGGGGAGCTTCCGCCGCTGATGAGCCAAGCTTGCAGCAGATCCTCGAAGCGCTCGGTTACGACGTCGACGTCGGCAGCAAGGCATTGAAGCTGCCTGCCCACCCTTCGCCGATAGGCGACGAGATCAAGGCGCCAATCTTCAAGCGGGCGAAACCGGGCACGGTCGGCTACTACCTTATCGCCCGCTACACCGCCGACGAAGCGTCGTCGTTCGGCTACTACGCAGCGAAGGAGGGCAGGATCCATCCGAGGCCCATCGGCAGCGCGGCCACGGGGCACAATCAAACCCTCAATCCCGAGCTTGAGGGCGACAGCCAGACCAGCTTCGAGCCGGGCGAGGCATCGTTCGGCCTTTACCTGAAGGTCGGCAAGCAGACCCTCTACTCAGAGGACAATCGCAACGGGCCGGGACGTCTGCATGTCGCGAAGGTGTTTCCTTTGCACAGTCGCGGGCGCACGGCGGTTCAGGACGCCTACGTCGTTGCCTTCGACGAAGACGGCGATCGCGACTTCCAAGACCACGTTTTCATGCTGTGGAACGTGACGCCGGCCAAACGGTGACGGCCGGTTGGGCGCCGTGACACGGTAAGACTAGGCAAATGGCGACGAACTTCGGCGGACGCCGAACTTGTGTTAGCCATAGATAGACCGGCATGAACCCAACCGCGCCACGGCTTTCCCGAAAGCGGCCGCGCTACATCGCGGTGGAGGGCCCCATCGGTGCGGGCAAGTCCAGCCTGGCGGAGATCCTGGCCGCCGAGTTGGGCGCGCGACTTGTGTGCGAGAATCCCGACGAAAATCCCTTTCTGGGGCTCTTCTATCGCGACCAGAAACGCTTCGCGCTTTCGACCCAGTTGTTCTTCCTTCTCCAGCGCTACGGCCAGCAGTCGGAATTTCTACAGACGGGCCTCTTCGAGCAGGGCGGGATGGTCTCCGACTACCTGTTCGCCAAGGACCGGCTGTTTGCATCGCTGACCCTGTCGGCGGAAGAAATGGCGCTCTACGACCGCGTGTACCAGGCGCTTCGCCCGCGCGTGGCGGTTCCGGATCTGGTCGTGTACCTGCAGGCGCGCACCGAGGTGCTGCTTGCGCGCATCGAGAAGCGCGGTCGGGCCGAGGAGAAGCCCATCAAGTCCGACTACGTGCGCGATGTGGCCCGCGCCTACGCCGAGTTCTTCTTCAGCTACGACGAGAGTCCCCTGCTGATCGTCGACGCATCCGAGATTGACTTCGTGGCAAACCCTGACGATCGCGTGGCGTTGCTGGACGTGATCGGCAAGACCCGGAGCGGGATCAATCACTGGAGCAGAAGGTAGTAGAATCGACGTCGTCATGGCACTCGTGAAGAAGATCAGCAGCGCAACCATTCGAGAACGCAAGAGCACCGGCGAAAAGATCGCTGCCGTCACCGCGTACGACGTGGCGTTTGCGCGACTGGCGGATCGCGCCGGCATGGACATCGTGCTGGTGGGCGATTCGCTCGGCATGGTGGTGCAGGGCCTGACGACCACGCTGCCCGTCACCCTCGATGAAATGATCTACCACACGCGCATCGTCGCGCGCGCCACCCAGCGCGCCCACCTGGTGGCTGACCTGCCGTTCATGAGCTACCAGGCGTCGCTGGAAGACGGCATCCGGGCCGCCGGCCGCCTGCTCAAAGAGGCCGGGGCCGAGGCGGTGAAGCTGGAGGGCGGCGA
>CAZBIU010000011.1:0-39208 GCA_964491625.1 uncultured Myxococcales bacterium
AGGCCTTGGTGCGAATCCTTACCGAGCCACGGAATGCGTTGCTGAAGCAGTACACGGCCGTCGGCGCCAAGATCGCTCCCGCTCAACACGTCCCCCGGGATGTCCAGCGTTGGGCGTGCGTCGGAAGGTGCCGAATCGGCCGTCGCGGTCGCATCAACTCCGGCGTCGGGATTCCCATCGGGCGGCGACGCGAGCGTGTCTGCACGGGACGCGTCGGCCGTCGCGCTATCACCGAGAAGTTGCGCGTCGGGGGCCGCAACCGGGGTGTCAGCGCCCGCGTCGGAGCCAGAGCTGGCATCTGCTTCGGCCGCGCTATCCTTGGTGGCTGCGTCATCCTTCTGGTTAACGCACGCAGAAGTTGTGCTCTTGGCGCAGGTCTCGAGCGTGGCAGGCTTGTTCAGGTCAACGCAGCCCGCTGCGAAGAAACCGAAAACGATCGGGATCAGAAGACCCTTTGCCTTTGCAGGAACGACGATCTTTCGCATGTCGGTGGCCGCTAAGACATCACACCGTATCACTTGTAGGTGGGAAGCTTGCGCGGCCGACCCGTCGCGATGCCCTACCGTGATGTCTCGTCGTGATGTCTTCGCGCACAGCAGACGAGGGACCGTGGGAGCGGCCGAGGCTTGTTGCCTTGCCCGCCGGTGTGCCTGCGATTACCGCAGATCCAGGCTCGCTCGCGGCAGCAGCACGCTGCGGGGGAATCGCCTCGCAAAGGCGGCCTCCGCCCGTTCGGCCTCGTCCGTGCGACCCGCCCTGGTCAGGGTCCTGACTCGCAAGGCCTCTCTCTCTTCGGCGAGGCGTCCGGCGGGAAACCGCCGACCGTGCTCCGCGACCAGGGCCAGCGCATCCGGGTAGTCTCCTCCCGCATAGGCGACCTGCGCACGCTTGAGCAGATTGAGCTCGGCGGCGTAGGACTCGCGGGCAGTGGCCGAATGTACCGTCGGGCGGGGCTTCGGGGTCGTCTGCGCAAGCGCGGTGACGGTTGGGGTTGGCGTGGCTTCCGCAGAATCGCCTGTCGCGAGCGGTGCGGGTTCGGCCGCGCGCGCGGCGGGTGGGGCGGTCTCGACCCTGCGATCGCTTCGAAGTGTCAGCGCAGCCCAGGCGAAGGAGCCGGCAACGGCTACCGCAATCGAGGCTGCCAGTGCGATGGTCAGGCCACGCCGTCGCGGGATGGGAATCGGCTCAGATCGGGAAGGCGCTGCTACCACGGTCGCGCGTGCCCGTGCGAGCGAACGCGCGCGAACGACATCGGGCAGGCGCGGGACCACCTTCCCGGCCTCAACCAGGGCCTCCAAATCGGAATCGAAGTCAGGATCGCGCGTCATCGTGGTAATCCGCCTTTCGACAACCGTCGCACAGCGGCCGCCAATTCCTTTCGTCCCTTCCGCAGTCTGGCGTAGGCGCCGAATCGAGTGATGGACAGCTTCCGTGCAACATCGGCAATGGGAATATCGTCGAGCTCATGCATGACGACGACGGCCCGGCGCGAGAGGGGCAAGGAATCCAGAGCAGCCTGCAGAAGAGAGGCTGATTCTTTGCTTTGCAGCAGCCCTTCCGGACTGGCCGTGACATCAGCGGTGTCCAACCCGGGGTGGGGAATCTCGCGAGACCGGCGTCGGTGATGGGCGCTGACGATCCGAAACGCCACTCCGACCAAGTAGGGGCGCAGCGGACGGGTCGTATCCAGGCTCGGCCAATTCCGCCGCAGCACCACGAAAACGTCCTGCGCTAGATCCTCGATCTCGTGGGGCGCAGCTCCCAGTCGGCGCAAGGTGGCAAAGATGTAATCGAGCTCGCGATCGTAGGCCTCGAGGCAGCTACTATCTGGCGTAGGCGAGGGGCCAGCGGAATGAACGAGTCGTAAATACGCCATGGGGCGACCTTGATTCTCTCCCTAATACTGTCTCGGCCCTGACGGTTGTTCACCGAAATCGCACGGTGGGGCGATCTCGGGCGCTGGGGTGACTACATTGTACGGCCATCAGGGAGCGTAGGTCTTCGGATTCAGGAGGATTTCCCAGAACCGCGTGATCGCCACTTCCGGCGCGATCTGACGGACGAGCCACAGCGGACCGTCGGGGTTGTCCGTGAGAGTCGGTCCGGTGTTTGCGCCGGCAGCGACGGGACCGCTCGCCGCCACCCGCTCGACGGCGACCGCGAAAGTCAAAATTCCCACCGCCGCCACTCCAACCTGATCGGCCGCCTGCTGGTCGTTCCAGATCTGAGGTTGCCTCGACGCAATCCAGGTCCCGAAGGCGTTGTTCGGCAGCTCGGATAAGCGCGACGCGGGAACGTCGGTGGTCTGGTCGTAGTAGGCGCTGACCTGGACAAAGCGAAAGCGGGAAGTGACGATGGTGTCGGCCCATGGGTCCATTTCTCCGTTGGGGATACCCATCGCGGCGCCCGAGGCGGTCAGGCTGCCCAACTCCGAAACGACGACGACTCGGTCCACCACCGTCGGATCGATCAGATAGGCATCGGCGACGTCGGTCAGGCGCCCGCCCATCACCACCGCGAGCGGCCGGTAGGGAAGGCTGATGCGGCTCGATTCGCTGACAATGAAGCGGGCACCGTCCGAGTTGTTCGGCACCGTTGCGTCGATGTCGCCGTTTGCGGGCCGAACCAGCGTCACGCCGACGCTCTTGATGGGATCGGGAATGTTTCGCATCCCGCTTTTCCGCGCTGCCGCGACCAGGTTCTGTCGGTCGGCGAGGTTGTCGTCGATGTTGTTTGCGTTCGAGCCCGTGATGACCACGATCCCATCGAGCGTCAGGCCGCCGGCAGCGGCGAGCAGCACCGCGTATTCTCCTTGCCAGTTGTCGTACTGGCTGTCGTTGAAGATCACGACGGGGTTGCGTGCGTCCACGGGGAGAAGTCCGCGCGGCGTGGTCGATCCGGCATCGTAGGTCTCGGTGCAGGCTGTGATGAGCGTAGCGAGAAGCATCGCCACCACAACCGTCCCCGGACTCAGCAGGCCTGCCGGTCCGTCAACACAACTCCGGGTTCGGACGACTTGCCTCATTGGAATCGCACACCCAAATCAAGCCCTAGTGTCCCAGCAAATCGCGGGGAGGTCCAGAGTAGGATTTGGTCGAGAGTCACACGTGAGCTTGTCAGCGTCACCAGCCCCTCGGCCCTTACCGACAGGAAGACCCGACGCCCAAGTGCCTGCATCACACCCAGGCGAAGTCCCGCTTGCAGCAAAGGGCCGGAACCGGAGTGAGGAGAATCAATGTCTCGTCCCGCGATACGGATCTCGCCGCCCTTGGCGACCAGACATGCGCTCCAGCGCGCCACGCTTCCGCAGCCGGCGAGACTGGCCAGCAGCTCTTGGTGTGTGAATCCACTGCCGTCCTGGCGTCGGATGGTTGCAGGTGGCCCGGCCTCGGCAGCGAGCTCGATTGCGAAGAATGGCCATGCGACGCTGCTAAACAGCCGGCCGGTCTCTACCATGCCGGTCGACATTCCGAACGCAACCGAACCGCCGATGCCCAGGGAGAACGTGGGCGTGGGAGACGGGATCACAGCTTCGGGGATTGTAGGTTTTTCCGTGGCTGTCGTCGCGCCGAGAGCCGCCTGTTCCTGCTTGGGAGGCGGGGTATTCGTCGGCGCTGCCGGAGGAGACCTCGGCGCCGCGATGGCTTCGCTGTTCGTCGCGGTTGCCGCGTCGCCTCCGGCGGGAGGGGTTTCCGCGGATGTCAGTAGCTGGATCTGCAGGGCCAGCGCAAAGCCCATGGCGCGGATCAGCTCGCGGCAGTCGTTGCTTCGCGAGGGAAATGTTCGATCGCCCTGCCATTGCCCTGCGGCATCTCGCCATTCGATGTGTCCTTCATAGCTTCGACCCTGGGATGCGACCTGGACGAGAACACGATTCGATGCGCCTTCGCGAAAGGCGTCATAACCCAGTCGGCCGCTGACGATGCCCCTGAATTCGGCCTCTTCCGGGCAATCGGGGGCGCTGGAGTATTCGAGCGCGACCACGAACGTCCGACTCGCGGCTCGGCTGGGCGCCGTCGTGAGGAGGCAGACGCAGATGGCCGCTGCGCGAATCGATCTCCGAGCAATCATCGAACAATCCCGGTGTGACTTCATACCCTGCAAGAAGGAGTCCCCTGATGGCAAAGATTTCTTTCCACAACCCCGGCTGCACCGACAGTAATGCATGAGGCAGATATTTCTGCCACGCCGTTGTCCCAAATCGCCCACCATCGAGAGGTAGAGCCATGACCCGAGGAGCCTCCAAACGCAGCCGTACCTTCCTTCTCGCGAACCTAGTTTTTGCGCTCCCGACGTTTTCCGCGGCCTTCGCGGCAAGCTCCGTGGAGAAGCTACAGGACTTCCCCCTGGACCAGGTCCAGATTACGGATACGTACCAGCAGACCCTGTTCAGCAAGGAGATGACGTATCTCCTCACGACCCTCAATTCCGATAAACTGATGGTCGGTTTCAAGGCGGTGTCCCAGAACGTGACCCCGACCGGTCTCTACGGAGGTTGGGAGAACTGGCCCATCCGCGGACACACAATGGGCCATTGGCTATCCGCAGTGGCACATGCCTACCAGCAAGCCCAGGGCAGCGACGCAACTTTGGCCAGCACGATCAAGACCAAGCTCGACGACGTGATCTCGAAGCTCAAGTCGTACCAGCTATCCAGCGGGTATCTGTTCGCAACAGACATCTCCCAGTTTGACAAGTTCGACAGCGGCACTTCGGACATTTCCGTTGCCTGGGTGCCCTACTACACGCTGCACAAGATCCTCGCAGGTCTGATCGATGTCTATAAGTACGAGGGCAACCAGGACGCTCTGACGGTCGCAGGCAAATTGGGAGACTGGCTCTACAGCCGAGCCACGGGCTGGAGCTCGAGCGCGAAATCGACGGTGCTTGGCCAGGAGTACGGCGGGCTGAACGACGCCCTGTACGAGCTCTACAAGTACACGAATAGTGCCAATCACCTGACGGTTGCTCACATCTTCGATGACACCAGCCTGTTCACGACGGCTGCCGCGGGCACCGACAACTTGAGCGGCAGGCACGCCAACATGACGATCCCGAAGTTTATCGGCGCCCTGAATCGCTATCGAACCGTTGGGTCAAGCGAGTCCTCTTACCTCAACGCGGCCAGCGGGTTATTTGGCGTCGTGCTGAAGGATCACACCTACGTTACGGGCGGAAACAGCGAGGACGAGCATTTCCACGAGCCCGGCAAGTTGGACCAATACCGCGACAACGTCAACAACGAGACCTGCAACGCCTACAACATGTCGAAGCTCACGCATGACCTGTTCAAGGTCACCGGTGACGTCAAGTACGCGGACTTCTACGAGAAGATCCACATCAACGAGATCTTGTCTTCGATGAACCCCGAGACGGGAATGACCACCTATTTTAAGCCGATGGGCACGGGATATTTCAAGGCCTTCGGCACCACGGACAGCAGCTTCTGGTGCTGCACCGGCACCGGCATGGAGAACTTCACCAGGCTCGGCGACAGCGTGTATTTCCACGATGACAAGGACCTCTGGGTGACCTTCTACGTGAGTTCGACCCTAAATTGGAAAGACCGTGGCCTGTCGCTGACCCAAACGACGGATCTTCCCCTTACGAACAAGGTGACCTTCACCGTCACCGCCGCCCCGACCGACGCAGTCAATCTGCAGTTCAGAAAGCCCGACTGGGCTTCGACGTGTCAGGTCGCGGTTGCGGTCAACGGTCAGGCGGTCACTCCGGTCGAATCCAACGGCTTCCTCGGCGTGAGCCGGGTGTGGCAGGCGAATGACAAAGTGGAGCTCGCATTCCCGCTCTTTGTGCAGGTGTCGAGACTACAGGACAACCAGAATGCGGTGGCGTTCACGTACGGGCCGCTCGTCCTGAGCGCGAGTCTTGGGACGGATAGCAACATGAAGACGGAGACGCATGCCATGACGATTGCGGCGACGTCGCCGGGCGGACTCCAGGACACCATCAAAATCAACAGCGGCACGGCGATCAACGACTGGCTCTCCAACATCCAGAACAACCTGGTGCAAACCGCGGGCAAGCTCGAATTCACCCCCAAGGGCACCGATTCAGACAGTAAGTTGGTATTCATTCCCCACTATTCGCGCTACCTGGACAGGTACGGCATCTATTGGAAGCTGTCTGGCACCGCGGGTGGGACTGCTAGCACGACTGTCACCTGCCCATCGGTAGGCACAGGCGGGACGGGTGGTGCTGGTGGTTCCGGCGGCGCGGGCAGTGGCGGTGGCGGCTCGGCCGGCGGAAGCGGCAATAGAGATGCCGGCTCGGGATCCGGCGGTGCAGGACCAGGCGGGGCAGGCGGCAGCGGCGCCACGGGCGGCGCACAAGCGAGCGGCGGTCGAACCGGCAGTGGCGGTTCGGGCACCGGCGGCGCAGGACCGGTCGGCTCGGGTGGCAATAGCGCTGGTGCCACAGGTGGTGCTCAGGCGAGCGCCGGTCGAACCGGCAGTGGCGGTTCGGGATCCGGCGGTACAGGCTCCGGCACTGCAGGGGCAAGCGGCGCTGCTGGCAGCGGTAACGCCGGTGGTGCCCAGGCCGGTAGCGGAGGCATCGCAAACGGCGGTTCCGCAGCCGGCGGCGCCCAAGCTTCGGGCGGCAGCGCGACTGGCGGTGCGGCTCATGCGAGCGGTGGCACAAGTGGCTCGGCTGGCGCCAGCGGAGCGACCGGCTCGGCAAACACGGGCTGCTCGTGCAATGTCGGCAAGGCTGCCTCGCCGACGAACGGAATGATCAGTCTGCTGCTCGGCCTGGGCTTGGTCGCCTGGCGCCGGCGCAGAAGGCGTTGAAAGGAACGAGATCCACCGAGCGAGCCGGGTACAGGTGCAAGGAAACGCTTGCCTGGATTCGGCTCGCCGGTGCCTCGCAAGGAATCTTAACGACAGCAAATTGCGGCCTTCTCTCTTGATTGATCAGCGGTCAGGCGAAGGCGCGCTTGCCAAGCTGATCCTTCAGGTGCAGGATTCGTCGCCATGAGCCAATTCGAAACCGCCAGGACTGGATGCGTGCTTGTTTGGGGAGGCGCCATCGCGCTTCTAGTCCTCGCGACCCAGCCAGCCCTTGCATCCAGCAGACAGGTGCGCGAGCGTGCCGCGAGAAAGGCATGCTTAGCCGGTGACTACGCCAAAGGCATGGACATCCTTTCCGACCTATTCCTCGAAACCCAAGATCCTGTCTATATCTTCAACCAGGGACGCTGCTTGGAACAAGGCCAGCAGTACAAGGATGCCATCGCCCGCTTCCAGGAGTACCTGCGCACCGGTGAAACCCACAAACTGAAGCCGGACGACGAGGCCGCCGCAAACAAACACATTGTAGCCTGCAAAGAAAACCTAGCCAACCAGACCACCGAAGCACAGCCAGCCACGGCACCGGCGCCGTTCACGTCGCCCACTGCGATGGCGCCGCCACCTCCCGGACAGACATCCACGGCATCAATCCCCGCGCCTTCCGTGACGCAGCCAGAGCCCCAGCAAGCTCCGGCCAGCACTAGGTCAGGCTTGCGAGTGGCCGGAATCGCCACCGCCGCGATCGGTGTAGCGGCCCTTGGCGCCGGAGTTGCGTTCAACGTGCTAGCCAACAATACGGCCGGGGATATGGAGTCCACGCTGGATGGCTATGCCGCCAAGAAATCTACTCGCGATAGCTACGTCACCCTGGCCTGGGTGGGCTACGGTGTGGGTGCTGCCTGCGTTGTCGCGGGGGCAGTCCTGTACGGAATCGGACTCAGAGTCGGGTCGACTTCGTCCACAAACGTGGCCTTCGTGCCGGCGTTTGGGGCAGGTCAGGCGGGCGCCGCATTGGTGGGAGCAT
The DNA here is from genome assembly GCA_964491625.1 of uncultured Myxococcales bacterium. GTDB lineage: Bacteria > Myxococcota_A > Polyangia > Fen-1088 > Fen-1088 > Fen-1118. Next base: position 7,834 of record CAZBIU010000011.1, read on the forward strand.
TCTAAGATGAAGAAGATTGTTGCTGGTGAACGAGCGAACCGCGGTGTCGGCGCCCTTGTCGTGGCGCTATTGACCCTGGCTGGAGCGGGTTGCTTTCGAAACCCCGATCCTAACAAGTTGACGTGTGACAAGGCCTCGGCCTGTCCCAGCGGCTACTATTGCGCTATCGATGAAAAGAGGTGTGTTGCCGGCGCAGCACCCTCGGTTGACTCTTCGACCTCGATGGACGGCACCGTTGACCAACCGTCGGTCATTGGCGGCGCTGGTGGAGGGACGGGGCACCTCGATGGCGCTTCTTCGCCACTGGACGGCATCATCGACCGAGCGCCTGCTGGCGGCGGTGCAGGCGGCATGAGCTCGTTGGATCTGGGCGCGGGCGGAATCATCGTCGGGGCTGGTGGCGCGGGCGGAATCATCGTCGGGGCCGGCGGATCGGACGGTGCGACAAATGTGATTGACGGAGGTGTCGGTGGAATCGACGGACCCCACGGGTCCGGCGGCACGCCCATCGTCGATGCGCCTCTCGCAGGTGCCGGTGGCTCGGCCAGCGGAGGGGTCACGGCTGTCGGCGGACAGGGTGGCTCCGGTGGCGCGAGCAGCCCTGGCTCGGGCGGCAGTGGCGCCGGCGGCACGACGACGCTGTCCACTGGGGCTACTTGCCAGACCGATGGCCAGTGCACGCTAGGCTTCTGTGTCGACGGCGTTTGCTGCAACAGCAAGTGCAATGGCCAATGCCAGGCTTGCGCCGAAACCGGCACCGTTGGGACGTGCACCACAGTCAAGTCCGGGGCACCTCGCGGCACGACTCGCCTACCCTGCAGTGGCACGGACAAGTGCCAGGGCACCTGTGACGGCTCCAGTCCGACTACATGCAAGATGCCGAACAATGAAACACTCTGCAAGAGTGAGACCTGCTCGGGCAATCAACATACCGTCGCCTCTTACTGCGATGGCACCGGCACGTGCCCGACCAAGACTGCCTCGACGTGTTCGAGCGGCACGTGTGCAACCGACGGCAGCGGCACGTGCCTTGGTTCCTGCACGTCAACCTCGTGCCCCAGCACCCAATACTGCGACTCGACCACAGGCGACTGCACAACGAAGAAGGGGAACGGAACCGGCAACACGTGCGCGACAGGGGCCCAGTGCACATCTGGTTTCTGCGCATCGGACGGTATCTGTTGCCCGCCGACCTGTACGGGCCAATGCCAAACCTGTAACAACAGCTCGGGAACTTGCACCCGGGTGGCGTCGGGCCAACCGGTGGGGGGCCGTCTCGCGTGCACGAACTCAACCGACACTACATGTGGTGGGCGTTGCGACAACACGTCCGACAATTGTAGCTATCCAGGTAGCACTACGAGCTGTGGAGCCGCGCCCAGTTGCACCACGCCGGACTACGGGTCGAGTATCGCTGGGGCGTGCAATTCACAAGGCTCCTGCACATCGACAACAACGAACTGCACTTCGTCGGGCCAGGCCTGCATCGGCGGCAGCTGCAAGACGAAGATCGCAAGCAACAGCGCGACAACATGCCAGGTCAATGGACAATGCCAAAGCGGACACTGTTGCAGCGGCACCGGCACCTGTCGCGACTTCAACAACGACAGCTCCAACTGTGGCGGCTGCGGCATCATCTGCCAAAACGGTCAAACCTGCAACGGTAGTGGTAGCTGCGCGTGTCCGAGCGGCACGGCCGACTGTGATGGCACGGGTTGTGTCGACATACTCTCGTCCGACACTCACTGCGGCTCGTCATGCACGAGCTGCTATAGCAAGCCAGGCTATAGCTGTAGCGGAGGGAGCTGCGCCTGTTCAGGGAAGCTGGTTGGCAACTGCGGCTGCCTCGGCTGGGATTTCAACAACGGTAGTCAACAGGGCTGGATCATAAGTAGCTTCTATAGTGGAACCCTATGCGACGGTATGGATATTGGGACGGGGAACATCGCTTCATTTGACGGAACTCAGGGACTCTTTGTGGACTTCAGCGGTTCGGGTTGCGCCGCCGTGATTGAAGTTCCGGTATGTAGTAACAGCAGCACCAATACGGCTGCCTTGAACGGTCTTGCGTTCTCCGCGGAGGTCCTCTTTGAAGAGGCCTTCCCTGGATCGATAGAGCTATGGGACAACGCCGCTTACAGCATCGGCACCAACGTCGGTGGCAGCACGATTCCGGCGAACACGTGGACCAACGTCACCGCGACGATCTCGGACTCCGGCAGCGCCAGCAACGAGTTTGGCATACGCTTCAAAGCCCCTTTCGATTCGACGTGGAGTGGAAGGGTCTGGATCGACAAGATCACACTCAAGTGAGGCCACGTCAGGGGCTACCCGATTCCTCGCTGCGGCTAGCGGCTATCTCCTCTTCATGCTGGCGAGGTTTCGCGAGCGTCGCGTCCGGCGACGAATCGTTACTCGACCGTCACGCTCTTCGCCAGGTTGCGAGGCTGATCCACGTCCGTTCCACGTGCTACGGCCACATTGTAGGAGAGAAGCTGCAGCGGCAATACCGTCAGCAGGGGCTGTAGCAAGGGTGGCGCATCCTCGACCCACAGCACGTCTTGGCAATGGGCCTTGATGGAATCGTCACCCTTGGTAGCCACCGCGATCACGTGACCTTCACGGGCACGAACCTCGGCCAGATTGGAGAGCACCTTGTCGTATCCCTTGCCCTTCGTCGCGATGACCACGACGGGCAGGCCGTCGTCAATCAGAGCGATGGGCCCGTGCTTCATCTCGCCCGCGGCGTAGCCCTCGGCGTGGATATACGAAATCTCCTTCAGCTTGAGCGCACCTTCCAGCGCGATGGGGTAGTTGGTGCCTCGGCCAAGAAAAAGGAAATCCCGCGCGTGCATGTACTTGCGGGCCAGCTCGCGCAAGTCTCCGTTCATGCGGAGGGTTTCGCTCATCTTGTGCGGTATTTGGATGAGCTCGCCGATGAGGTCGGCCGCCGCCTGGTCGGCAAGCTCGCCGTTGCGACGACCGAGGTGGATCGCGAGCAGTGCGAGCGCGGCCAACTGGGCGGTGAAACACTTTGTCGATGCCACGCCGATTTCTGGACCGGCGTGGGTGTAAAGGACCAAGTCTGAGGCACGGGCGATGGCGGAATCGACCACGTTGCAGATCGCGAGCGTGCGTGCTCCGCGGGCTTTGGCCTCTTTGAGCGCAGCCAAGGTATCCGCAGTCTCGCCACTTTGGGAAATCGCGACCACGAGGTCGGTCTTCCTCACCACCGGCTCGCGGTAGCGGAATTCGCTCGCCAGGTCGACCTCGCACGGCACGCGTGCGACATTCTCCACCAAGAATTTTCCGACCAGCCCCGCGTGGTAGGACGTTCCGCATGCCAGGATAGAGACTCGCTGCGGCAGCTCGCCGAGCTGCTGATCGTCGAGGCTGACGTCGTTGCTTTCGACCAAGAGCCGACCGCGAAGCGTTTCGCTGACCGCATCCGGCTGCTCATGGATTTCCTTGAGCATGAAGTGGGGAAAGCCGCCCTTCTCGGCCTGACCCGCAGTCCAGGTCACGCGCTTCTGCGCGCGCGTTCGCGGGCGGCCATCGAGGTCGGTCACGTTGACCGACGCGCTCGTCAGCGAGACCACATCCCCGTCTTCGAGGAAGATCACGTCACGGGTGTACTCGAGGATGGCCGGCGCGTCCGAGGCTACGAAATGCTCGCCGTCTCCGATTCCCACCACCAGAGGCGAGGCATTTTTCGCGGCAACGAACTCGCCAGGATGACGGTCCGAGAGCACCGCGATGGCGTACGAGCCTTCCACTTGCTTGAGGGCGGTCCGGACCGCGTCGGTCAGGCTGGCTGCGCCCTTGGCCAGGGCTTCGTCGATGAGGTGGGCAATCACCTCGGTGTCGGTCTGCGACGTGAACTTGCGTCCCGAGGCCCTCAGGCGGTCGCGCAAGATCGCGTGATTCTCGACGATTCCGTTGTGAACCACGCAGACTGACCCGGACCGATGCGGATGGGCGTTTTCGTCGGACGGACGACCGTGGGTGGCCCAGCGGGTGTGCCCAATCCCCAGCGTCCCAGTGGGTTTGCTCTCCGCCAGAAGTCTTTCCAGCGCTGCCAGCTTACCTTGACAGCGCAGGACCCGGGTCTGCTTGCCTTCGACGACTGCGATGCCTGCGGAATCGTAGCCGCGGTATTCAAGTCGTCGCAGGCCAGCGATAAGCACTGAGGTCGCGTCGCGCGACCCTGAATAACCAACTATGCCGCACATGGGCTAGGTTTACTCGGGCGGTCTCGGCATATCAAGGGGCTTCTGGACCTGCGGATGACATGTTAGGGATCTTGCGATTCTGGAGAGGATAAGCGCATGAACCGACGTCATTGCTGGTCTCTGGCCGTGCTGGTCAGTTGCTTGGCCGCAAGCTCGTGCCGCAGCCACTCAGCGGGACTACGCAGGACGGGCGCGGGCGATAGTGAAAGGTTCGTGGCAGCCGAGCATGTTCCCGACGGAAAGTTCCGAGGCCAGCCGGCCGTGGCGAGAAAAGGAATTTACATGGGACTTACTGAGAAGTTCAATCGATACTACACGGACCCCGCGTGGAAGCCCGAAGCAACCGTGTACGTTAGCCCGACCGGAGGAGGGACCGGCAGTTCGCGCAACAGCCCCCGGGCGGTCGCTCCGGCCATCAAGGGCCTTCGTCCCGGCACGACGATGGTCTTCTTGCCTGGCAAGTACTCGGGTTGCTACCAAATCGACGATGAGCACGGCGGCACGTACGATAAGCCGGTGGTGTTATACGGCGAGCGCAATCGTGATGGCTCGCTTGGCGTCAGCATCAGTTGTTGTTCCACGGGAAGCAAGAGGTGCCTTAACCTCGAGGCCGCCGACTACGTCGCCATCGATGGCTTCGAGCTTGTCGGCGGCGACTACGGGGTCAGGGCTGTGGGGGCGGGATTGGCCGCCAACGAGCACCAGAAGGGCGTCGCCGTCCTCGACAGCGTCGGACATGGGCAGTACAAGGACCCGTTCTTCACCGGGCAATCAGATTGGTTTGTGATCGAACGGTCGACCGCCTACGACACCGGAAAAGGCGACGGTCACGGAATCTACCTGAGCAACGGCAGCGACTGGAACATCGCCCGGTTCAACGAGACGTTCAACACCGCGTCGTCGGACTTCCAGATCAACGCCGATCCCCTGCTTGCTTGTGCCGACCGTGGGCTCCGCTTCGATGATCCCGAATGTGATGCCTTGGCCGGAACCAGCTTGACGGGAGGACGAGGGGCTTCGGATTTCATGCTCGTAGAAGGCAACTTCTTTCACCACAGCCAGGCGCAAGGAGCCAACTTCGCTTCGGTCAGGAACAGCGTCGTTCGCAACAATATCTTCGCGTTTCCGGCCCGCCACGGTGCGAGCTTTTACCAAGAGACCAAGAATCCGAAGCTCGGATCGTCCAACAATCTCATCGCGCACAACTTGTTCGTCACCTCTGTCGAGGGGAAGCGGCTCCTGAGCGTGATCGGCAACTCGACCGGCAACCGGATCGAGAACAACCTCGTGGTGGCGGTGCGACTCGATGGCGGTACCGCCATCGCCGACCCGGAGGGCGAGTTGCTCGCGACCGACGCAAGCTCGCTGGGCGCGAACACCTTCGAGCACAACGCCTGGATATCGGGTCACTTCGGCTCAAGCGACGAATCGTCGCCTTATACCCCCGGCGCGACCGAGTACCGGCTGACGTCATTCGAGGCGTCGTGGTTTGCAGCTTTTCCGACGCACCTGGGGCACGAGCCTTCGGCGTTGGCGCCGAGCCCGACGGCGCCTTGGTTGGACAAGGGCGATCTGTTGGCTGAGGTTGCAACGGACCTGAACGGGCGTACCCGGCACGCCCCTGTCGACCTGGGGCCCTACGAGAGGTGACGCCATGGTGAAGTCGCCGGAGACTACTGACGCGTCCACTGGAATCGGCTACTCTTGCAGCGCAGAAGTAGTTGAAGAGAGGAACACATGATCATCCTAGTCACCGGCACAGCAGGGTTCATCGGCTCCGCACTGGCGATGCGCCTGCTCGCCCGCGGAGATCAGGTCATCGGCATCGACAACCATAACGACTACTACGATCCGGCGATCAAAGAAGCCCGGCTGGCGAGGTTCGCCTCGCATGCCAACTACACCCATCTTCGCATCGATCTCGCGGACAAGAGCGCTATCGAGGATGCCTTTGCGAAAGGCAGGCCGCAACGGGTGGTCAACCTTGCCGCCCAGGCGGGGGTGCGATATTCGCTGGAAAATCCGCTGGCCTATATCAACAGCAACATCGTGGGGTTTACGCACATCCTGGAGGGCTGCCGGCATCACAAGGTCGAGCACCTCGTCTACGCCAGCAGCTCGAGCGTCTACGGCGCGAACACCTCGATGCCGTTCTCGATCCACCAGAACGTCGACCATCCGCTGAGCCTGTACGCTGCAAGCAAGAAGGCCAATGAGCTCATGGCGCACACCTACAGCCACCTGTTTGGTTTGCCGACGACCGGGCTGCGGTTTTTCACCGTCTACGGTCCCTGGGGGCGACCTGATATGGCCCTGTTCAAGTTCACCAAGGCGATCCTCGCCGACAAGCCCATTCAGGTCTTCAACTTCGGCAACCACCGTCGCGACTTCACCTACATCGATGATATCGTCGAGGGCATTGTCCGTGTCCTTGATCGTCCGGCGCCTGCGAATCCGGCGTGGAGTGGTGATCGACCGGATCCTGGAACCAGTCGGTCACCATGGCGCGTCTACAACATTGGCAACAACAAGCCGGTCCAGCTGACCGACTACATCGCGGCGATCGAGAAGGCCCTGGGCAAGCAAGCCAAGAAGGAGCTTCTGCCGCTCCAGGCCGGCGACGTGCCCGACACCTTCGCGGATGTAGACGACCTGGTCGAGCAATTCGGGTATCGGCCGGCGACTACGGTCGAGGACGGGATCAGTCGCTTTGTGGCGTGGTATCGGGCGTACTTCAAGGTTTGAGCCCACGACGGAATTGCGAGCCCGGACGGGTGCAGATACCCGTGCCGCCCCCCGCGTCGGGTTTTTCGCTGACTCCGGGAGAGCGCGTGATATCCTCAAGTTCCTTCCAGGATGATGGAGAAAGGTTCGACTAACATGACTTCACTCCCCCACAAGATCGCCGCAAAGACGGCGGTCGTTGGTGTCATAGGACAGGGCTATGTTGGGTTGCCCCTGGCCCTCGTGTTTGTGGAAGCCGGTTTTCGGGTTGTCGGCTTCGACGTCGATGCCAAGAAGATCGAGGCGCTTACCGCGGGGAAGTCCTACATCAAGCACGTCGGTCCCCAACGGGTTGAGACCGCCGTTCGCAGTGGTGCGTTCTCTGCAACCACGGACTTCAATCGTCTCACGGACTGCGATGCGATCTTGATCTGCGTGCCGACGCCACTCGGTCGCCATCGCGAACCAGACAATTCGTACATCCACGCGACCGCTCGCGAGATTGCGCAACGGCTTCGGCGAGGGCAGTTGGTGGTTCTGGAATCGACGACCTATCCGGGCACCACCGACGAGGAAGTCCTGCCTATCCTGGAGCAGACGGGATTGAAATCTCCCGCCGATTTCTTCCTGGCTTTCTCGCCCGAGCGTGAAGATCCGGGCAACCAGAGCTTCTCGACCCGAACCATTCCCAAGGTGGTCGGTGGCATCAACGCGGAATCGACCGAGGTCGCCGTGGCACTGTATCGCGCGGGTCTTGACCGCGTGGTTCAGGTGTCCCACTCGCGGGTGGCGGAATCGACGAAGTTGCTAGAGAACATCTTTCGTTCAATCAACATCGCGCTGGTGAACGAGCTCAAGATGACCTTCCTGAGCATGGGCATCGATGTTTGGGAGGTGATTGCAGCCGCCAGCACGAAGCCATTCGGTTACATGCCGTTCTACCCCGGGCCAGGGCTGGGCGGGCACTGCATTCCGCTCGACCCGTTCTACCTGTCGTGGAAGGCTGCCGAGCACGGCATATGGACGCGGTTCATAGAGCTGGCGGGTGAGATCAACACCCAGATGCCGCGCTTCGTGATCTCGCGCATCGCGAACGCGCTGAACGAAGACGGCAAGGCACTCAAAGGCTCTCGCGTGCTGCTACTCGGTCTTTCCTACAAGGCGAACATCGATGACCCGCGTGAATCGCCGTCGTTCGAGCTGCTGGAGCAACTATCTGAAGCGGGCGCCGCCGTCGAGTACTGCGATCCCTATTTCCCCGAAGCGCCACGCATGCGAAAGTACAAGCTCGCAATGAGCTCCGTTCCGTGCACGCCGGAAGCCTTCGCCGGGTTCGACGCGCTGGTGGTGGCGACCGCACACGATGAGTTCAAGAAGCCCGAGCTCTACCGCAACGTGAAGTTGGTGGTGGATTCCAGGAACATGATTGCCCCGCTCCTGAAAGACCTGCAGGGCAGCACGATGCGTTTGGTGAAGGCGTAGGTCGGGCGGCTCCAGGCGCTCGGCTGTATGTCCCGCCCCAGGACGTTCGCAGGCCTCGCTACATCGGGGCCTGCGGCTCGGTGATACGGCGGATACCTTCGCGAACGCCCACACGTGGCTTCCAGCCGAGCAGATCCACCGCCCGATTGCTTTCGTAGGTCAGTTGCGCGAGGGCGGACCGAAGACGGTAAGGAGCGATCGGCGACTGCCGCCCCAGCGCGCCGAGTAGAATCTGGCTGACACGGCCGAGGCCAAATACCACGGGCCGCGGTACGCGGATCGTGCGACCCGTCCCGCCAACTGCATCAAGGACGTTCTGCTGAGTCAGGTGCTCGGGATCGATGACATGAATCACCTCGCCGCGGTGCAGTCGCTTCTGCCAAGCTGCCACGATGGCGTCGACCACGTCATCAATCCAGACCAGGGGCAGCTCAAGCGACCCATCGCCCAGGACCAGCCATCGCCCAGCGGCCCGGCGAGCGACCGCCCCGTTGACGAGAGGGATGCCGCCACCGAAAATCTGGCCTGGCCTCAGAATCACGCACGGCAACCCAGCGCGCGCCGCCTCTCGCACACGATTCTCTGCCTCCAGCTTCGCGCGCGTATACGCCCCGCGTTCGTCGGCATGTGGTTCAAGTGGTGCATCCTCCCCGACTGGGCCCTTTCCGGACGAGCCCGCCCAATCCACCACGGACATCGATGAGATGTGCACGAGTTGGGTGACGCCGTGTTTGCGGCAAGCGTCGACCACGTTTTGCGTGCCCACAACCGTTCCGCCGAGGTGCTCTGGCCATCCACCCTTCATGGACGCGCCGACGTGCATGACGGTGTCCGCACCCGCGACTGCCCGGTCGACCGCGACCGAGTCGCCAAGATTCCCAAAGCAGTACTCGACACCGGCGAGGGGCTTTTCCGGGATGCGCCGTACGAATGCGCGCACCTTCTTGCCATCCGCCACCAGGCGGCGCAGCAAGGTCGATCCAAGCGAACCGGACGCACCGGTCACCAGGGCCTCAACGTGCGGCGAGAGCACGAACTTGGCGACGCTCGCGGCGTATTCTACTTCGGCCGCCCGCGCGATCTTTTCGATCCAGCGGACAACCTCCGCCGCGTCCTCGACGGTCACCGGAGGCGGCGCGCCTTCCGACAGACGCGCGTAGAAGTCCGCCACCAGGTTGCGCAGCCCCTGGTATGCCTTGACCTGCTTGCGCGCGAATTTCCAAACCCCGACGGGGACATCAACCAGGGGTTGCACGGAGTCCGTGATAGCGTTGACCAGGCGCTCGGCCGCCTTGGGCAACGGTGTGGTCGCGCGCTTGCCGTGAAACATGGCGAACAGATCCACGCGCAGAACGCCCCGCGTTCCGTGAATGATGATTTGGCTCTGCATGGGCTTCGTGTTCCACGAGAGCTGGAATTGGCCCAGGCCTCGCTGGCAGCGTGCCACCGAACGCCATTCGTCGTAGGCCAGGTTCGGATCGCCGCCAAGACTGGACCACGTGCCCGTGACTTCCTCGATCGGCCCCAATAGGGTTTGCATGAGGTAGAGGCAATGCACGCCAAGGTCGCGGTAGGGATATCCGGCCTTGCGATAGTGCGGAGGAAGAGGACCGCCTTCATAGGGTGGGTACTCCGAACCGCGCAGGATGTCGACCGAAACGACACGACCCAAGCCACCTGATCGCACGGCATCGAGCGCGCGACGAACCTGTGGGTCGTACAGCAAGGAATGGTTGACGCTCGCGGTGAGATTCTTCCGTCGGGCGAGCTCCGCGATCGCAAGAGCATCCTCGACGCTTTCCGCGACGGGTTTCTCGATGAGCACGTGGCAGCCACGCTCAAGGGCCTCCATGGCCACCGCGGCGTGGGCGGACGGAGGCGTCAGCACGTGGATGACGTTCGCGCCGGCGGCCACCAGGGCTTCCAGCGACGGGAACGCGCGGGTTCCCCACTTTTCAGCGTTTTCCTTCGCCTTTTGGCTGTCCAGGTCGGCCACGCCGACGAGCTCGACGTTCGCAAGCTCCTTGACGGCGGCGACGTGAAATTCGCAGATATTGCCCGCGCCGACCATGCCGGCAGCAAGACGTGCTTGACTCATCGGTTCCCTCGCTTGCGAAGAGCAGTCTCCTGGACGATCCGATCCACCTCGGCAACCCGCGCCTCCCAAGTCTCGGAGGCCATGGCGCTAGAACGACTCCGCCTCTTTTCGGGCGAATCGTCACGTAGGGCTTGTTCGATCGCCAGCCGCACGCCCTCATGATCCTCGCCCACCGCGCACCATTGAGGGTAGCGACGAACCTCCGGGACCGCCGTGGAGACGACGGGCAAGCCCGCCGACAGGTATTCCCTGAGCTTAATCGGATTGACAAATGGCATGCGGTCGATGGTCCGGTACGGAATCAGGCCGATGTCGAAGCCCTTGCAGTATGCGGGAAGGTCCCGATGCTCGCGGCGGCCGAGCAAGTGCACATTTGGGAGCCCCGCTACCACCGTCGTGTCCACCGCGATGGGGCCGATCAGAACCAGGCTCCACTCAGGATGGGAACGAGCGAGATGGGCGATGAGGTCGAGATCCACCCAATCCTGTAGGGTGCCGTAGAAGCCAATCACAGGATGCGGCAGCCGTGCGACATCCGCGGGAATCGGTGTTTCCGGCGCGAGCGCTCGGGAAAAGAACGCGGCGTCCACCCCATGGGGCGAGAGGTGGGTGTTGGGGTTGACCATACGTTTCCGCTCGGCGAGCGCGTGGGTCACGGCAAAGACGCAGTCGGCACGCCCGAGCAGCGAATTCTCAGCGGCCAACATGGGTGCGGCGTCGATGTAGGAAAACATCGAGAACTCGTCGACGCAGTAGTAGACGGTCAGCGATTCACCAAAAGCCCCGACGTAGTCGGCGACGTTGGGTAGAAACGTCCAGAGTTGGAAATCCGAAATGTGCAACCGAATCCGCAATGCCCGCACGGTCGCCCTGAGAACCTGTCGGTTGATCTGCCGTGCGACGGCATGATGAGGCAGCGGCAGCACGATCGGCGTGAAGACCCAAAGGTCGTTCTCGACGTTGACCGGCCCTTTCGCAACGTCCTTGAGCTTACGTCCCAGCCTGCCCAAGTCGCGGCCACTGGATAACTTGGGCGTGCGCATGCCAACCGAGTTGAGCCACAGGACCCGACGGGTGCGCGCCAATTCCCGCAGCACGTGATGACAGGAGGTGGGATCCTCGTTGTAGTCTTTGGCGAAAGCGATGATGCTGGGGGCGCAAGTCAAGGTGGCGGCACGATATCGACGTGCATTGGGCAGGTCAATGCGGAATGTATTCGACTGTGTGACGCATTGGTGGCGGGTTGTCACGAGGGCCAACGTCGAGTAATATGCGCAGCTCCATACGATGACTCACGACTGCGTGCGACCGACCATAGCTTCGCAAAAATGTTGACGACACTATCCTTACTCCGAGAGGATCTGCGCCGGAAGGCGCTCTTCCGCTACAACAAAGACGACTGGAAGAGCCTGCTCCAGACTGTCCTCGCGGATGGGACGGCTGCTATGGTTCTATACAGGGCCATGCAAGCGTCGCGTCGCCACCGTCTTCCCGTCCTCGAGATGGTCTTCAACAAGATGAGCTCGGCATGCCTCAACTGCGTGATTGGGCGAGGTGCCGACTTCGGTCCGGGGTTCGTGTTGGCACACTCGACCGGCGTGGTCATCAACGGAGCAGTGCGGGGAGGGCGGAACGTCATCCTCGAGCACCAGGTAACGATTGGGGCGGAGCGCGGGAACAGTCCGGCGCTGGGCGACGACGTCTACATTGGTGCGGGAGCAAAGGTCATTGGTTCTATCACGCTCGGGAACGGCGCCCGGGTCGGGGCCAATGCGGTGGTCGTCAAGGACGTGGAAGACCACTCTACCGTGGCAGGTGTTCCAGCACGGTGCGTGCGAAAGCGGGAGCACGACAAAGCACCGACTGAATAACCGATGAGACCGCGTGGCCAAGCGTCGCCCGTGAGTGCAGGCCAAGGTTGCGACCGACGTCTACGTGTGCTGATTCTCACCAAGGTCTTTCCCAACTCGGTGAACAGGCACGGATCCGCTTTCAATCGTCAGCAATTCGTTCGCCTGTCCCGGCTTTGCGACGTGCATTTGCTCGCCCTGATTCCTTGGTTTCCTGGGGCCCATTTGTTCGCAACGACCTCGGAAGCTGGCCGCCTGCATTCCGTTCCGGCACGCGAGGAGATCGACGGTCTCGAGGTGAAACATCCGCGGGCTTTCTTTTTTCCCCGCTTCGGGTACGCCATGAACCCGCTGACGTTCGCGCTCTCCTTGCTGCCGACAGTGGTTCCGCTGCGGAAGCAGGTAGATGTCATTTTGGGCTCTTGGGCCTTCCCCGATGGAATCGCCGCGATTGAGCTCGGCCGGTGGCTCGGACTTCCGGTTGTCGTGAAGGTACACGGATCGGATCTGAACCTCCTGACCGGTTATGGCGGCATTCGCCGGGTCCTCCGCCGCAAGCTTCCGCTAGCCGACCGTTTGGTGGCGGTCAGTCGTCCCCTGGCCGCAAAAGCGGCCGAGCTCGGGGTGTCGGCCGACCGCATTGCCGTGGTGCCGAATGGAGTGGATCGAGCTCTGTTTGCTCCACGTGACCGAATGGAGGCAAGGCGAGAGCTTGGCTTGCCATCTGGCCAGCTCATTCTCTACGTTGGGCGACTCGAGTCCGCGAAGGGCGTGCTCGACTTGCTGCAAGCCTTCGACCAAATCGCACCGTCGTCCCCGGACCTGTGCTTGGCCCTCGTCGGAGAAGGGAGCGAGATGTCGCGCTGCCGTGACGCGCAGTCGAAATGGCCGGGCCGCGTGTTCGTTCCTGGGGTACAGCCGCTCGCCCAGGTGGCACGCTGGACGGCGGCGTGCGACGTTCTGACCCTGCCCAGCTGGAACGAAGGAACTCCCAATGTCGTATTGGAGGCGTTGGCGTCGGGCCGGCGCGTGATTGCGACGCGGGTGGGCGGGATCCCAGACGTTCTTGGTACGGCGGCGATCGGCGAGATGGTTTCTCCGCGCCGACCAGATGAGCTGGCCCCGGCACTGCTGCGGGCAGCGTACAGCAGTTATGACCCGATGGCGGTAGCCGCCGCCGGGCCGCCAGACTGGGATGTCAGCGCGGGTCTTCTGCACCAAGTCCTATTGTCCGCGCGGGACGGATCGGCGATTCCCGACGAACTTCGACCAGGCGCCATGCGGCAGGCCACATCCACTGCGGCCGACGGCTAGAGAGGTTGTCGGTAGCTGCCTAGTCGTTCTCATCGGCCGCCTCACCCTGCCGTCCTACAAGACCGCCATCGACGTGAGGCTGCAGCTTCCAGATGCTGCCTTCGTGCGAGTCCATCGCCAAACGGGCATGCGAGCGCAGCCATTCGGCGACTTTGGGATAGCTGTGCCACTTGTCGAATGGTTCGACGTAGTACTTGGCACCCAACCGCGCGTATTGCTGAACGCTATTGCTCTCGGGTTGGTCGTTCGCCACCACCCAGCCACGCGTGTCGCTGAGGTAGAATAAGCGCGGGTCTTGGAAGTTGTTGGCCGTATTCCACTCCTCGTCGTAGGAAAAGGAACGCGCGCGAACCACGATCAGATCGCCAGGGGACGCGGTCGAGGCCAAGCGTCGTCCAAGAAGCGCCTCGGGTTCAGCGGGCTGCGTTCGGATGCGATAGACCGCGCGTGCATATTGAAGAGACGAAAGCACCGCGACGGTTCCCCCGATCCAGGCCCATCCGCGCCGCTGCGGCGCAAATCTCTGCGCGAGATCGTCGAAGGCATGAGCGAGCACATGCGCCGCCAGCGGGATGGCCACCAGATGATAGTGTGCGCCCCAGTAGTAATTGCAAGCATATCGGAAGGCCACCACGATCATCGCCAGATTGCCGGCAAGAAGCGACCACTCGATCGCGTGGATACGCCGCCGCAGGGCAAGCCAGAGTCCAGCAAGAACCGCGGGAAATCCGGTTCCCAAGATGACATTGTTCTTGAGCGCTTCTTGCCACAGTCGTGGATCGATCAAGTGCCTCAAGTGCGGCGTTTTGGCATCGCCACCGCTCAAGATGCCGAACGTGTTCCCGTAGGTCAGGTACAAGTTTCGTGCGTGGTACAGGTACGCGCCAACCACAAGCACCGTCGTGGCCCAGGTCAACCACAGCGCAGGGCGTTTGAAAAGCGCACGGGCCGACAGCCACACCAGCACGAACTGCGCCACGCCGAGCGCGAGCATCGTCGGCTTGACCAGGCCAGCAATCGTCGTCGCCGCGCACGCCACGACGAGGGTTCTGTGGCTGGGAGCTTCGACGTGCCGGCTGAAGGCATCCCACGCGACAACAAAGAAAAGAAACGCCAAAGGATCGGGTTGAACGCTGGTTGAGATGTTGACGGTTCCTTTCGCTGATAGGAGGAGCGTCACAGCGAACAACGCAGGCCACGGCCCAAATCGCCGCCGGAGGTTTCCAAACAGCACCAGATAGGCCAGCACCATCGACAGCATGGACAGAAGCTGGCCGGGCCACTCGGCGTATCCCACCAAATGCATGACCAAGGCGATGAGCGCGGGGACCAGTTGGAGCTCGCTCTCGACATACCCAGGCCCGTTCCCTCCCCAAGCAATTCGCGGGAACAACACATCGATGCCGTCCCGCCAGAAGTAACGCGCAATAGTCTGCGTATCCGCGCCCCTCCAACCGCCCAGGTCGTCCACGATCTGATCGGGCCTGCGAACCAGACCTTGCAAGAGAAACCACGCGACCAGAATTCCGAGTCCGACCCAGGCAACAAGCCGGGCCGATGTCTCGCGAACGGGGCGGCAAGCCTTACTCGATCGGGTTGTCATCGCGCTTTGCAGAATACCCGACTTTCCCGAGGCGGCATTAACACGCTTCGACCACCCATGGACCACCGTGATCGTTGACAACGG
This sequence comes from uncultured Myxococcales bacterium, assembly GCA_964491625.1. Lineage (GTDB taxonomy): Bacteria > Myxococcota_A > Polyangia > Fen-1088 > Fen-1088 > Fen-1118. Next base: position 23,221 of record CAZBIU010000011.1, read on the forward strand.
CCGGCCTGGACATGCCCCAAAGACAGCGAATTCGGACTTGCGCACTCACAGATTTGGCGCTCCGGCCTCAGGGGCTGTTCGTAGGTGCGAATTCTGCATGAGACGTTTCAGCTCGGATATTACCCGAGCGATCCCATCTTGTGACGCGATTGAAAACAATGTGTCGCGTTTCAGATCTGTGCATAGTGTGAACAGGATCTTGTGCTATGCGATGGCTTCGGTGGACGGCCGCTCGCCGCCGAGAGAACAAACTTGGTATGACCCGAGATTGGACTCTCGCCGCCGCCAAGTGAAGTATGAGCCCGGATAGGACAGCCATGAGGAAACACAAGAATGTTGTCGTTCTATTTGTTCCGTGTTCGGAACCGCACGGATTGCTCAATGACCTGCCATATGCGCTGCTTTATCTTGAACGCGCACTGAGAGACCTCGGTCTCGAGATCATTCTGCTGGATGAGTCGCGGCAGCCGGATTACGCAGCAGCGCTTGAGGAAAAGCGCGAACGAATTCTGCTCGCCGGTGTCAGCGCCATGACCGGTCATCAAATCCACGGGGGTATCGCGTTTTCGAAGCGAATCAGGAAGATCTGCGACGCTTCCATCGTATGGGGAGGGTGGCACGCTAGCCTGCTGCCCGAGGAAACGCTGCGGGAGCCGTATATTGATTTCGCAGTCATCGGTCAGGGCGAGCGTCCCCTGCGACAACTCGTGGAGCGACTCCTTGCCAATCAGGATGTCTCCGACATCCGCGGTCTCGCGTTCAAGCGAGGCGCTCAAGTCGTGGTCAACCGCAGAGAAGCCGCCGAGAACTTCAATTCGTTTCCGAGCGTAAACTGGAACCTTGTCGATTTCGATGAATATGTCTATTCCTGGTTGCCCCACGCTAGACGCGCCATTGGCTACTTCACTAGCCATGGGTGTCCTTTCAACTGCGCCTTCTGCAGTGTTGCGCAATCCTACGGACGGCGGTGGTACCACAAGTCGGTCACGCAGGTTATCGAAGAGCTTCAGTTCCTGAAGCAGAGCGCACGCATCGACGGCGTTTCGTTCGAGGACGACAACTTCTTCGTGAACGCAGACTTCTGTCGCGAACTCGCATCCGCCATGATCGAAGCCAAGCTGAACTTGAAATGGAAGTGCGGGGCGCACCCTCGCCTGATGACGGAGAACTTCACCGGCGCGGACTTAGAGCTTTTCGCTCGATCCGGTTGCTGGCGAATCTACATTGGCGCAGAGTCGGGCGACCAAACGGTGCTTGACATCATTGACAAGAAGGCGCGGGTGGAGCACACCTTCCGGTTCGTCGAGATGCTCAAGCCCACCGAGATTATCCCGCGCCTTTCGACCATGGTCTGCCTGCCGATGGATCCGGCCCGGGATTTCGACTTGACAGTAGATATGATAGGCCGAGCTAAGCTCATTGACCCAAGGTTGCAGGCAAGAGTATGGTCATACACGCCGTATCCAGGAACAGCCCTGTACGACAGAGCACGACAGAAGGGCTTTGTGCCGCCGCAAACCCTGGAGGGCTGGGCAAACCATACGCTACTGGAATTCAAGGCGCCTTGGGCACCGCAAGGGCACGAAAGGAGGCTGAAGGCTTTCACAGAGTGCTATTTCCCAATGCTTGATCTTCAAGCGCACAGCCAATCCCTTTCCCCGCCAATACGCGCGTTGACATCCCCCATCAGCGAGCTTCTTTTCTCGATCGCCCGGTGGCGCGTGGAGAACAGCCGCTACGGTTTCCCCTTGGAGCCATCGATCTACTTTGGGTTTCAAGGTCTTTGTTCACGATCCAGGAAAGCCCTCAAGAGCCGTCTTCCGGCCCGATGGATCGATTTCCTGCGGGCAAGGGGCTCTGGGGCAGCCCTGCCAGTCTGAATTCCGAAATGCCGCCCGGCAATCGCAAACGGACTGCGAACGCCGGAGCAGACTCCTGTGGGAGTTAGTCTCGCATACTAGCTTTTCTCGATCATCAACCGACACTAATCAAGTATGGTCGTCTTCATGCTGTCTCACATCAATCACCGTGTTCTCTCAATCAAACGGCTGAGGACGGTCATGACGAAGGTGGCGGAACACCCCGCGGGGTTCGCAATCCTGAATGGATGGTCGCGCCCGCGCGGAGTCTTCGACACGTTCGAGGCCGCCCGCCAAGCCTGCCGGAAAGCACGCACGATAGCCCAACCCGACGCCGCCGATCTGGTCGAGCCAAACTTCGAGCTCAGCGTGCGGAGGCGGGCCAGTGACTATCCCGTCCTGTTCTGGTTGTGCCAAATCGCCAGCACGGGCTCGCTCCGTGTGCTCGACTTCGGCGGTGGGGCGGGACAGTCCTACTACCAGTACCGTGACCTGTTGCCCGCCGGGGCGATCGAGCGATGGACCGTGCTCGAGCTGCCGACCGTGGTAGAGCAGGGAAAGCGCAAGGCTGCCGAGCGCGGTGCCAACAACCTCGTCTTCACGTCATCGTTCCGCGAAGGCGCCGCGTGCAACGTGCTCCTCGCGGCCGGCTCGCTGCACTATTGGGAGGGCTCGCTTTCCAGCTTTGCCGCCGAGGTGGGGGGCTTACCCAAGCACGTCATTGTGAACCGCAGCCCGATGCGCGCGACGGGCGATGCTTTCATCACCGTCCAGACCGGCGCGCACTGGGCTGTACCGTGCCTGGTCCGTAGTCTAGACCAGCTGACGCAGGAGATGGAGGCGCTAGGCTTCGATCGGGTGGACGACTGGAACGAGCCCGAAAAGACACTGCACTTCCCCTGGCTTCCGGACCACGAGGCACGCTACCTGGGCGTCTATTTCCGCCGCTGACGCCATCATGGGCGGCCTCAGCGCCGCCGCTCGCCGCGAGCCGACACAAGCGAGTCCAGCTGAGCTTGCATGATCTGTAACTGAGAGAGCATGGTCGGTCCGAGAGTTACCTTCGGTGCCTCGGTAAACGAACCGGTTGGTGCTGTCGCGGGATTTCCCAAAGTATCCGACGCACGCATTTCGCTCGGTCTGGCGCTCGCGGCTGGGGCAAGCGCCTGGCCACTTCGCGATGGTTCGAGCCAGTGCCGCTCGCGAGCGAAGGGATAGTGCGGCAGCGAAAGCAGACGCCGTCGGCCAAGAGCCTGGAAGCCTTCCCAATCGACGGAAATTCCAGCCAGCCAGAGTTGCCCAACCGCGCGCGTGATGGATCGCGATTCGGCATCGGGTCGGTCGTCGAGGCTGGCGATGGCAATCTGCCGAGAGCGATCCTCGGCGATCTGCATGGCCAAGGTCGCGCTCGTGCGACGGGGACCGACCTCGAGGAGCACCCGCGATGGATCGGCCCAAGCCACGCGAATCGCCTCCATAAACCGAACCGTTACGCGCATGTGTCGCGCCCAATATTGCGGATCGACGGCCTGCTCTTTGGTGAGATAGGCGCCGGTTGCGGTGGACACGATGGGAATGCGCGGAGGTGAGAGCTTCACCCGACCCAACCGGTCCGCGAACGGGCCAACCGCAGGGTCCACCATGGCGGAATGGAATGCGTGCGAGGTGACAAGGGGCTTGCACGCCAGCCCCTCTCGTTCGAGATCTGCTTGGAATGCCTGGATTTCGCCGGCTGGACCGGAAACCACGCACAAGCTTGGGCTGTTCGATGCTGCGAGGGCAAGACTGCCAACCAAGCGCGGTTCAATCGCAGAAGCTGGCGCGCGCACGCTCAGCATGGTACCGGGCGGCAGCGCCTGCATCAGCCGCGCTCGTTCCGCGACGAGGGTGAGCGCATCCTCGAACGCGAACACGCCAGCCAGGCTGGCCGCGACGAACTCGCCTACGCTGTGCCCCACGAGAGCACAGGGTTCGATCCCCCAACTTTGCCAAAGCGACCCCAGGGCGTACTCCAAGGCGAAGATGGCGGGCTGCGTGTACCGGGTTTGGCGGAGCAAGAGCTCCGCTGCCTGCGCGTCTTCCTGCTTGGCGAAGATTATTTCTCGGAGGTCGCGCCCGAGCTCGGGCATCAAGGTCGTGGCACAGCGATCGACCGCCTTGCGAAACACAGGCTCGACATCGTAGAGCGCGCTCCCCATGCCCACGTACTGCGAACCCTGACCAGGAAACACGAACACCACCTTGGCGTCCGCGCGCTCGACCCGCTTCGCTGGTTCTAATTTGCCACGCAAGCTTGTAAGTGCTTCTTGGTTGTCCTTGCACACGACGAAGCGCCGATGGGAGAAATGGGTGCGCCTGGTCTGCAAGGTGTACGCGAGATCCGCGAGGTCCTCGTCCGGATGGAATTCGACATAGTCCGCCAGCGCAGAGGTCATGCGTTCGAGGGATTCTGGATTGCGCGCCGAAAGCGCAAGCAAGTGGATGGGCTTTCGCGGGCCAACTTCGCTGGCGTCCGGCGCTTCTTCGAGCACGACGTGTGCGTTGGTTCCGCCAACCCCGAACGAGCTGACGCCGGCGCGTCGGAGAGAGCCGACCGAGGGAACCCAATCGGTCAGTTTCGTCTGCACGAAAAACGGCGTGGCCGCAAAATCGATGTTCGGGTTGGGCTTTTCGAAATGCAAACTCGGGGGAAGCGTCTTGTAATGAAGCGCGAGCGCGGTCTTGATAAGGCCCGCAACTCCCGAGGCCGCCGTGATGTGCCCGATGTTGCTCTTGATGGAGCCGATGGCGCAGAATCCGCGATCCTGGGTGCGAGCACGGAAGGCCTGAACCATGGCCTCGACCTCCACCGGATCGCCGAGTGGAGTAGCGGTTCCATGCGCTTCGACGTAGCTGATGGTGCGAGGATCCACATCGGCAAGTGCGTGCGCGGCCGCGATCACCGCGGCTTGTCCCGAGACACTCGGCGCGGTGTAGCTAGCCTTGTGGCCGCCGTCGTTGTTGATGGCAGCGCCGCGGATGACGGCATAGATGCGATCGCCGTCGCGCTTGGCATCGGTCAACCGCTTGAGCACGACCATGCCAGCACCGTCGCTGAAAACGGTTCCCGAGGCGGCGGCATCAAAGGTGCGCGTATGGCCGTCCGCGCTCAACATCGCGCCTTCGCTATAGACGTGACCAGCGTTTTGCGGAACCGTCACCGAGGCAGCACCGGCCAGAGCGATGTCGCAGTCTTGCTCCTGCAGCCCGCGAACCGCCTGACAGATGGCCACCAGCGAGGTCGAACAGGCCGTGTGAAGACTCACGGCAGGCCCGGTCAGGTTCAGCTTGTGAGCGATGCGCGTGGCCACGAAATCCTTGTCGTTGCCGAGTGTCATTTGCAGCTCGCCAACCGCCGCGATGCGATCCGGACGATGCACCACGTTTTTGGTGAGGTAGGTGTTGTGCCCGGTCCCCGCGTACACGCCGACAACGGTGCCATGACGGTCAACAACCACGCCAGCGTCTTCAAGCGCCTCCCAGGCGACTTCCAGCAACACGCGCTGCTGGGGATCGATCATCTCGGCGATGCTCGGTGGCTCACCGAAGAAGGCGGCATCGAATTTGTCGGCGTCGTCGATGATCCCGCGCGCTTTCACGTAGCCGGGGTCGGAGGTGTCGACGCGCGGATCGATCTCATCGTCGCGGAAGAAGCGCACGGTCTCCCGGCCGTCGCAGAGGTTTTTCCACAACGCCTGCACGTTGGCCGCACCGGGAAACCGCCCGGCCATGCCGATAACCGCCACGGGCTCGTTGCCGCTGCTTCTCCTTTTCGCGGCTCGGGTGTGAATGTCTTCGACCGCCAGATCGGAATCTGTGCCTCCCTCAAGCGCTCGAGCCAGGGTGCGAAGGGTGGGGTGCTGGAAGAGGGCAACCACTGGCACCGTGCGACCGAGCTCACGTCGAAGCGCGAGCAAGCTTTCCACCGCGAGCAATGAGGAACCACCCAGATCGAAGAAGCTGTCGTTGGCACCAACGCGGTCGACGCGAAGCACCTCCCTCCAGATCGCGGCGATGGAAACTTCCAGCGAGCCGGCAGGTTCCACGAACTCGGTGTCGAGCGCGGGCCTCTTCGCGTCCGGCGTCGGCAAAGCGCGCCGATCCGTCTTGCCATTTTCTGTCAAGGGCAACCTGGGCAAGACGACAAAGGCGGCTGGCACCATGTAGTCGGGGAGACGTTCACGCAGCGACGCCCGAATCGCGTCGAGGACCGATGTCTCTCCGCGGATCGACACGTAGGCGACCAAGCGCTTGTCGCCAGGGACATCCTCGCGGACGATGACCGCGACCTCCCGAACCGCCGGATTCTGAGCAATGGCGGATTCGATCTCGCCAAGCTCGATGCGAAATCCTCGGATCTTGACCTGGTGATCGATGCGTCCGAGGTATTCGAGCTCGCCCCCCGGCAACCAACGCGCCAGATCTCCCGAACGGTAGGAACGCGCGCGCGGCTCTCCGTCGAGCGGAAACTCGACGAAGCGCTCCGCCGTCAAGGCTTCGCGGTGGAGGTAGCCTGCCGAGAGCCCCGCTCCCTGCACGATGATCTCGCCCGGCGCGTCCCCGACGACCGGTCGCAGGTTTTCGTCGACAAGCTGCACGCGCAGATCCGGGAGGGGAATCCCGATCACGCTACCCAGCCCCTGCTCAACATCTTTCTTCGAGAGAGGCCGGTAGGTCACGTGGACGGTCGTCTCGGTGATGCCGTACATGTTGACGAGGCGTGGCTTCTGGTCGCCGAAGCGGTCGAACCAAGGCCGCAATCCTTGCAGCTCCAGGGCTTCGCCGCCGAAGATCACGTAGCGCAATTCAAGTGGCCGACTTTGCCCAGAGATCACGGCGTGAACCAGTTGCCTGAATGCCGACGGCGTCTGGTTGAGCACCGTTACGCGCTCGCGCGACAGCAATTCGTGGAATGCGTCGGGTGAACGACTCACCCAATACGGCACCACCACGAGCTTGCCGCCGTAAAGCAATGCGCCCCACAACTCCCAAACCGAGAAATCGAAGGCGTAGGAGTGGAACAGCGTCCAGACGTCGGTGGCGCCAAACTGGAACCACGCATCGGTTGCCTCGAACAGCCTGACCACGTTGCCGTGACTGATGGGTACACCCTTGGGGCGTCCCGTGGAGCCCGAGGTGTAGATGACGTAGGCCCAATGCTCGGGCTGGATCTCCAAATCGAGGCGGGTATCGGGTTCGTCGGCGATTTCCTCGATGAGCTGAATCCGAAGGTCCTTGGAATGGGGTGGCGTCTTCACCCCTTGATGAGTGACCAGGACTTTGGCCGCGGAGTCTTCCAGCATGAAAGCGAGGCGGTCGAGCGGGTAGGCGGGGTCGAGCGGTAGATAGGCACCCCCAGCCTTCAGAATCCCTAGAATTCCAACCACGAGCTCGATCGATCGTTCTGCGCCGAGGGCCACCAGCGCATCCGGCCCGACACCAAGCCGCCGAAGCCGGTGGGCAAGGCGATTCGCGCGACGATCTAGCTCACGATAGCTGACTTCCACGCCGCCAAACACGACCGCGACACCCTCCGGATCGCGATCGACCTGGGATTCGAATCGGCGGCACAGGCAAGGGCGGTTCGGAAAAGCTAGCGACGATTCACGATTTGGGGTCGGCATGATTGGCTAGGCTCCTCAGTTTGCCCCACGGAAGATCTCCAATGAAAGAGAAATGTCGCGGCGGCTGATGGTCGCAACGCGATGGACTATTCTCCGTCGTTGAGATCCTCCTTTCGCGCACCCGTGGCGACTGCTTGCAAGAGCCGACGGAATGGCGCCCTGAGCGGCCGGGGGAGAAGACTCTCGGCCTTGAGGAGCCGCTCGACGTCTTGTGCGTCGACAATGCGCCCCAAGCGCAGAAAACCACAATAGGCGAGCGAACCCAAGACCGGACCGACAGCAATGGCAGCGAAATCCGGCAGGAGGTGTACGGCCGCTGCAACCAGGACAGCCATGCCGATGGACGCGAATACGACGCGCAAGAGGAATTGCAAGTCGATGGTGAACGAGTAACGGCGGGCGACCAGGATCATGGTGACGGCCCAGATGGCTTGACCGAGACCGTTGGCGAGAGCGCCACCCAGCGCCGCGTAGCCACGGACCAGGAAGTAGTCCAGGGTTAAAGTCGCGGCAGCCGCGGCCAGACCGGCCAAGACCACGCGCCGCTGGCCACCAGCGGCCGTGACCAACGAAATGGCCGGGGTAGCCAGCGGTGCGAACATCGCCAGCGACCCTGCTAGCATGAGCACCGGTGCCGCGTCGAAGTAGCGCGTGCCGTACAGCACGCGCAAGAGTGGGCCAGACAGTACGGCAAGGCCCAAGCAGGCTGGCATGACCAGCAAGACCACGTACCGCCAGTAGAGGCGCGCGACCTGGATGCCCGCCTTCGCGTCACGTCCGCGCTCGGCGTACACGCTGACGCCGGCAGCGCGCGAGAACGGGCCGACGATCTGCCCCGGCATTAGACTAAGACTGAACGCCACTGAGAAGTATGCGACTTGCTCAATGGCCGAGTAACGCTTGAGGAAGATCATCTCAGAGCGGTTCCACACGACCATCGCCAACACCGTCAGGATTGTCGACTCACCGATGAAGATGGCGAACTTGCGGCCCAAGCCAGGCGGCAACCTTGGACTGTGCTCGGTTGCCGTCTCGGCCATGCCCATGCCTTTCAGGTAGCCAGGCAGACGCGCCACGGTTAGCTTCCACCGCACAACGCAGTCGCACGTCCGCGCGGCCAGACCGGCAGCGGCGAGCCCCACCAGGCCCCAACCCGCCAGCACCACGAGCAACATCCCTGCCACATGGACTAGCCCCGAGCTAATCGACGCCACCACATTGGGGCGCAACTCTTGAACGGCGTTGTTCACCGAGCTCGCCATGCCCATCAGCCCCGTCGGAAGAATAGCAAGCATCGCAAGGGATGCGAACACACGCTCGTCGGCCGGCAGAGCCAGATTGGCCCATCCAAGGCCCAGCAGCGAGACGACGATGAGGGCAACCGCTTGAGCGCCTAAACCCGTACGCAAGACGGCTCGGAATACCTCCGGACGGCGCTGCCCCGCGTACTCCGCCATGTACTTGAAACCCGCGATCGCAATGCCCGCCCCGGCCAACGCGGCTGCGGTTGTCGACAGCCACATGACATAACTGAAGGAGCCTAGCTTCGCGGGCCCCATGACACGCGCCACCATGATGGACATGAGGGGCGGCAGGATCATGTCGACCAACATGTCGAGCCCGCTCCACAAGCTGTTACGCGCGACGGTACGTGCTAATGACATGCGACGAGGAGGCCACCCTACCATCCGGGCAAGTACCGAGTCGACCTCCGACCGCCGAAGTCACGCGCCCGTCACAGGACCAGCGCTCGGCAGGCTTTCGTCTCTGGTCCGTCTCTGCTGAACGCCCAGGCGCCAGCGGGCCATCAGCTCAAGCTGGGTGCGGACAAGGTCCATCTGACACTGGATGAGCGCCGCAGCACTCATCTCCCTGGGCCGGGTGAGGTGATCGCGCAGGCGGTGCGCGAGTTGCTCCGCACGCGCCTTGAGCTCGTGGTGGATCGACGCGCCCTGCTCGGGCATCCGCGCTTCCGCGACCGCACGCTGCACAGACGCCCGAGGAGGCGCATCGGAAGCGACGGAGGCGGAAAACGTGCGCTCCATCCACCCCCCGACACGGCTACACAGCAACTGCTGCGCGGCCAGTTCCGTGAAGGTGTGGTTGACCTCGCGCAAATACTCGCAGTCGACACGGTCGGCGAGGCCAAAGGCGCGAAAACCGTCCGCGAATTGCTCGGCGTAGTTGTAGCGGTCACCTGCGCTGCCGGTATAGATCGCCAGGATGCGGACTCCTCGGTCGGTCAGTCGGCGCAGTTGCGCGCCGAATACCTCTCTGGGTGGCTGCCTGCGACGATAGGCGGGCGGAGGCGTCTTGAGCGCGTTGGTTTCGCGGCGGTCCGGCAACCACCTCCCCAACCAGCGCCGCAAGCTTGCGCCGAGGTGGCGGTGCGCGTAGCCGATCAAGACCCCAAGATCGCCACCTCTATCCCGGAATCGTTGCAGATAGAATCGCGGGGTGCGGTAGCCGAATGGATCCAACAGAATCATCCCCGCCACCCGCTTGTCGGCCAGCGCCACATTGACACTGTTGTCTGCCCCCGAACACAACCCGCCGAACACGAAGAGGTTCCGGCCGGTAGTGGCCGTCAAGTGGTCCATCGCTGCTTGTCCGTCGGCAACGGCAGCATCTGCGGCATTTCCGCGCGCACGGGGCTGACTGTCGCCCAAACCCGAACGGTCGTAGCGAAGAACGTGGAATCCGGCTTGCGCTAGCCGCCGCGCCAGGGTCACCGTCATCCGGTGCGGACCGACGCGATGGACGACTCCCGCATTCAACAGAATGACGGCGGGAAGGTTTGCTTTCGCGCGATCATCGGACGGCCACGTCTCGATGCCGATTAGGATCGAGCCCGGACCGAAGGTGACAACGCGTTCCTTCAGCATGACTCGCTCACCGCCGCGACGATGGCGTTGACGATTTCACCTGGTACCAGCGTCGAGTTCAGCGCTTCGTCAGAATTCCACGGCGATGTGCTCTCGACCACGCGCACGTCCGTAGTCTGCCCCTCAGCCAGCCGCGCGACAATCCCCTCGGATGGCGCGTCTGGAGCGGAAAGAATGGCGACCATGTGCTGGGCCGAAGTGAAGCGCGGCTTTGAGAGGTCCAGCCGGGCCATTGCCTCGCACAATTCGGGTGTCAACGCCCAGCCGATCGCCTGTGGCGGAGCATCGGGACGGGGCTGCCAACCTTGTAGATCCCATCTCATGTAGGCCGCGTGGCTGTGGGCCAGTTCCGCTAGGTAGGCCTTCCCGGTCAGCAAGGGATCCCACAAGATCAGACGGTCCAACTTTACTGGGCGGGTACTGGCCGCGAGGGCAAGGTTGGCCCCGTACCGCAAGCCCACCCACATGACCTTGGAGGCCTTGCTCCGGCGCACCAGCTCATCGTGGGCACAACGCACATCCTTCTCCCAGCGCGCGGGTGTGCCTTCACCGCTCGATCCGCTTGAGTCCCCGGTGCCAAAGTAGTCGAATCGGAGCACATGCGCACCCTCCCTGGCTAGCCGCGCGGCCAGCACGCGGAAGACGCGGTGGGCTCGGATGGCTTCCTCGCCAAATGGATTGCACAAGAGCACGCCGCACGTGGGCTTCCGCTCCCCTTCGCCGGGGTGGTAGATGCCGAACAGCGGCTCGCGGCTGTCGCCGAACTGGAAGGCCTCCATCAGCTGCGATCGTAGGCGGCCGCGATTTGTTCCAGCGACAGGAAGATGACGTCGCGGAGAGCGCCCCGCTTCCCGATGGCCTTCTCAACCTCGGCGATGGCCCGCACAGCGATGAACGAGTGGCCACCCAGGTCGAAGAAGTTGTCGGTAGGCTCGATGCGAGAGACGCCGATGATCCTGGACCAAACATCCGCAATCACCTTCTCCGTAGGTCCGAGGGGACGCGAAAAGGCCGAGGTGGAGACCACCGTGTACTCCGGCGCTGGCAAGGCCTTGCGATCGATCTTGCCGTTCGCGGTCATCGGGAACGCGGCCAACGCCACGAAGTGCTGCGGAACCATGTACTCGGGCAACGAGGTGCGCAGGTGCGCCCGCAGAACGCCGTCCTCGACACGATCCTCCGCGGGAATCACGTACGCCACCAGACGTACGTCACCAGGATGATCTTCGCGCACCGTCACGGTCGCTTGCTTCACGCTCGTGTGCCGCGACAGTGCCGTCTCGATCTCGCCGAGTTCGATGCGATGCCCACGCACCTTCACCTGGAAGTCGGTCCGGCCGAGACACTCAAGCAGTCCGCCCTCACGCCAGCGGCCTAGATCCCCCGTTTTGTATAGACGTCGGCCCGCCACCTCCGGATCGTCGATGAAGCGCTCCGCAGTCAACTCGGGCCGGTTCAGGTACCCCAGCGCCACCCCCTCGCCGCCAATGTAGATTTCTCCCGGCACGCCCAACGGACACGCTCGCAGCCCCTCATCCAGCACGCGAATCGTCGTGTTGACGATGGGGCGACCCACCAGAATTCCGTCACGGGGATTCCGCACCCGCCAGCACGCCGACCAAACCGTTGTTTCCGTCGGCCCGTACATGTTCCACAGCTCGCCCGTCCGCTCCACCAAGGCCTCCGCTAGATCGATCGGCATCGCCTCGCCTCCGCACAGAGCACGGAAGCGACCGTTGCCTCGCCAGCCGGCATCTATCAGCAGGCGCCAGGTCACCGGTGTCGCTTGCATGATGCTCGCCTCGCTGGACTCTATCAGCTGCCGAAGGGCCGCGCCGTCCATCGCCTGATCGCGTCCCGCCAGCACGACACGCGCGCCCACCGCCAGCGGCAACATCAGTTCCAGAAAGGCGATGTCGAACGACAGCGTGGTCACCGCGACCAAGGTATCGGCTTCGGCGAGACCGGGCTCGCGCAGCATCCCGTGCAGAAAGTTCAGCGCCGCACGGTGCGGGATCGTCACCCCCTTGGGCTTCCCCGTCGAGCCCGACGTATACAGAACGTACGCCGCATCCTCCCCGGCGGCGGTGGTCGCAGGCCGGGTCGCCGGCTGGGCGGCGATGAGGCCCTCGTTCTCGTCTAGGTTCAGCGTCTTCCCGTCGGCGCAGCCGTGCCGGTCGGCCAGCTGCGTCTGCGAGATGACCAGAGCAAGTCTCGAGTCGTCCACCATGAACTCCAGCCGCGAGGCCGGGAATGCGGGATCCAGCGGCAAGTACGCTCCACCCGCCTTCAGCACCGCCAGCATCGCCGCCACCATGTCGGGCGAGCGCTCGAGGCATATGCCCACCAGCGTGCCGCGACCGACGCCGCGCGACTGCAGCAAGTGCGCCAGTCGATTGGCGCGCACCTCAATCTGACCATAGGTTAGCGATCGCTCTTCGAAACGGATGGCCTGGCGCCCGGGCATTCGCGTCACCTGCTGCTCGAACAAGCTTTGCACGGGTGGTGAAAGGTCCAGCGCCGCGCCCACGCTGGTAAACCGCTCGATCTCCTGCCGCTCCTCCTCGGCCATCACCTCCAGGTCCGCCACCCGCTGCTGCGGGTCGGCCACAATGGCCTCCAGCAGCCGACGGAAACGGTCGCGGTAGCGCCGTACCGTGTCGCGCGTGAAGATGTCCGCGTTCAGGGAGAAACTGCCAATCAGGCCGAACGAGCGCTCGACAAACCACGCCGAGCAATCCTCGGCCAGCCCCGCCTGGAACACGGGGACCCGCTCGTGCGACAGATTGCCCCATCGCGAAGGACGCTGGCGCGCATCCTGGAATGAGAAGAACGCCTGGTATATCGGGAATCGGCTGTCATCGCGTGGCAGCCTCAACTCGCGCACCAGGTGTTCGAAAGGCACGTCCGGATGGCTGAGGGCTTCCAGTACCGTGGCGCGCACCTCGCGCACGAGATCCAGAAACGTCATCCTTTCGTCGACCTGCTTCCGCACGGCCAGCGCGTTGACGAAGAAACCCATCAGGTTCTCTACCTCGGCGTGCGACCTTGCACGAACCGGCGTGCCCACCACGAGGTCGTGCTGCCCGGTGTGTTTCCAGAGGAAGGCGTAATAGGCGGCGAACAGTGTCATAAACAGAGTCGCGTCGGCTTTCCGTCCCATCTCGTGCAGCCGGTCGGTCATCTCTTTCGAGACGTTGAGCCACTCGGTGATACCGGAATTCGAGGCCTCGGCCGGGCGCGGCCGGTCCGCGGGCAAGGCCAGTGGCTCATTGTGGCCCCGCAATTGAGTTTTCCAGTGCTCTACTTCGGCGCGCAGCCGCTCGCCTTGCAACCACTGGCGTTGCCAGGCAGCGAAGTCGCCGTAGCTGACGAGCGGCGGCTCCAACGGCGAAGGCTGGCCGTTGCAGAACGCGGTGTAGTGCGCGTTGATCTCGTCGTAGAACAGATCGAAGGACCACCCGTCCCACACGATGTGGTGAACGACGAAGACCAGGACGTGTTCATCAGGTCCGAGCCGGAACAGACGGGCGCGGAACAGCGGGCCGTTGTGAAAATCGAAGGCCTCCTTCGTCAACTCGCGGATGCGCGCCCGAAGCCTCGACTCGCGCTCCTCACCGCCAAGCACGCTCAGATCCTCCGCCGGAAATAGCTTGACCGGCACCTCATCCAGCACCGCCTGGACATCGCCACTCTCCCCCTCACGAATCACGGTGCGTAGCGAGGGCTGCCGCTGAACCATCTTATTGAAAGCCCGCTCGAACGCCGCCTCGACGAGAGGGCCGCGCAGGCGATGCGCGGCGGGCGAGTTGAACATAGTGTTGCCTGGCTGCAACTGCTCGATGAACCAGACGCGCTGCTGCTGTAGTGACAGCGGAGCCGTGCGCTGGTCGGGCCGAACCACTATCCGACCAGTGTCCCCGTTGGGGGAGGGATCCCGCCCGATACGAGCAGCTAGAGCCTTCACCGTGGGTGCTTCGAAGACTATCCGCATCGGCAGCGCCAGGCCTAGATCTCGATTCAGCGCCGCCATCAATTGTGCGGCCAGCAGCGAATGTCCCCCCCACTCGAAGAAATTGTCCTCGAGGCCAACGCCCGCACGACCCAATCGTCTCTCGAACTCCGCCAGGACTCGTGCTTCCAGAGCACTTGCCGGCTGTGCCAGCGAAGCCTGCCCGGGGGTGCTCTCGATCGCGGGCAGAGCCTTGCGATCGATCTTCCCGTTGGGCGTGCGAGGAAACACCTCCATAGGAACGAAATGCTGCGGCACCATGTAGTCGGGAAGGGCTGCTCGCAGGTGCGAGCGTAACGCTGCTTCGTCGAGGCGACCAGCCATGGGAATGACGTAAGCCACGATCCGGAGGTCACCCGGACGATCCTCGCGCACGATAGCGATCGCTTGCTTCACGCCCGGATGTCCGCTCAACGCTGCCTCAATCTCGCCGAGCTCGATGCGGAAACCGCGGATCTTGACCTGGAAGTCAGTGCGACCGAGGTACTCAAGCAAGCCCGTGTCGTGCCAGCGGCCAATGTCACCGGTGCGGTAGAGGCGACTTCCCGCCGAGTACGGATCGGCGTGGAAGCGCTCAGAGGTTAGGTCCGGATGGTTGAGATAGCCGAGTGCCAATCCATGACCACCGATGTAGATTTCGCCCGGCACGCCGATGGGGCAGAGGCGCAAATGGGCATCGAGAACACGCACGGTCGTATTGGCCACGGGGCGTCCAATGTAGATACCCTGCCGCGGGTGTTCGACACGCCAAAATGTCGAGTACACCGTCGTCTCGGTCGGGCCATAGCCGTTCCAGGCTTCCCCGGTGCGCTCGAGGAAGGCTTCGGCCAAATCCACGGGCATCGGCTCCCCGCCGCAGATGGCCTTGAAACGGCCGTGTCCGCGCCAATCCGCGTCAATCAGCATCCTCCACGTGACCGGCGTGGCCTGCATGACCGTGGCCCCGCAGGTCTCCAGTAGCCGGCGCAACGCGGGTCCATCCATCGCCAGCTCGCGACTGGCCATGACGATGCGCGCGCCAACCGACAGTGGCAGCATCAACTCGAGGAATGCAATGTCGAACGACAGCGTGGTCACGGCCACCAGCACGTCATCCTCGCGCAGTCCCGGCTCGCGCTGCATGGCGTACAGGAAGTTCACCGTCGCACGGTGGGGAACCGCGACACCCTTGGGCCTGCCCGTTGAGCCCGAGGTATAGAGGACGTAGGCCACATCCTCGGGCGACCGGTCGGCGCTGTGGCCGAGCGGGGATGCGGACTGGGCTTCGATTTCCCCTGCGGCAACGTCCAGCGCCAGCGTTCGTTCTCGGCCGCAGCCATGCCGGCTCGTAAGGTGCGACTGGGAAACGACCAGGTTCATCGCCGAGTCCTCGACCATGAAAGCCAGCCGAGCTGCTGGGAAACCGGGATCCAGCGGCAGGTATGCCGCGCCTGACTTCATCACCGCCAGCATGGTCACGACCATGTCCGGGCTGCGCGCCATGCAAATCCCAACCAGACTGCCTCGGCCGACGCCGCGCGATTGCAACACACGTGCGAGCTGGTTTGAGCGCGCCTCCAGCTGCCCGTA
>CAZBIU010000012.1:0-39160 GCA_964491625.1 uncultured Myxococcales bacterium
GTGCCTGACGCATCAACCGCACCAGCGCCCTGCCCGCCCGAGCCCACGACCCCGCCGTCCTTCGAGGTTCCACTCCTATCGCCGTCTGCCCCGCCCTCGGAAGAGCTGCATCCAACCGTCGGCAAGAAGACCAGGGCCATGAGGACAGAAGCACCCGTACGCGCTGAAATCATCAGTTATTCCTTCAGAGAAGATTAGGTTGAATCAATGCAGGCCCTGCATCCGACGCGATTCAGGACCGTTATTGGGATGCCACTCCGGCCCGCTAGATTCAGAATAGAACGGCAAGCAGGCCGCACCTTACGTGCCTAGGCACGAGAAAAACCGGCATGTCCACACTACGGTCGACCGCAGTCCCACTACTGCGCCCCGCACGCTCGTATTCGAGTTGCTCATGAGGCTGGCGGCACGCCCGCGCCGCTACTGCGAAACCATAGAGGCATGGCGAACTTCGTGTCCGCCTGCCGCCCGGCCTCCCAATATTCGTAGGGTCGGCGTATAGTACTGGGCGGCGATTTGTCAGTCCTATTCGAGACGAGGAGGTCCGCGTGGCGCTCAGAAGCCTTCACTGGATCAAAGTTGCGCTTGTGCTGGCTGCGGCGGGCGGGCTCACCGCCGAGGGGTGCGGCGGCTCAACCGCACCAGGGTCGGAGTCCGACGGCGGGCTCCCTGTATTGCCGCCGTCATAGCCGCAGCTTCCATTGCGATGCCTTCGGCTTCTCGATGAGCTTGCGCACGGCTTCAGCGCGGTTGGGGAATTTGCCCGGGCTACCCTGGCGCACCTCCCGGGCGCGGTAACTTCGGCCAGGTTGTGGGCATAGGGCTCGTGGGCTTTACGACCGCTCAGCGCGCAGCCGCAATCAGCGTGATTGTGTTTGCGGCGATGGAAAGCCCCGAGATAGAACCGTTCGCAATCGCCACGTCGGCAGCCGCCGCGGGCGCGGCGCCGTTGACGGATTGATAGACCCTTGCGGTCGAAGCAGCGCTGAAGTTGTTGATGGCGATCGTCATATTGGCCTGCGCACTGGTGCCCCGGTTGACCAGCATGATCCACAGCTTCGTCGGGCTGGTCGCGGAGTCCGTCGCCGCATAGGCGTGAACGTTCGCATAGGAGCTCTGGGCACCGATCGATACGCTGCCGAACGTGCCGCCTGCGCCGTCGTAGTTCCGGAACATCAGGAAGGCGTTGTACACCGGCTTGTGGGTGATCTTGTCGTCGGCCACCAGGCTGCCCCAGTACGCCGCGAGGCGCGCCCCAACCACGCCGAAGGTGCCAAGGAAGTCAGCTTCCTGGGTCGTGGCGGTTGGGTCGGTGGCGTCGTTCGAGACACTGTACTCGCTCACGCAGATCCCCGTGCCCGGGTACGTCGACTGAATCCAGCCTTGCGCATTCGACAGCGAGGCCCTTTGCCAGAAGTCTTTCGCGTCGGTCGGGTAGTGCGTATCCAGACAGTCAAAGATCCTCTTGTGATTGGCGGCTTCGTACTGCGCTGCCTTGGACATCATCGCCATAGCATAGGAATTCGTGACGCTGTAGGGAACCTTCTTGCTCGAGTCCCACGTGCCCACGCCGCATTCGGTTTGCATCAGGTTGACGAGATCGTCGGGATTCATGACCGACAGGAACAGCACCTGTGCCGTCGGATCTGCGGATTTGACCGCCGCCGCATACACAATCGAGCGATTGAGGATGTCATCGTTCGGCGACACGCCTGCCTCGTTACCGGACGTGATGGGTACGGTGTAGTCCAGACAGCTGGTTCCCGGAGGATAAAGCGACGGGTAGATGTCCGGGCGGTTGTTCTGCCAGTTGTCGGGTTCGTTATCGAGCTGGTAGTACTTCACGCCGCCACTGGCTGCGGTGCCGAACGTCGACACGAGATGCGCGACCCAGTTGCCCATGAAGCTCGGGTCCAGGCTCTTGGAACCGTTGTCGACCAGCACGGATTCCTGCGTACCTATCGCTTGGCAGCAGGTCAGCGACGGGACCAGCGTGCCGTCGGCCTTCTGGGGATAGTTGCAGAAGCTGAGAGGCTGACCGAGAAGCGTGCTGGCGGTGCTGTCCGACGACGTGGCAACGTTTGCGACCCAGCCGGTGATCGGAATCGTCATCAGCGTGTTCATGTTCTTCGACTTGTTGGTTTGCACGAACGTGTCCGCATCGCTGGGACTGCCGGCACCCGCGTAGTTCGCGCAGTTCCACCAGGCGCCCTTGCCCGTGATGTCTTTTTGCCAGTTGTAGGTCTCTGCCGAGTCGCCCCCCGAGCGATTGAGCGTGGTGACCTTGGCCGACTCATCGTCCGCGAACGCAATTCCGTAGATGTCTGGCGAAATCGGCGTGAGCTGGGAGCTCGCATCGACGAGGATGCCCGAGCCGCTCTTGGTTTGGCAGGTGCCGCTTGGGCTACACATCTGCGCGGGTGGGCAGCCGCCGCACGTACCCTGGCACCCGTCGCTTCCGCACGTCTTGTTGGCGCATGAAGGCGTGCAGGTAGGGGCGATGGTCGTGCCGCCAGCGCCCGTCAGTCCACCGGTGCTCGTCGTGCCGCCAGCGCCCGTCAGTCCGCCGGTGCTCGGCGCGCCGCCAGAACCCATGCGTCCGCCCGTGCTCGTCGCGCCGCCAGCGCCTGTCATTCCGCCGCTGCTCGTCGCGCCGCTAGAACCCATACGTCCGCCCGTACTCGTCGCGCCGCCCGAGCTGGGCTGACCGCCGGAGCTCGTCGCGCCGCCCAAGACCATGCTCCCCCCCGAACCCGTTGGGCCGCCAGGTGCGGTCTGACCACCCGAACCCGTTCGTCCGCCGGTGGCTGTCACACCGCCCGACCCGGACGCACCACCGGATTGCGTGCCACCGCCGACGCCCACCGCCCCTCCCGCGCCGCCGCTCTGGTTCGCCGAGGTGCATGAGCAGGCCAGGCCGGCCAAGATAGCGAGGACGATAGGTACGAGTTGGGGACGGCGCATGATGTTCTCCGGGATGTTCATACCTCAGTTGCCTCAGGGACAGCAGCAGCTCACCACAATCCACTGAGATTTGTTGTGCGGTTTTCGCCGGCTCCGGGGCAACGGATTGGGGCCCGCGATCCACGGCCGCGGCCGGGCATCTAGGCGAAGCGGCGGCGTCCCCTACCGGCAGACCCTGGCCGGCGGGAAGGCGCAGCTTCCTGAGTCGCACGAGAGCGAACCCAGACAGCGAGGCCCGTTGACGTCATCACACGGCTCGCCAGCCGATGCCCTGGCCACGCACCGTCCGTTCGTATCGCAAGTGGCGTAGCCGACGCAGGTGGCGCTGGCGGCGCTGCAATCGCCCCCCACCGGAATATTGAACACACACTTCGACGTCACGGGGTCGCAATAGTCGAGCAAGGAATCGCAGACTCCCGCGGGATGGCAGCTTTCTCCTCGGGCGGGGAGCGTGCCGCAAATCCCGGTGTCCGTACCATTCGGCACACAGTACATCCCGTCCACGCAAGAGCTTGCGTAGGACACCCGCTCGCAGGATTGACCGGCGGCGCCCTTGGCCGTGCAAATCGACGTGGACCCGTAGAAGCAGAATGCGGCCGACCCGCACCCGTCCGCGGATCCGCTGCAATCGCCGCCAATAGGGATCGCCGTCGGGCTGGGGTTGCACGCGCCCAAACAACATTCCACGCCCGAACAGATGGCGCTGCATCTTCCAGAGACACACTCCGAACCCACATAGCAGGCGCCGTCGTCCGCGACTGTGCCCTGGAGAATGCCTTTGCAGACCTGCGATTCGCTCCAGAGACCCTGAGCCCGGCTGCAGCTTCGCGACTGGAGGCTGTCAAGGCAAGCGGCCGCGGCCTTGCCGTCAAACTTGGTTCGTCCTGCCTGCACATCCGCCGATGCCTGCCCTTCGTCTGCTTGGAGAGCCGCCTTGCACGTGGCCAGGTCAGGCATCTGCCCGCAGCGAACCTCGTACGTACACACGCCATCCACGAGCGCGGCCGCGAAATCGGCAAGCGAAGTGCTCGTGTCACCTCCGGCCGGCGTCGAGCCACCATCGCAGGCGGGAAGCACAAGCAAGAAGGACAACGCCGAGAAGACTCTTCCCATGAGTCAAGGTAGCACCATATCGAAAATGGCGCACAGCGGACCTTGGATTCTGAGTTGCGGGGGGATGAAGGCGACCTTGGGTTCCGGATTCTAAACACAGAGAGCACAGAAAACACAGAGACGGATGAGAAAGGAAGGGTTTCGGATCGAGAGTCGGAGCACCAGTGGCATTTCCTCGACGGAGTGGTTCCAGAGACTTCTAGGATGGCGAGACGGGCGTGCGAGCGCGCATACGCTTCTTACGTCAAGGCGAAGGGAAAGTTGAAAGTTGCCTGTCAATCCCAAGAATACCCTGGCACCTCCGAGTGGGGCCTTGATATCATTCTTCCAGCGGAGGGCTCCCGCATAGGAGCGTTCGAACTTTCCACGCACTCCCCACGGGTGTAGCCTTATCTGTCATGAGGGTAGCCATAGTCGCCTGCTTGGTCGCGATGGGCTGCGGAGGCTCAAGCAAAGGGACATCAGTCGATGCCCAGAGGAGCCCTGATCTCCCCTTTGGCGGGGACGCCTCGTGCACGACCACTGAGATTACAAGCGTGGGCACGCTGACCAGAACTTCCGTCTCGTGCATGGAGATTCAGGGCCTCTCGGCCGACGATGTGGCAGTCTTTCGGGCCGCCTGCAATATGCCGCCTGCGGACGGGAGCATCTACGTCACAACGACCAGCGTGTACGGTCCGAACTCTTGTTCGCGCACAAATGCGGTTGGCGGATGCCTGATCACCTTCGGCAGCTTTCCAGAAACTGCCTGGTACTACGCCGATGGAAACCAGACGCTTGACCTGGTCAAGCAAGAATGCGCCGGCATGAATGGGACAGTGGTCCTGCCATAGTCTTTGCCCGTCTACCACCGCCGACCGATGCGCCGGAATTGAGGTATCGTCAGGCATGGCCAGCGAGTTCACCCATAGGAGCATTCTTGGGAAATCCATCCACCGCTACGGCATCTCCGCCTCATACGGGCTGCCCGAGGCCGGCGTGCGCGAAGCGCTGGAGTTGGGAGCGAACTACATCTTCTGGAGCCCGGCCAAGAAATACCTGAAGACCATCGTCAAGGACACGGTGATGAAGGATCGCGAGCGCTTCATGCTCGCCACCGGGCCCATCCTCGCGTACGTCGGGGGCTCGGTACGGCGCGCGGCCGAGAAGCGCTTGCGCGAGAGCGGCAGCGACTATCTCGACATCGTGCAGGTCTTCTGGGCGGGCAAGATGTCCTTCCTCACCAAGTCGGTCATCGGCGAGCTGGTCAAGCTGCGCGAGGAGGGCAAGGCCCGCGCCATCGGCGTGTCGATCCACGACCGCAAGCGCGCGGCCAAGCTCGCGACGGAGGGTCTGCTCGACTTCTTCATGATCCGCTACAACGCCGCCCACCCCGGCGCCGAGGTCGACATCTTTCCACATCTGCCGGCCAAGAAGCCCGTCATTGCCGCTTACACGGCCACCAGCTGGACCAAGCTGTTGCGGCCGCCCAAGGGGTGGACCGGTCCGGCCGCCACCGCGGGCGACTGCTTCCGCTTCTGCCTGACCAACCCCAACGTCGACGTGGTGGTCTCGGCGCCCAAGACCGCGGAGCAGATGCGCGAGAACATGAAGGCGCTCGAACGGGGGCCGCTTTCCGACGAAGAGATGGCCCACATGCGCGCCCTGGGCAAGGCCGTGCACGGCTAGTTTTGTAGGACCTCGCTCACCAGACTGGGGGTTGGGGTTGCCCGACACTTCGAGCCTTTTTGAGTGTATCCTTGGAGAGGAAAATGGTCGCTGTGCCGAAGCTCGATACGAATGATGACGACAAGGGGGAGATGATGGCAGCCGGATGTGCGTTGATGCTCACACCTGCCACTTGGCCAATCCGATTCAGGTGCGCGCTGCTCTTGCTGGTTTCCTTGGGCCTTGGCTGCGTGAATCTCGACAAGCCGTGGGCGTTGACCCACTCCGATGCCAGCGTGGCGGGTTCGCCGGCGGGAGGCGGCGGTTCCGGCACTGGCGCCGGCGGCGCCGGTCTCGGCTCGGACGCCTCAGGAGGCAGTAGTGCCGATGCGTCCGGCGCCGGTGGAATCGCCTCGTCGGGCGGGGCAGTCGGCGGTATCCCACTCGACGCTGGGATGGGTGGCAATACGAGCCCTCCCTCGAGTGCATCGGACGCCAAGGGCACGGGCGGCAACTCGGAAGTCGATGCGCTGTCGCCGGCCGATTATCCTCAGGCCACGGGTGGCCAGGCTTTCGATGCCGGGTCAGGGGGCGCCGGGGGAAGCGCCGGCCAGACGGCAGCTGCAGGCGGCAGCGGGTCAGGCTTCGATGCCGGGACGGGTGGCGTCGGAGGAAGCGCCGGGCAGACGGCAGTTGCCGGAGGCTCTGGAACAAAGCTCGATGCTGGGTCCGGTGGCACCGCGGTCAGGGACGCCGCCGGTACTGGGGGAACGTCCGGAACCGGCGGAGCTGCCGGTCAGGATGGTGGCCGTGCCGAGGCGTTGGATACTGCGCCTGCCCTCGACACGTCTTCGCCAGACAAGCCATGCGCGCTTTGTGCGATCGGCGCGACGCTGGTGCATCGCTGTAACTTCAACGGAACTGGCACCAACGTTACCGATGGGGTGGGAACTGCCAACGGCACGGTGATGAACGCGCAGTTATCGGGCTCAGGCAGTCTTGCGCTGACTGGCGGGACATCGGACCAGTACGTCGATCTGCCCGATCGCATCTTTTCGACGCTGACCAGTGCCACCCTCGAATTCTGGGTCACCTGGAACGGGGGCAACAACAACCAGCGGATTCTCGATTTCGGAAGCAACCAGCAATCCGGTAGCGCCTTCTATGCCGTCACCACCGTGATCATCTCTCCGAATTCGGCGCCGGACGGAACACCCCGCCTGCGCACCAGCTACAGCAGCCAGGCGTCGAGCAGCAGCATCTTCGTCGATGCCCCTAGCGCGTTGGGTACGGGAACCCAGGTGCAAGTCGTGGCCGTGTTCGATGGGCAGAACCATACCCTCTCGATGTATCTGAACGGCGTGCTTCAGGGCCAGGCCAGTGGGCTCGGGGACCTCTCTCTGATTGATGACACCAACAACTGGCTCGGCAAATCGCAGTACTCGGGTGACCCCGGATTCGACGGCACCTACCACGAGTTCCGCATCTACAACGCTCCCCTCACGGCCGACCAGGTCCAGGCTATCTACACCGCGGGCCCGAACGCTTCATTCAGTCAGTAGGGGCCAGCCAAGGCCTCTTGAGTCGAGGCTGCTCGTGGGCGAGAGCGAATCCCTCATGAAGAGCCTACGTGCAGGCGCTCTTGCTACGGAACCCTGAGCTGAGCAATTGCCACGAACTGGCTCGCCGGAATGTCCGAGCGGTCGCCGGTCACTGTCACCCGATAGGTCCCAGGATACACGCTGCCCGAAAACGTCGCCTGGCTGTTCGTGCACCCTCGCAGGTACATCAGGAAGCTCGTGCCGTTCGTCGTGTCCGTGAACGTGACCTCCCCACGGGAGTAGTGACCGCGCCGTCACCACCAGCGGCGTGGCCGTGTGCTATCATTCTGGCATGGCGTCAACCGGTGGAAACCGTCGAGCACCTGCCAGAGGATGCGACGGTGGAGGATGCGATGGAACGCCTGTACTTCTTGGCGAAGATCGAGCGGGGCGTGCAGCAGGCGGATGCCGGGCTCGGCCTGGCGCACGAAGATGTCAAGAAGCAGTTTCTCAGGTGACGTCGGTACGCTGGATGCCTCAAGCCATCGAGGATCTTGAGGCGATACGGGAATTCATCGCACGGGATTCTCGACGATACGCTGAGGTCGTGATCGAGCGTCTGGTGACTGCCGTCGATATCCTGGAGCAATTCCCCGAGGCAGGTCGAACTGTGCCAGAGCATTCGCGGGGGGACCTTCGCGAGCTTGTTCGACCTCCGTATCGCATGTTCAGGTCCTCTCGGCAGATCCCCGACTTGCCGTAGTCCGGCCCTATGTTGCAGGGCTTTTCCACGATGGCGCGACGAGCGGGCCGCCCCAGGGTGGAGGTGCCATCAGGGACCTATGGGCTGTTCGGGTTTCCCTTGCCACAGGTGGCGCACGGCGTTCTCCATCCATGAGCGAGCCTCTTCCTCGAAGAGCTGAATGCGGTCATGATGCACGCCCGGATCCGTGGTGGCCCCGGGGAGAAATCTTTCGGGGCTGCCCGAGCTTTGGCTACCGGCCAGGGACTACCCGGACGGCCATTACGACGAGGTCGGTTTTCGCTGCGCCCGTTCCGCAGCCACGAGGGGCCCCAACTTGGGCGCGACGGCACTCGCCGCGAGTGAGGTACCAGGCACCTAAGGACGCGAAGCGCTGGCGCTGGCTCTCTTCTTGAGGACAGGGATGCCGACATGCTGAAGGACAGTCTCACGGACCCGCATCCCCAGGTGCGCTTCCTGCGCAAACGCGCTCAACGTTATCAACGGTGATGTCGCACGACATCGCGTCGGGCAGCGGCGTGCGGCCTGCGATCCGGCTGAACTGGTCGCCACAGAAGGACTCCACCTGAGTGTGCTGGTAGGCGCCGACAAGCTGGTGTGAAGTAAAGTCGTAAAAGCAGATGGTAAAGTTGGGATCAGAATTCCTGAAGGCGATGAGATCGCCGCAGCTGTAGGCCATTTGCGTGGTGCTCCCGCTGGGACAGGCAGGGAAGCTCTCGCGCTTGCCATCAAATGTGTCCGGGCAGCCGGCTCCGACCTGAGCTAGAGCGCCCGTGCACTGTTTCTCGCAGGCGCCCCCTGGCACAAGGACCAGGACTGCCGCCACGAAGAAGGCGATCCGTTGCAAGCTTTGCAGCATTGGCAGTGAAGCACGAGTGGTCTTCATGACGAGGTAATCATAGCTCCGCTAGTGTCGCCCCACAATTTGCGGGAGCGTATGGCCGTGAGGGTGCACACAGGGATCGGCCCACCAGATGCCGCTTCAAGGTGACTATGGCCTTGCGCTATGCTGATGCGTGGGGAAACCATGTGTTCGACAAGACTGCTGATTGCATTGCTCGTTGGTGTCGCCGGATGCGCATCCCAGCAACACCCGCTGAGCGCTTCCGCTGCTGCCAATTTGAAGGGCCGGCGAGTGACTCTATCTGCCCGACCGCCCACGCATCTCTACGCCTATCCCCCCGACAAGATCGGCCCGTTCGCGTACCCCCCAGGTCTCATGGGCGTGGCTATGTGGAACGGCACCCGCACAAGCGCCGGTGCTCGCATCATGCACGATAATGGCATCGTCGATCCCGCGCCCTTCATGGCGCAGATGGTGAGCAGAGGTTTCCTGCATCGATTGGGCGTGCAACCCGAACCGCAGGCCATCTTCATGACCGACGAGCTGCCAACGGAGATCGCGGCGACCCATCCGACGGCTGACCTAATCCTCGACGTTCGGATTGACAGCCTAGAGTTGGAGCCGTATCCCCGCAAACCGTCTGACAAACCGTCCGACCAGCCGCCCAAATATCGCTTGAGGTACGAGGCCTATCTCCGCCTTATCGATACCAAGGCCACCCGATCCATTGATGATAAGAAGGGCGCCGCAATCGCTTACGTCTCTTGTCAGCGCCTTCCCGAAGAAGAGGCGAACGCCCCCACCTATGACGAGCTTCTCGCCAACGGCGCCGAGCGACTCAAACGCGAGATTGACATTGCAATGGAGTATTGTGCGAAAGTTTTCCAGTCAGAGGTCCTGACAGCGAACCCACCGCCGCCGCAGTAACGCCCAATCGCTGAAATCCGGGACCGGGAGCTGGCCCATCACTCGACCATTCTGAAGAGGAGAACCACATTGGGATTGATTACAAGAGCGATCTTGGGGCTGTTGTTTCTGCTCCTTGTGCTTGCTGCCGGGCTCTTCACTTCGGCGGGGTCTTTCGGGTATTGGCAGGGGTGGGGGTATCTGGGGATCTTCGGCGGCTGCACGACTGCGATCACGGTCTGGCTCATCCGGAACGACCGGGAGCTGCTGGCGCGTCGGGTGCAAGCCGGGCCAGTTGCGGAAAAACGCCGCGGCCAGCAGGTCATCCAGACGGTCGCCAGCCTCCTTTTCATTTGCCTGTTCGTGGTTTCAGGCCTCGACTTCCGACTCGGGTGGACCCATGTCCCTACCGCTGTTGTGGTCGTGTGCAACTTCCTCGTGGCGCTCGGCTTCCTCGTCGTCTCCAGAGTCTTCCGCGCAAATCGGTTCACGAGCGGGACCATTGAGGTGGCGCCCGGGCAGAGGGTGATCGAGCATGGGCCGTATGCGCATGTTCGTCACCCCATGTACGCAGGAGCTGGTCTATTGATTCTCTCTACCCCACCTGCGCTCGGGTCCTGGGCGGCGCTTCCGTTGTCCCTCGGAGTACTGCTTGTCCTGATCGCCCGCATCCTCGACGAGGAGAGATTCTTGTCGGCAAACCTAGCCGGCTATAGGGATTACCTGCTGAAGGTTCGCTATCGGCTGGTACCGTTCGTATGGTAGGGCAAAAGGCGGAACCACCGAGGCACACAAAGCCGTCGCAGCACACCGGGCCGACATCAGTGGCCAGTCGGTGCCTGCGTCGCCTTGACCTCCGAGATCCTGGTTTCCAGATGGTTGATGTGCCAATCGAGATGCCGGTAGTAGTCGCGCGCCAGGTACTCGAGGGACAACTCCTTGTCGCCGACGATCCAAACGTTGGCGAGGCAGGAGGGATCCAGGTTGGAAACAAGGTGCAGCACAAAGGCGTTGTAGGACCGCAGCAGGTCGAGCATGGTCCTCCAGGCCAGGCTCGCGGGCTTCTCGACGGCGACCCAGGACTCTGCCTCGTAGGTCGGGAAGACCAGGCGCTGGGTGCGCTGGAGGTGCGTGAAGCGCTGGTGGTTGTTGCTGGCCGAATCGACGAGGTGGCATGCGATCTCCTTGATGGTCCAGGCTTCGGCGCAAGGCTTGACGTCGACCAGCGACTCGGGCACGGATTCGAACAGCGCCAGCAGGCGCGCAAGCTTGGCTTGGAAACCCAGGATTTCGTTTTCCATGGCACGATGCTAGCCAATCGCACGGCGTGCGCAACTTCAACGGATGCTGACCCGGCCTTCTTTTCACCCGCCAAACCCGCGTCCCATCTTGCAGCACGCATCGATAAGAAAGACGAGGTCAGCCGAAATCAGAGCGGCCGGCGCCGCGGTGGCCAACACCTGTTGCGACAATTGTGATTTCGGCATGTCGGGCACGGGTGAAAGTTGCGCCCGCGCGAGCTTGAGGGCCCGTTCGCGGGTCGATTCCGGCAGCGGCCGGGCCGGTACGGCCCGCAGGATTTCGTCAAGTGTAGCTTCGTCGATGGTCATATTGCCTCGTCTTTCCCTGGCAGTCCTGCCAACCGCGCCAACTCCCGACGCGCCCGGGACAGCCGCTTACGAACCGCATCGCTCGTGCAGCCGAGCACAGCGGCGGCCACGCTTGCTTCCAGCCCTTCGACCGCACAGAGCAGAAGTACCTCGCGATGGGCGTCGGGTAGCTGGGCAAGTCCGAGCTGTACCTTGGTGATCTTGCGCTGAAGGTGAACCAATTCGTCCGATGCCAGCGGCCCGGACGAAGGCGCGCCGGCGAGCACGACCTGCATGCGCGCCTGCCGCGCCCAGCTTCGCAGCCCGTTGCGGTACTTGTTGTGTGCGATGGTGAAAAGCCATGGCAGAAGGGAGGTGTCGTCGCGAAGCAGGTGCGCGTTTCGCGCGGCAGCCATCCAGGTCTCTTGGAACAGATCCTCGGCCCCGGAACCGGCGAGACGGGCAAGATAGCGCCAGAGCCTTGCGTGGTAGAGCTGGTACAGGCGATCAAAGGCGCCGGGGCGCCGTGCGCGCAGGGCAAGGACCAGCTCGCGATCGCTCTCCACACCTCCCATTAACCCATCAGACCGGGTCCCGTGACCGGAAATCGCACGGTCACAGCTTGGCGCCAACGGGGTTCCAAACAGGAGGAGGTCCCCATGGTTCAGTTCTTCATTGAAGGCGGCTGGGGCATGTACCCGGTCCTGGTGATGGGTGTGGTCTTAGTAGGTGCTTCGATTCGATACGCGATCGACGCCGAACCGGTTCGCCTGCGGTTTATCGCCGCGGTCTCGCTGGCCCTGGTGGTCGCCATGGTGCACGCAACGTGGACGTGCTTTGCGGCGGTCTTCCACTATCTTGAGCAATCCAAGGACGAGCAGCTCGCGCGTGCTCTCATGACTGGCCTCATGGAAAGCACGAGGCCGGCCACCCTCGGCGGTGCACTGCTTACGGTCGCGCTGATCTTGGTGGCCGTGGGGGCATACCGCGCAGGCCGGCGCGAGCTGCGCGCCCTGCGCGCCTGACCGCACCGCGCGGCGACGCTGCCGCCTGCAGTCGTACTTGGCGGCGAAAAGCCACTGCGTCCGGCGTTCGCCCCTCGATCGCCTGTGGGTCTTGATCGTTCTTGCGTCGGGCCGGACGAGCCGAATACCATGCGGCCCGAGCTATCCGCGCGACCGCCAGGATTCCAATCCATGCAAAGCTCCGTCGACGGTAGCTCAGGGAGAATCCGACATGAAGCCGACCAACCGCCTGAACGACTGTTCCTGGACGTCCCTAGCCACCCTCGGGACCGCCATGCTAGCCACTGGGCTCGCCGCGTGCGGAAGCGACTCGGGAGCCAGTCCCCGCCCGGACGGCGGCATCCAGTCCGAGGCGGGCGTTCGCGAGGCGGGCGTTCGCGAAGCAGGTGGCCCTTCGGACGCGTCCGTCGCAAGTGAGGCAGGCCGCTTCCCGGCCGCGGTCACGGTCACCACCTGCCAGGACTTCGCGAATGTGACGGTAGGATCGTACATCGTGCAGTCGGACTACTGGAACAAGAGCGCTTGTCCCGGAACCCAGTGCATGGACATCGACAAGGCGACCGGCGCCTTCACGGTCACCCAGGGTCCCGCGCCTTGCGGCGACACGGTGGCCAGCTACCCCAACGTGCTCTACGGCTGCGCGTTCGGCAACTGCAGCCCGGGCAGTATGCTCCCCACGCAGGTCAGCGCGCTCTCGACGGTGACCAGCAGTTGGGATTTCCACGTGGGGGGGACGGCGAGCGACCAGTACGACGTGGCCTACGACATTTGGTTCTGCCCTGACCAAGGCTGCGGAACCAGCGGTTTTGCCGGCGGGACCGAGCTCATGATCTGGCTCGACTACAAGAACGTGGTGGGCTGGCAATACGACCTCGGCCCCGCCACCCTGGCTGGACACAACTGGGAGGTGTGGCAGGCCACCATGGGCTCGGCCCCGAGCAACTGGACTTACCTGGCTTACATGATCCAGCCATCGATGGTGAGCTCGGTGACCGGCCTGGACCTGGGTGCCTTCTTCCGAGACGCGGTGGCCAGGGGCATCATCCAAGATTCTTGGTACCTGTACGCAATCCAGGCCGGCAACGAGCTGCGCACCGGAGCGATCCCTTACGATAGCAACAGCTTCTCGGTTTCCATCAACGGCGTCACCCCCAGCACCACGTCTGTCACAACCACCAGCGGCCCGTCGTGCGACGGCGGCGTGCCGACCGCGGATGGCGCTCTGAACGTCAGCAACAACTACGTCAGCGCCGGCCCGCTGCACGGGTATGCGGCGGCCTGGACCTGGGTGGGAGGCGGATCGAACGCCATCGCTTGCGCCACGCCCACTTGCACCGCTTCGGACTCGCTGCAAGTCACAGCCATCTTGAACAATGGCGTCTCGCCGCTGACGTCGGAGCCGGTGACCTGCTCACCCGCGTTTGCGCTCTCGGCGTTGTGCACGGCGGGCACTGTGACGGGGGATCCGACCTACAATCAAGTGGCCGGGATCGGTTTCAATTTCAATCAAGACCTTGCCGCTGTGGCTGTCGACGGCGGCGTGGCCGTCGACGGCGGTGCGGAGATCGACGGCGGCGCGGCTGGCGGTGCGGCCGGCTCGGTGGGCGCCATCAACATCGGCACCAGTATCGCAGTCTCGGTCTCGAAATCGGGCACCCTCGCCGGCAACTCAGCCCTGCGCCTGCAACTGACCGACGTGGACAACAACTTCTACTGTTACGGGGGTGCGCTGCAAAGCGGGGTAGCCATCTCCATCGGCAGGTTCAATACGCAGTGCTGGAGCAACGCCGGCAAGTTCGCCACGCCGACCACCCTCTTCAAGAGGGTTGACGTTCTGGTGCCCGGCAGCGCGTCCACGGAAGAGCCGTTCGCCTTCTGCCTCACCAACGTCGTCGCGCAATAGCTAGGAGCAGAGCCTGCGCCGACGGCGCAGCCACAGCGCGAGGCCGAGTCCGACGACCATCATCGAAGCGCCGGGGCCGAGATCGCCGCGCCCCGTGTGGCAGCCGCAGCCCGAGCTCTTGCCGCCCGGGTTGGTGCCGCTGCTTCCGCCCGCGGAGCCGCTGCTGCCACCGGTCTCGCTTGAACCAGCGCTGCCGCCGCTGGCGACCGTTCCGCCGTTGCCACGGCCGGCCGATCCGCTCGCGCCGCCCTTGGCCGACGTGCCACCGCTGCCTGCGCCAGCGCTACCGCCGGCCGCCGACCCGCCCGCGCCGCCCTTGGCCGACGAGCCACCGCTGCCGGGGCTTCCCGCGAAACCGCCAGCGCCGACTGCGCCGCCCGCGCTCATGCCGGCCGCACCGCCCTTCCCGCTGCTGCCTGCAGTTCCACCCACGCCACCAGCGCCTGCTCCGCCTTTTCCAGTGTTGCCACCGCCCGCCCCGCCCGTTCCACCGGACTTCGAGTGGCAGCTTGCATCGCAGTTCGGATCCCCAAGCTTTCCATTGCCCCCCGGATCGCACTGCTCACCGCTGTCAACGACCCCGTCGCCACACTTGGCCTTGGTGCAATCGAGCCGGCACGCATCGGGGAAGTAGTCGCTGTTGGCTGCGCCGCCGTCGCACGCTTCGCCGCTGTCCACGGTTCCGTTGCCACAATTGCCGGTCCATCCGATGTCCCACATCACGGCCCGCTCCATATCCAGGTACATGACCGGATTGGGCGCCTCGACCGGCTCCATAATCAAGTCCGGCCTGACGATGGGATCCCAGTGCGGCCCCGTCGATCCCGACTGAATCGGTTTGGAAGCGAAGAGAAACGGGTGCCCCGCGTCGTCGGCGCCAACCGACTTGCTCTTGTCGGCGCTCATGGTCGCCGTAATGCCCGAGGCGCCCTTGATCAGATTGGCGTCGTCCAAAGTCACCGCCAGCGTGGGAATGGTCACGTCGTACATCGTCAGGTCGGAGGTCCTGACTTCCAGAAAATAAGGGGGAGGACTGCCGGATTGATTGTACGCGAACAGCACTGCAGTCGCGCCCGACAACTGTGCTGCATACGCTGGCGTGTAGGCCGAACAGTTCGTGGGCGAATAGATAAGGGCGATGCTTCCCGAGAAGGCCGTGTTCACCGACGATGTACAACCCGTCGGCACTGAGCCCGAGATCACGCTGCCCGACACCGAGGAGATGTCGGCCAAATAGTGGCCGAAATTGGCCTCCCCAACCACGCCGGAAAAGCCGCTCTGCGCAGGCGAGAGTTGCAGGCTCGGCCGACCCTTGGCGAGGAATCGGGCCGTCACCGCGTCGGTGCGCTGGCCGTCGAAGACCAACTGGCGCACATTGGTGAGGGCGGTCGCTCGCTCGTCATCGGTCATGTCGCCGAAGTGTTTGCCGCTCTTGTTGTCGAGCACGTGAGAAGCGAAGACCGAAGGCACCAAATTGACCAGGGCGCCCGTGCTCGGGTCCACGTCGGTGGTGAATCCCAGCCCATGCCCAAGCTCGTGCATGACCACAGTAAGCAGATCCGACTGCGTCCTGGCGGCGTTTCCGTCAAGCCCGTAGTACCAATCCTTGCCGATACAGCTACCCATATCACTGTTGAACTCTGCCGTGATGTCCGGGTAGGTCGGAGAGATATCTTTGCCCAGGATCTTGTTGGCCAGCGCGGTCGGGTACTCGCCCGTGGTCGGCAGCCCGGGATAGTTGTTGACTGTGTAGGGCCCCGCGTGCCCCTCGACCGCCATGCCATTGATGCAGTCAAGCGGCGCAAAGCTGGCCTCGATGACGATGGGCACCGAGCTTTCAAGGATTCGGCCCCAAGCGTCGGCCGCCGCCTGAAATGCAATCAAACGTTGCTGACCCAGTGTCGTCCCGGTGTTGCCGCCGACCGGCGTCGCCGCGGTCGTATCGTTGAATCCGACGCCGGGATCGTCGACCACCGTAATGGTCAGTGTCGCCGTTGCCCAGGCACGGGGCGCGACCAGGCTGGCGGCCAGCGCCAGTCCACACAAGAGGCCCGCTTTCATTGCCCGGCTCCCGCAGCGGTCGAATTCATCAGCGCCTCAGCCTCCGCGGCCGAGGAGATGCAGCGTCCGGTGACGCTCCCATCGGCGTTCTTGACCGCGACCATCATATGCGCCGCTCGTCCGTTGGGGATGTGAAGAACGCCGCCCTGGGGTGACGCGGGCTCAGTGGTCATGCGGGATGCATCGAATCTGCGCACCAGCGCCTGGCGAAACCTCTCTCGGTCCTGGGCGGTTTGCGACGCGGACCTGAGCGACGGAGGCGCCGCGCCTTGCGGAACGGCCACAGCGGCCGCGGGCTCCGGTGGCCGCAGCTCCGCCGCCGGTGCCTGCGACTCCGCGAGGCCTGCCGCCGCCCCGGTGCCGTCCTCTCGCGCGCACCCAGCGACTGAGAGAAGAAGCCCGAAATAAAGCCCGCACTGAAAGACCGTTGTCACACATCCGCTGATTCGTCGCATACATTTCTCCTGCAGCTACGCGTCGATTGTATCAGCAGACGCGGCGTGTGCCTAGCGAGCCAGCGGAGTCACTCGATGGGCGATGATAGGCGAGTGATGGAGGGCACACCGACGGGTGCTAGTTTCTTTCCACCAACCCGTGATCGAACAGCCCGCCCAGCTCGGAAAACGAGTGTGCCACCGACGAGGTCTTGGTCTCGGCCACCACCATGGCAAGGCCCAGACGCGAACGCAGCTCAAGATAGTCCGCCGAGACCGCCCAACGGACCAGATCCATGATCCGCGCTTCCGGCCGGGTGTGGCTGGCGCGCGCCTCGCGGACCATTTCCCGCGCGGATGCGACGACGTCCCCGCACGCGATAAGCCCGGCGCGGTTTGCAATGGCGTCGGCGTGCGCGCTCCACTCTGCCACGCGGGCAGAATCCGGCAGCGCTCCTCCGGCGATGAGCGGCGCAACCGCCGCGGCGATCGCCTCCACCTGGGCCGCCGGCAAAATCTTGGTCAGATAGGACACATACTTGCGTACGGCCGCCGGGTCCGGGCCCGGTAATTCGACCCTCGGCTGAACCAACTTGATCGCCGCCGCGAGGATGACCTCCAGCTCGCCCTGGGTCGGAATCAGCTGCGGCCAAAGAAGGAAGTGGTCGGCGCGCAACCCGACCAGCTTCTTGGTAAGAAGAAACGTGAGCTCCTGATGGGTGCGACCGACCACCAGATCGCGCCCCAGCACCAACGCCGGTGCGGGCCGGCCTTCCTCAAGCAGCACCACCAGGTCGACTTCGCCCGGCGCGCCCGGCGGAACGTACACCGGTGGCAGCGGCACGCCGATAAGTCTGCTGGCGTAGATCAGCAGACGCGACACGAACGAGCGATCGTTTTCCAGGGTGGCGCGGTGTTTGGGGTCGATGCCGTAGGCCGAGGCGTCCTTGGCGCGCGCCGCGATCACAGCCGGCGCCGCTGCGGCCAACAATTGCGAAATCAGGTGATCGTCCAGCGACGAGCACAAGTGCCCCTGCCACTGCTTCTCCGTCAGGAAGGTACGCGCCAAGGGCACGCCCCGCGGAGCGTTCGATTCGTAAAAGGCACGTTCGCGCGAGTCGGCCCTGGTGAGAGCGCAAAGCGCGGCGCTGGTGCAAAAAAGCGCGTCGTACTGTTGATACTTGCCGAACAACCGGGCCAAGGCGCGGATCTGTTTCGCCGCCGAATCGCCGTCCTCGGCCCGTGACAACAGGTGCTCGCGGGTGGCCACCGCCCGGGCGACGCCGTTGCGCCCGTGCGCCTCGTAGACCTCGGCCAGTACTTCGCGCTGGCGTTCGTCGTGCGGGGCCAGGCTCACGCACACCTCGAACGCCGCAGCCGCCGCGGGCAGCTCGCGCAAATAGCGCCGATAGGTGTCGGCCAGCGCACGCCACAGCGACAAAAGCCACGGCCTCCGGTCGGTGGGCGGATTCGGTCCGAGGCGCCTGATCATCCGCCGATAGGCACGGGTCAGCTCGCGCCAGTTGCGCCGGTGGATCAGGGTGTTCTCGATGTGCTCGAACACCCGTCGGTCGCTGGGATCTTCGTCGAGAGCGCGATCGTAGAGCGCCACCGCCTCGTCGGGTGAATCCAGCTCGCAATTGAGAATGCTGGCCAGCGCGACCAGGTAGCAGACCTTTTCCCGCCCGCTGGTCAGCGCCACCAGGCGTTCCAGCACATCCACCGCGCGCGACCAGTGCCGATTCGCGGTGTGCAGCTCCACCAGCTCGTGCAGGACCCCGACGTCGTCGGGGCGGAGTTGCGACGCCTGCAGGTAGCTACCGAGCGCCGCGGGGAGATCGTCGAGCTCCTCGCGCTGCAGGCGCGCGATCTTGCAGATGATATCGAAACGCTCGTCGACGGAAAGCTGGCCATGTAAGAGCACCCGGAACTGCTCGATAAGGGCCTTGGCGTTGCTCGCCCCGCGCCCTTCCATCTGGGCGGTGGCCTTGGCCAGCGCATGTCTTGCCCCGGGCAGATCGGGCGCCAACCGCAAAGCGTCCACGAACGACTGGGTGCCGGCCGCGACATCACGCAGGGCCACCCGGGCCTGCCCGAGACGCATCAAGTGGGCAGCGCGCTCGTCGCCGGGCATCCCGTCGCCGGCTACCGCCAGCAGGCGTGGCACGGTGGTGACCACGTCCTGCCACCAACCCCGATCGGCAGACAATTTCGACCACGCGAGCAGCGTGGGTACGTGTCCGGCCATGGCGGTGAATGCTTTGCGATAGTTTGCGCGCGCCCGTTCGTAGGCGCAGCTCATCTGCGCGGACCAGCCGGCCTTGTACCAAAGCTGGGCCGTCTCCTCCATGGCGTTCTTGGCCGAGCCGGCCATGCCTTCAAGCAGTGACGACGCCGTGGACCAGTCCTTGCGCTCCCAGGCGGCGTCGGCCAGCGCGGCGACCGCCTGCGGGTGGTCGGGCGACCAGTCGAGCACCCGCATGTACTGAACCACCGCCGCTTCGGCGTCGTGCAACTGGTCGCGGTAGATTTCCGCGGCATCAAGCGCAAATTCCACGCCGTCGAGCGGGTCGACGGCGTTGCCGGCCGCGCAGGTCAAATACGCAGCGGCGCGATGCCAGTCGCCGCGGTGACCGTGCAGCAAGACCAACGAACGCAGGGCCGTGTTGTTGGTCGGATCGGCGGACATCGCCGCCTCCAGCGCCGCCTCAGCCGCAGCCATATCGTCCAGATGGCGCTCGTACCAGAGCGCGATGGTCACCAGCAGATCTGCGCGCTTCGCGTCCGGCGTGATGTCGGTCGCCATGCGATTGCACTGGGCAAGCAGGTCATCCCAGCGGTTGTGAACCGACGCCAAGCGCGCAAGCTCCGCGGACACGTCGTCATTGGCCGGTTGCTCGCGCAAGGCCTCAAGCAGCGTGATGAACGCGCTGTCGGGATTGGCCAGGTGGGTGTCGAACATCTGCGCCGCACGAACCAAGCAGCGGGTCCGCTCGGCGGGATCTGCGGTTTGCGCGGCCCGGTCGATCAGAAGCTTAACCAGATCGGCCCAACGCTCGTTCCTCGCGCACTCGCGCTCGAGATCGTGGAAGGTATCCACCGGCGGCGTTATCTCGATGTCGGTGAACGGCTCGGTGTCGTCGGCGCCGAAGGTGTGACTGAAGGAACCATCCGAGGAGATTTCATGACCGCTGCCTGCGAAGTTGAGCAGGACATGCGGATCCCCAAACCGCTCCTGGTCATGTTCGGTGTGCCTTTGTCGCATCATTCCACACCTGAAAGTCCAAGTCTTATTCCGGGTTTGGCATCGAATCAAGAATGGAGGCGTGGACCGATGCCCTTTGAGACCCGACGCGCAACGAAAGTGCCCGAATTGTCTTCCCAAAGAGAGCTTCAGCCGGAGGACTGTGCCCTCCCAGGCGACAATTGTGCTTCCTCCAGTGGCGAGGAGGGGCGCCGTTACTGTTTGCTCAGCTCGTGACAATCTCGCTCGGCGCGCTTCAGTTTCTCGCCAGGAGCGTTGGGCACGCGCTTGTACGCCTCGGCCAAGCTACAGTGAACGCTCGGATCGTAAGGGTTCACCGCGATGGAGAGCAAGAGCGGCGCGATGGCGGCCTTGGCGTCGCCCTTGCCCAGCAAGGCCTGGCCAGCGATGAGGTGAGGCCACGGCAACTCCGGATACATCGCCTCCGCGCCCTTGACCGCCTGAATGGCTTGGTCGTAGTCGCCCAGCACGACGCGGGTTCGGCCCAGCTTCACCGCGAAGATCCAGTGAGAATTGGGCTGCGCATTGTAGCCCTTTTCGTACTCGACGCTGGCCGCGCGCGGCCGGTTGCGCAGCAACATCATGTTACCAAGGCGAAGGTATCGGTCCCCTTCGGCAAGGCCCGCGGACGCCTCGTCCTCGCTCGGCGCACCTCGGCTACCGGCATCCTTCTTTTTGTACTTCGGCACCATGGGCTCCATCCCGGGCAGGACCTTGTAGTGCAGGCCCTGCATGAACTGCTTCCAAGCCCGCTCGAAATCGGCCCAGGAACCGGTGCCGCCAAACGCCCGCGCCACCGCCACGCGCGCGTCGCCACCGTCGCGCACGGTCGTCAAAACCTCGCGCAACGCGGCCGTGTTGCCGTGGGCGAAGAGGCACGCGATTGCGGTGGTGACCTCTGCAAAGGCCAGCGTCGCATCTTCGGCACGCGGCAACTTCGCCATCGACGGGTGCATGGCATCGAAAGTAATCAACTTGCCGGTCGCCAGCGCCTTTGCCAGAAAGTGCTGCATGGACGGATTGAGATCGAGCCCGATCGGTTTGCGCCAGCGGTGTTCGAGAAACTTGGCCAGGCCCTCCTGCAGCCACACCGGCGCGCGATCGTGGGTCAAGGCAGCCACCACGTAATGGACGTATTCGTGGGCCAAGCTGTCCTGCCACTCGTAGCCCAGGCGCATGGCGCGCGGGCTGGTGAGCATGATGCGACTCCACTTCGATACCGCCACCGTGCCAGTGCGTTCGATCTCCGACTCGCTCAAGGTCGTCATCACCGCCAGATCGGCCCCACTGCGAAGAATGTCCACCGGGACCGGGCGGGTGGGAAGAAAATCAAGGTCGTCCTTGAGCGCGGCGGCGGCGGCCTCGAGGCTGTCGAGCCCGTAGTCGGCAAGCACCGCGTCCTCGGCCGGGAAGCGGAAGACAAAGTGGGGCGAGCGCCGTTCCAGATACCCGTCGGTGACCTTGGCCGAGCCTTCCGCCAGGTCGCGCATCTCCTTGAGCTCGCGCGGAGCCGGCGCGCTGTCCGCGGCGGCCTTGTATTCGGCCGCGGCGGCGTGGAAGTCACCGGCGAAAAATCGTTCGTACCCCTTGGCGACCATGGTAGCCGGCTCGCTGGGATGATTCTTGGCCAAGGCGGCGAGCGCGCGATCCGCCTCGTCGAATCGCCACTCGGAAAAGAGCCGCTCGACGCTGGCCGATTCGCTCGCCGCCAGCGCCGACGGCACGCCCGAAAGCAAGACAAAGGCGAGCGCAACCGTCCTCATTTGACCAGATCCTCGTAGTAGCGACGGACTTCGTCGCGGAACTTCTCGGGCGCCCGCTCGCGCATGGCCTCCATCAGCTCTTGCCGCCACTCGCGCGGTGCCTTGTATTCGTCGGCCTCGGGGATGCGAACCGGGTCTCGGCTGGCGCGTGCGCTTTCGCTGCCCGATTGTCCCATGCTCTGCCGCAGCTTCGCCAGCCTATCCGCGATCTCACCGGCACGGCCGGCCCCCTCATGCGCAGACCCCTGGCCCAGGTCCTGCCCGGCCTCGCGCATCTCGGCGGCGATCTCCTCGAGCTCCGCGCGCGCCCGCGCCGCCCCGGGGAATGCGTCCTCGCGGTTGCCGAGATCGCGGGAAAGGCCACGCGTCTTCTCCTCGATTCCGGACTGGCGTTGTCCCAAATCCCGGCCTTGGGACCGCTGCTCAGGCGACATGACCTCGGCCCCATGCGGAATCATGCGCGCCAGATCGGCCGTTAGGTCCCGCGCCAGGGCCGATGCATCGTCGACCTGTCCGTCGTAGGCGAGAAGGTTGGGAGACGGCGGGCGTCCCAGCGCCAACTGGCGCCCCGACAGGTGTTGCAGGCGGGACAGACTGTCCGACATGCGCTCCGCCTCCTCGGTGGCGCCGCTCCATTCCTTCGCGCCCAAGAGCCGCCGAAGTTGCCGAATGCTCTCCCGGGCCCCTGCCACCGCGGTGTCGCCGTTGCTGCCCATTTCCCGCGGCGGGGGTCCGGACAGCTTGTGCTGAATCTGATCCAGCTTCTGCCTGGTCTTGGCCATCTGGCTCGCCTGCTGCGCCTCCAGCCGACGCGCCAGCTCGCCGTCGACCTCCTTGGCCAGGGCATGGCTGTCCTCGGACAGCGCGTGCTCGTCTCCTTCCAGGTCACCGATCTTCCGCATCAGCTCGGCTGTCGCCTTGCTCTCCTGGGGGAAACGCGCGCCGTCGAAACCATCGGCGTTCCTGTCGAGTGCCTCTTGCAGGGCAGTCAGCGAATCGCCCAGCTCGCCCAGTGCATCGGAGAGCGACTTGGCGTCGCCTTTGCCCAGGAGCGAATCGAAACGTGCGACCTCGGTCAGTGCCTTGCGCATGTCGGGCAAATTCATCCACTCAGCGCTCACCTCGTTGCGGGCCTTGACCTCGGCGATCTTGTGCGCCAGCTCGGCGATGCGAGCGCGCAGTTCGCGTACCTCGCGCTCGATCTGGCGGCGTAGCTGCTCGTCGCCGGTGGCCTTGTATCGTTCAAGCAGGTCCTGCAGCCGCTTGTGCGCCGCGAGCAGATCTTTGCCGATGCCGGCCAAGTCGTCGAGACGCTGGCGCCCGATGAGGTCGTCGACGGCGAGCACGGCGGTTTCCAACTCGGCGATGTGGCGCGGCGCCTGCGCGTGAAGGCGACCCCACAGGCCGGTTTGGTCGGACTTGCCAGCGTGACTCGAAAGGACCTCGCTCTCCTCGCGCATCAGCTTGGCGAGCCGACCCGCCGACGACGACAGCGTGCTTGCCGCGACCTTGGCCGTACCACCCGCACGACGCTGCTCCTCCACCGCCCGCGAGAGCTGCTGCAAGGTGAGACTCTCGCCGTCGTGAACCTCGCGCAGGCTTGCGATCCGCTGTGGCGGTTCCGTCGCCTTGCCGGGATTCTCGATCTCGATGCGGTCGCCGAGCGCCGTGAGCATCCGGTCCAGCACCTCGCGCTCCTCGACCAGGCGCTCCTCTTTCTGCTCGCGCGGGTTGTGAATGACAAGGTACAGGGTCCGCGATACGCCGAGCTTGCTGCCCGACACGTCGTCGCGATCCTTCGCTTCGATGTGGTACGCCACGCGCGCGCCAGGCGTGAGCAGGGCCGTGCTCGGCTCGAAGGCTGTGGTTCCTCGCACCTCACGCATGCCCTGAGCATTTTTGAGCAGGATGCGCTGCTCGCTCCCGTCGTCCACGCGATAGACCAGGGCAACCTCGGCTAGGCCGAAATCGTCGCGCGCGTGATAGGCCACTTCTATCGGACGTGGCGTGGAAAGCTCGATCCGATCGGCGGGCCCCACCACATCGACCTCGGGCGGTTGATCGCTTTCCACAACGATGCGGTGGGCGCGATCTTCGCGCACGGGTCGACCGAAAAGCGGCAGCAGCCAAACCCGATACGCCCCACTGTCGAGCAAATCGAGAGACGCCCGCAGCTTGCCGTGGTCGAGGTCCGCCCCAAGCACGCCCGCTGCGCCGTTTTCGCCCATCAGCAGGCGGGCCTTCCTGACCGTGCGCAAGGGGCGCATTTCGATGTGAACCCGGGTACCACGCAAAGCATGCAAGTCGCCAGTAGAGCCCTCG
The DNA here is from genome assembly GCA_964491625.1 of uncultured Myxococcales bacterium. Classification (GTDB taxonomy): domain Bacteria; phylum Myxococcota_A; class Polyangia; order Fen-1088; family Fen-1088; genus Fen-1118. The sequence continues at coordinate 24,141 of CAZBIU010000012.1, forward strand.
ATGATCTGGCGCGGCAGCCCGGTGTAGGCCGGGAAGTCGTAGGTCACGCGCACATCGCCCACCAAAGGATCGTGCGCTGCCAGGGCGCCCTCGAAGAGGCTCGGCGTGTGGAACAAGACGCGCATGCCGCTCCCGACGGCGGAAGGAAGGGCGAGCACGGCCACGAGCAGGAGCAGAAGTGAAAGGGCCGCAGCCCAGATCGCGCGCCTAGCCGGGCGCAAGGGAATCAGGTCTTCCACCGAGATGGGCGCGGCCGCGTCGGCGACGGCCGCACAGAAGGCCTCGGCCATCTCGGCCGAAATCTCGGCCCCGCCCGTGCGCGCCGCCTCGATCTCGACCGCCGAAAGGATGTCGCTGGCGAGCGGCGGGCGATGCTTGCCCACCAGGCGAGCGACCGCGGCCGGGTCGTCGAGAGCGCGCACAGGCCAAAGGTAGCCGAGGGTGAGCCCCGCGGCCCCGCAAAGCACGATGCTACCGACCGCGACGTACGGCCACGAGGCGGCCGGGCCCGAGACCTTCGCCGCCACGGCCATGGCCAGGAACGCGAGGCCCAGTCCCGCCAGCGCATAGCCTCCGGCTCGCATGCCGACCTCAAGCAAGGCGCGTCCGCGTGCCCGCTGCAGGAATCGATCGATCCTCTGGTAGTCGGTCATCGAGCCCATCGAGCCCGAGAGTATAGCCGGTTGAAGCCGACCAGAATAACCACACCCGCGCATAATGTAGTCTAAGGCACACCTGTTTGCGGATTCGACACAACTCGGTCCCGAGCTTGCACAGGGATGTTTCCGCCATGCAAACAGCCCAGGAAATCGGGACCTTCCAGCGCCGCCGCGCAGAAGTGCCACACGAGCCGGTGGCAATTGCGCCCACTCAGGGTGAAGTTGAGGGATGGCTCGGCCCCGCAACGACGCAGGACGGTGAGATCGATTCGCTCCTCGCCCGGGCCAGAGCAGGAGAGGATGCAGCGCTTAATCAGCTCCTAGGCGCATTGCGGCCGAGAGCCCTGGCTACGGCGATGAAGCTGTTGCGTAACGCCGACGACGCCGAGGACGCAGTTCAGGAAGCCTTCCTCAAAATCTGGCGAAGCTTCGCGAGATTCGAGGGCCGTTCGTCCTTTTCGACCTGGGCCTTCCGCATTGTCATGAATGCCGGCCTCGATCTGATCCGTAGAAGCGGCAATCGCCACGAGTGCCCCGCCCAGCCCGACCGATCCGAGGTCGCGCCTGCCTTCGAGACCACAAGCGAACGCACGCCGGAAGGCGATTTCGCCGAACAGGAAATCCAGCTCCTGGTTCGCGGCGCCATCGCCGCGCTGCCCGTTCTGCACCGCCAGGCTGTCGAGTTGCGCGAGATCGAGGACTGCTCGTACCAGGAAATGGCCGAAATCATTCAGTGCCCGATTGGAACCGTCATGTCGAGGCTGCACCACGCCCGACACCGTCTGGCGACGGATCTGCGCGAGCCCTTCGCAGACAGCTTCGCCCTGGCTGCTGCCTAACACGGCAAGTTAAGTTCCGCGAAATCAGCGGTTAGCGCGCCGCCGATCTCTGAGTACAATGGCGCCTCTTCGCTATGCGGCTCGGGGACGGTTTCGTCGCACGACTCTTGCGCCTGCTCTTCAACAGGCGGGTGCTGGTGCTCGTGCCGCTGGTCGCGCTGCTAGCCACCTACCCAATATCTTGCGGCGTGCTTGGCGCTCGGCTCGTGATGTCGAAGCTGTCCGCCAAGCTGGGCATGCCGGTCACCTGCGGAAAGGCTCGGGCTGGCTGGGGATCGCTGCGCCTCTACAATCTCAGCGTAGGGCCGAAGGCCCAGCCTCTGGTGGCCATGACCAGCGCGGAGATTTCGTTCGCCGCGGCCTGGGGCTCGGGAACCGTCACCCTGGACTCGCCGCACATCGACATCCACCGCGGTGGCGCGGGCGACAACATCAGCGCGCTCGCAGACCACCTGCGCAAGCCATCGCCGCACAGTTGTGGCGACAAGCAGGCATCGTACCCGCCGCTCGTGGTTCGGCGAGGCCACCTGCAGATTGAAGATGCGCGCGCCGATTTGGTCGTGACGGTGGAAGCCTTCGACGCAAAGTGGGAGCCGTCGCACCGTTTCTCGATTTCGGCTGGCAACGTCGCGGGGAAGCTTGGCACGCACAGCGGCGAGGAAGCGCCGGTTTTTGGGGCAGACGCCGTGACCATCGAGGGTCCGCTATCGGGCTTCCGACCGCACGGCTTCCCGCAGATCTCGGTGAAGGAGGGCCGCGTGCAGCCCTTGCCCCACCTGCCGCTGACCGGCATCACGGGCAGCTTGCGACCCACCCAGGCCGGGGGCGATTCCGTCGATGTTCTGTTCTCGGGTAGTTATGCGGGCGCCAAGCGGTCGCTGTGGACCGCCACCGGCAGCGTCAAGCCGACCGTGGACTGGTCGAGCGTCGACGGCCAAGTTGCGCTACGCGCAGAGCGCTTCTCGCTCGACAAGATTGCGGACGTCCTGCCCCCTTCGGTCCTCGACCCCGAAAGCACCGAGATCGACGCGGCCATCGAGGCGCGCTTTTCGGGGCGAAGGGCGAAACTGGCCGGAAGGCTCGATGTCGCTGGCCTGAGCATCGCCCACGAGAAGCTCGCCTCCGAACCGGTCGAGAACGCCACTTTCACCCTGCGCTTCGACGCCACCGTCGATCGCGATCAGCGCCGACTGGAGCTCGCCTCGCTGGAGGCAAAGATCGGTAGCCTGATCGTGGCGCTTTCTGGGTCGATCGAGCTGCCGGCGGGAACCTTCAAGTTCAAGGACGGACACGAAATCAAGGTGGTGCCGAAGATCGCCCTCTCGTTGCACGTGCCGCGCACCCCATGCGCCAAGATCCTGGCCAGCATCCCAGCGCCGCTGGTGCCCAAGCTGCAGGGCTTCACGTTGCAGGGCTTCTTCGAGGCCGACGTCCACACCAAGGTCGACTTCAAGGATCTCGATGCCTTGGAGATCGGCGGTAAGGTCGGTATCGACGGCTGCCAGGTGATCAAGGCACCGGCGGAGGTACTGGCCCTGGCCGGGCCGGAATCCATCATGCAGACCGTCGAAGTGCCGCCCATGCCGCCGGGTGGAAAAGACAGCGAGCTGATGACGTTCGCTATCGGCCCCGACAATCCCGATTTCGTGCCCTACGATAGGATCTCGCCCTACTTGGTCGCCGCCATCATGACCACCGAGGACTCGGGCTTCTTCAAGCACCACGGCTGGGTGACGTCGGGATTCGCGACCGCGCTCAAGCGCAACCTCGCGGGCGGCGGCTTCCGGCTGGGCGCCTCTTCCATCACCATGCAGATGGTGAAGAACGTCCTGCTTAGCCGCGAAAAGACGCTGTCGCGAAAGTTTCAAGAGCTGTTCCTGGTCTGGTACGTCGAGCAAATCCTAAGCAAGGAACGCATCCTCGAGCTGTACTTCAATGCCATCGAGTTCGGGCCGCGCCTGTACGGCATCGGCGCCGCGGCCAGGCACTACTTCGGCAAGACGCCGGCAGAATTGACCCCGGCGGAGGCCGCCTTCTTCTCGTCGATCCTGCCGAGTCCGAAGAAGCGGTATGTGCAGTACTGTCATGGTACCCTGACCCCGCAATGGGAACGTTATGTGCACCGAATCTTGAGCAAGATGCATGAGCGCGGGCGCCTCGACGACGAGGAGTTCACCACCGCGCTGGCATCGACCCTGGTGTTCGACAACTCCGAAATGACGATGACCGAAAAGCAGTGCATGGACTGGGTTCACAGGATCACGGCCAGACCCGAGCCCGAGCCCGAACCGGAAGCGGACGGGCAATAGCCGCAATGGCCCGACGACGCAAGAACGATTCGGGAGAACGACAAACCTCACCTGGCGGCGGCAAGCGCAAGGGCAAGCGTTTGCTGCTACGGCGGCTCATTCTCCTACTTTCGATTCCGGCCTTTCTCGCCTTTGCCGCAGCCGCGACCCTGGTTGGCATTTTCTATTACTACGGCAGCGACCCCAAACTGCCCAATCTGAACGGTATCGGCGACTACCGGCCCGATCAGATCGTGAAGATCCTGGACCGGGACGGCAAGCTGGTGGGCGAGCTCGGCAGCACCCATCGCACGGCCGTGCTCTACGAGAAGATTCCCAAGATCATGGTCCAGGCGCTGCTTGCCGCCGAAGACGCAGACTATTTCGAGCACGAAGGCGTGGACTATAGGGGCATGGTGCGCGCCTTCGTCGAGAACGTGATTCGCCGCAAATTCGCCCAGGGCGCTTCGACCATCACGCAGCAGGTGGTCAAGCAGCTCCTGCTGACGCCGGAAAAGAGCCTGCGGCGCAAGGTGCAGGAGATCATCCTGGCGCGCCGGCTGTCGCAGCGCTTTTCCAAGCAGGAGATCCTGGCGCTCTACCTCAATCAGATGTACTTCGGGCACGGTCGCTACGGTGTGGAGGAAGCCTCTCGCTACTTCTTCGGCAAGTCGGTCAGCGATGTGGACGTGGGCGAAGCCGCGTTGCTCGCGGGGCTTGTGCAATCGCCCGAGCGACTGTCGCCCTACAAACATCCCGACGCGGCCAAGAAGCGCCAGATCTATGTGCTTGAGCAAATGGCGAAGCTTGAGCTCATCTACCAAGACGTCGCCAAGAAGGTCGCAGCGGCGCCCATTGCCGTGATCCCGGAGGGCTCGTCCACGCCCGGCATCGCGCCCGAAGCGGTGGACTCGGTCCGCAGGCAACTGGAGACGAAATTCGGCGCCGACAAGATCGCCGGGCTGGGCATCGAGGTAAGGACCACCATCGACTCAAGATTGCAGGTGCTGGCGCGCCAGGCGCTGGAGCACGGGCTGGAGGCGGTCGACGAGCGCCATGGCTTTCGCGGACCCATTGCACATCTCGCCGGAGCGAAGCTTGACAAGAAGCGGACCGAGCTGCGCGCCGAGCGCAAGAAGCCCATCGGCGACAACGAAAAAGTTGAGGGCTTGGTCGAAAGGGTCGAGATCAATCCGGAGAACCCCAAGCAGGTGAGGCTCGTGGTGTTTCTCGGGGACGGCGAGGGCGTGGTCGACCTTGGCGCCGAGCCCCGCTACAGCCTCGGCACCAAGCCGTTGGCCGAACGATTCAAACTGGGCGACATCGTGCGGGTGCGTCTCGCGCCCGAGCGCAAGCCCGGCGGCGAGGGCAGACCCGCCCTCGCGCTGGAGCTCGGACCGCAAGCGGCGATGGTGGTTCTCGATCCATCGCGCAGGGACATCCTGGCCCTAGTGGGCGGGTACGGCTACCGTCTGGGCGGTTTCGACCGCAGCCAGCGCGCGCACCGGCAGCCGGGCTCGGCGTTCAAGCCGTTCGTCTACGCGGCGGCCATCGATTCCAAGAAGTTCACCGCGGCGTCCATCGTCAACGACACCCCGGAAGTCTTCAAATTGTGGAAGCCCCAAAATCACGAGAAGGACAACTTCCGCGGTCCGGTTCGGCTGCGGGTCGCCTTAGCCCAGTCGATCAACACGGTGGCGATCAAGCTGCTCGATGACGTTGGCATCACGCCGGTGCGCGAGCTCGCGATCAAAGTCGGCATCGTGTCGCCCTTGCCCGAGACCATGGACCTGTCGCTGGCGCTGGGGACCGCAACCGTCACGCCCATCGAGCTTGCCAGTGCGTACGCCTCGTTTGCCAACGGCGGCATGGCGGGCGAAACCCGCCTTATCACCGCATTCGGCAACGAACAGGTGCCCGTACCGGAAATGCGGCAAGCCATCCCACCCGAAACCGCCTACGTGATGGTGTCAATCATGAAGAGCGTCATCGAGTCCGGCACCGCCCGCGCCGCCGCCGGAAAATTGCAGCGGCCGGCCGCGGGCAAGACCGGGACTTCCGACGACGTGCGAGACGCGTGGTTCGTCGGGTTCACGCCTGAGCTGCTTGCGGCGGTTTGGGTGGGCTTCGACGAGAAGCGCGTGCTCGGACGAGGTGAAGAGGGCGCGCGGACCGCGCTGCCGATCTGGCTCGATTTCATGAGCAAGGCGCTTGCAGGGCGCCCGGTGTCCGACTTCGAGCAGCCGGCGGGCGTGGTGGTGGCGCGCATCGACCCAGCCACCGGGCTACTACCACCGCCCGGCACGGACGGCACGGAAGAGGTCTTCCTCGACGGAACCGCACCAACCGAAGCCGCAGCAGCCCCGGGGGAAGAAGCAAACCCGGACCAAATGCTGCTGGAGCGACACGACGGACCGTAGAACCCGAGGCGGTGGCCGAAACCGACGGGCGGTTCCGGCCACGGCTTCGGAGCGGGCTCTCTACCGCGATCGACGGCGGCGGAGCAGGGCCAGGCCAGCAAGCGCCAGCAGGACGAAGGCAGCCGGCGAAGTGGCCCCGGCGGGCGCAATCGCGCAGAAGCCGCCGCCCAGGACGACGAGCTTCTGGTTGGTCGGGTTGGGAGCCGCGTCCTTGTTGGTCGCCGAGCCGGCAGCGTCGTCCTTGGTTGCGGCGTCGTCGTTGACCACGGCGGCGTCGGCAGTTGGCGCGACGGCGACGTCATTATTGGTCGCAGCATCGCTCGGCGAGCCGGTGTCGGCATCTGCACGCGACGCCCCACCGTCGATTTCCACGAGGCCGCTGTCGATGGCGCTCGAATCGACGACCGCGATCGCATCACTTTCTTGGTCCAAAGAAGCGTCCAGCCCCTGAACCGGACGGGTGTCCTGGGTGCCCGTGCCCGGGACGTCGCGGACCAGATCCGGTCCGCCAGCGACCGCGTCCGCCACTATGCCCACGTCGGCCTTTGCGGCCACGTCGACGGCGCCTTCGGCGTCAAGCAGCGGCGCGCCCACTTCTTCCCCTTCAGCGTCCTCGCTGCCGACGGAATCGATCCCGGCGTCGAACGCCGGCGTCGCGTCGAGGCCAACCACCGTCGTGTCCTCTTCGCTGTCGAGAGCACCGCTGTCGAGAACACCAGCATCCATGGCGCCCGCCACAATGTCCCATTGGTAGGTGGGAGGCGTCAGGTCCTGGTTTCCGCTCACCGGGTCGATAGCGTAGACGGTCAGGGTGTGGTGACCGTCGGATAGGATTCCGGTGCTCCAGGTTGCGGTACAATCACCCCACGCGCCGTTGTCGAGGCTGCATTTGAAGTTGGCACCGGCAGGATTGCTGCTGAACGTGAACGTTCCGACCGGATCAACCGACGACGGCTGGGTCGGGCCGCTGTCGATGGTGGTGCGCGGCCCGGATTGCAGAGCGCAGTAGAAGAAGCTGGTAGCGTCGCCGTTGCTCACGCCGAGGTTACCGGCGGTGGCTCCGTTCGACGGGAACTTCACCACCGATGCTCGGTTGGTGGTTCCGCCGAGCGCGCCGTTGGCCGACGCCGAAATGGTTCCGCCCGCCAGCGCGATGTAGCCACCACCACCGCCGCCACCTGGACCCTCGGTATCGGCGTGAGTGCCGCTCTGGGATCCGCCCAAGCCGCCGTTGGCAGAGACGGAGATGCCGGACAGCGAAACCGCGTGCACCACCACGGTGCCGCCACCACCACCGCCGCCTGCGGCATCACCGCCACCGTTAGCGCCGGTGTCCACAGAGTTTCCACCTATGGCGCCGTTCGCAAGGATGCTGCCGTTGCCGGAGATGGTACCGGCGATGATGAAGACCAAACCGCCGCCATTGCCGCCCTTGCCCGCGACGTTGTCATTTCCATCGCCAGCCCCACCGCCTCCGCCCATGAAAAGACGCCCGACGGGACTGCTGGCAAGCGGGTGTCCGCCGAGACCGCCGTGGGTACGACGGGAATTGCCGCCCCAGTTTGCATTGTCAGGACGGCCAGCGTTCGTGGTCGGATCAAGGCTCGCGGTCGAATAGGAATAGCCGCCGCGACCGCCGCCCTCGGAGTTGGACATGGCATTGGCCCCGGCAGGGATGTTGTAGCCGGGGTCGAGCGGCCATGCCAGCGTGCCACCAAGCACGCCCGCCGCATCAGACGACATCACGCCTTGCCCGGTCCACGCGTTGCCGTGGCTGGCGTTGGCTCCGCCACCGCCACCGGCGTTGTGCGAATTACCGCCGCCGCCGCCGTTGGCCGGTGCGCCGCGGCCGAATTTGCCGGTAAGGGTCTGATAGACGGCTCCGTCGCCGGCGATGCTCTCGCCCTTCTCGCCGCCGTCGGGTTCGTTCATTGAAGCAAAGATCTCGATGTTTTGGTTTGCCGCCGTCGACGTCGTGTCGTTGAGCTCGGTCGGCCCACCGGTGAAGCCCTGGCCCGTTACGTCGATGAGCCCACTCAGATTAATCGTCCGGTCGGCGTGGACAGCGACCACGCCACCGGTTCCATCGGCTCTGCTCCAGGCCTTCGCGATGATGGAGGTTCCCGCAGGGATGGTCAGGGTTCTGTACTGCGGAACCCGGACCACCTGGGTCTTCCCGTCCACGTTGTAGTCGTTCGTGAGCGGGCAGGCCACCGTGATCAGGTTGGTGGTCGTGTTCACCGAATCGACGCTGGCGAGCTCGTAGTTTCCGGCGTTGCCGAGAGCGGTGACGGTGCCGTACGCCGGGATGCCGCTGGCAGCGACGGTCTCGGTGGTGTCGATGGTCGCACCCGCCATCTGGATGATGAGAATGAGATCGCCCTTGGCGAAGGGTCTCGTGTTGTGGGCGGTCAGATCGGCAATCCCGTTCACCGCGATGGTGCTGGTGCCGTGGGTGACGTCGGCGACGACCGCACTGTAGTCGTTGACGACCTCACCCAGGCTGGCCACGGAATGGTCGCCGTCGCTGCCGAGGTTTGCCTCGCGCATGCGGGTCGCGCGCTGATCCTTGCTTTCGAACAGCGACGGACAGCCCGCGCCCGCCACCAGCACGAACACCAACGGCCCGAGCACCAGGGATTGCGAGAAATAGCGCCCCAAAGTCTGCCTTCCGCGATTGCTGCGTTTCATGATTGCTACTCACTCCTTCCCGCGCTGGGCGCTTTTTCCATGATCTTGAACTGCACGCGGCGGTTCTGCTGTCGACCGTCGGCCGTGCCGTTGTCGGCGATGGGCTCCTCCATGCCGTAGCCATGCGACGTCAGTCGGCCGGGGTCGACACTGCCGCGCGTGACGAGCCACTTCTTGACCGCGGCCGCGCGTTTCTCGCTAAGCCTCTTGTTGTACTTCTTGCCACCCCGATTGTCGGTGTGACCCTGCACTTCGAGCTTCACGATCTCCGGGTGCTCGGCGAGGACCATCGCGACCTGGGTCAGCAGATCGTCGCTGGCCTTCTTGATCACGGCGCTGCCGGTCTTGAACTGCACCTGTTCGAGGATGATGATCTCCTGGTCGGTCACGCGGACCGCGGTCGGGCATCCGTTCTTCTGCGGATCCTCGTTCGGCTTGCCCTTCTCGTGCGGGCAGGCATCGACGTCGTCGCGGATACCGTCACCGTCGCTGTCGGGAGGACAGCCATTCTGTGTCGGATCGTCGCTCTTGACGCCCTTCAGGTCGGGACACGCGTCGTCCTTGTCTAGGATGCCGTCGCCGTCGCGGTCGGGTGGCGGCGGCGGACAGCCGTTGGTGGTGGGATCGTCGGTCCTCACGCCCGGCTCGTCCGGACACGCGTCGCTGCGATCAGGTATGCCATCCTTGTCTCGATCACGCGGCGGCTGCGGTTTGGGCGGCGGCGGCGGTGGTGGCGGCGGCAACGGCTTCTCGGGCAAGGGAACGAAGGCCACGCTGGCCAGGCCGCGGAAGGCTGGCGTGCCGATGCCGCGCGAAATACCAGGGCCGCCAGCGAGCCCGAGCACAATCGACCCCAGCCGCGCGCGGAGCCCAAGCACCGCCTCGACATTGGTGGTAGCGCGGGAGAAGCTGTCGGTTCCCGCCATCGCCGTGTCGCCGTAGATTTCGGGTCCCAGTTGCAACGTCTTGTCAGCCAGTAAAAATGCGAAGGCAGCGCCGAAGGTAAACGTCGAGCCGGCGCTGGGGTTGGTTGGATCGCCGTTGACGTTCGGCAGGTCCTTCTTCTTGCGGATATCCACGCCGGCGTTGACCGCGTAGGCAAAGGCATCGTCTTCACCGGAGATTATCAGGGCCGGCATAGCGTGAACATCGCCGTCGCCCGCAAGCTTGTCCTTGTTGCCGGTGGGCACGAACACGTAGGCCCCGAACGAAAGGCTCGCCAGCGAGTCGATCTCGCCCACCAAGCGGACGCGGGCGCCAACCCGCAAATCGCCAGCGGCAAATCCGCTGGGAGCGGAGAACGTACTGCCGTCGGCGACGGTCTGGTCATGGCCGTTGCTGACGAGCGCCAACGGCATATTGGCCGATACCCATAGGCGATTCCAAAGCGAAAGACCTGCCCCGATATGCAGGAGCATTCGATTGGAAACCACGGCGCCCTGTTCCTGGTTGCCGCTGTCACTGTAGAGCACCAAGGGCTTGTAGGCGTAATCGCCAAGCAGCATCAGGCGAGGCGCGAGGTCTCCGCCCGGATCGCCGCCCTGAACGCCGAAGAATCTGTCCCCCGCGGGTGCGGGCTGGAATCGGTCGATCGAGAAGGTCTGGGCCTGGGCGAGGGTCCCTGCGCCCAAAACGACGGCCATCGAAAATACGCACAGTGCTGCCAGTGGCTTCGTTCGTGGTTTTGTCATGTTCACCTAGCCAGTGAGCGAAGTTGTGAAACCGCGCATGACGCGGAGGGCGCGATTATACGCCACTTTTCGGATCTCGTCCTCGTCGGTTGTCGATTTTTCTGGCGATTCATCGACTTTGTGGCCCTCGCTCTGGCCACGGGCCATCGCACTGGAATCGGGTTTCAGACCAGTACCTGTGGTACAGAAACGGGGTGACTGGAGAACTGACGCCTGCCGGCGACCGGATTGTGCGTGCCCTCATCGAGGACGGCCGGGCCCGCGTGGTGGTCGCGACGGCGACCACCGCCATCAAGCAGATGGCGGCACGCCACGAAATCCGCGGTATCCCCGCCATCGCCCTGGGGCGCAGCGCGGTGGCCGGGCTTCTGCTTGCAACTCTGACCAAGGACGAGGAGCAAGTTACCCTGCAGGTCTTGGGCGACGGGCCACTTTCGGGCGTGACGGTGGATGCGCGTTCGTCGGGGCGCGTGCGCGGCTTCGTCAAGCGACCGTACGCCGTCACCTGGGACGGATCGCTTGCCGCCTCGTCGCCCATCGCCATCGGCGACGCCATCGGAAAGAAGGGTGTGCTCGGGGTGGTTCGCGACCTGGGGATGGCGCAGAACTACAGCGGCCAAGTCGCGCTATCGAGTGGCGAAATCGACCACGAAGTCGAGCAGTACCTCATCACCAGCGAACAGATCGACAGTGTCCTTCGCTGCGAAGCCTTGGTGGACGACGAAGGCCAGATCACGGCCGCGGCCGGCTTGCTGGTGCAGACCCTGCCCCAGGCGCACGGCGCTGCCCTGGTCGAGCTGGTGCGCGATACCCTGCGCGGCTCCGTCTTCACCAAGGTGCTCGCGAACGCGCTCGCCGAGGGGCGGGTCGAGCCGGAATTCATCACCCGGGCAGCTCTCGGCGATTGCGTGGATGGGATGCGAGTCCTCGATTCGCGCACGGTGCAGTTTTTCTGTCCCTGCTCGCGCGAGCGGGCCGAGTCGACCCTGGGCATGCTGCGGCCGGAGGATCTGAAGGACATGATCCTCGAGGACAACCACGCCGAGGTGACCTGCAATTTCTGCGGGGCGAAGTATCGCTTCAGCGAGATCGAGATCGAGCGCATTCGCCGCAAGCACGACAGGAATCCCAGCCGCGCCTGACGGAACCGGCTGGAAAAAGCCGAACCGGGGACTACAGTACTGGTGTGAATCCAAGCTGGCTACTCACCTCGCTCGTGATCGGCTCCGTCGGGTTCGGCTTCTTCATGTACGGCAAGAAGCAGCGGCGTATGCCTCACCTCGCAGTCGGGGTTGTGCTGATGGTGTACCCCTACTTCGTGTCCGGCGTGACGGCCACGATCGTGATCGCGGTGGCGCTGGTGGGGCTGCTCTACCTGGCGAGCTACCTCGGCCTTTAGCGATCCCTACAGCGATCCAACGATGGCACGCAAATCGCTTGCGTAGCGGCCGCCCGGCGCGAGTTGGAGGTAGCGCTTATAAGCCTCTTTCGCCGCCTTGTTGTGCCCGGCACTCTGCTCGGCCCCACCGAGAAAGACGTAGGCATCCGCGGCGCTTGGTGCGTTCGGATCGACGGCCAGGGCCTTCTTGCTCCACACCATGGCCTGGGCCGTGCGTCCTTTGTCGAATTCGGTCTTCGCGAGAATCACTGCGATATCGGCGGCGTTCGGGTCGGCGGCAAAGGCTGCTTCACACGAGGAGAGGATATCCTTCGGTCGCCGGCCACCGACGGCCGCCTTGCACTTCGCCCGCAAGGAGGCTGCGTCGGCGAGTGCCGGCACAGCTTCGGGTGTAGTCGCGGCGGCAGGCGCCGGAGCGGCGGGCGGGTCGGCGGCGCCAACTGCTGGTAGAGCAGCCGCGGGCGGTTCCGCGGTGGCGGCTGTCGGCGCGGCAGCGGCAGGTGCGGGTTTGTCATCGGCCACGGCGACCGCTGGCGCCACAGGGTGCGCTTGCGCTTCGGCTGGGGCGGGTATCGCCATCGCCTGGGCCGGCGGCAGCGCGGGTGTTGGTTCGGCCGGCGCCAACCCGGCATGCGGCGCTTGCGCCACCAAAGCCGGGGCCGGAGTCGAGGCAGCCGGCGCCGCAACGACGGGATTCGGGACAGCCGGCGTCGCGGGCTCGGCTGCGGTCGTCGAGGATTCCAGGCTCGCCGGTGCGGAGCGATTTCCTCCGTGCCAGAGCGCCACGCAGCCAATCACCGCCACGCAAACGCTGCCCGCGGCAACCCCCAGAACGAATCGCCGAGACAGCGCGAACCGCCTGCTTCTGCCACCATCGTCGAGATCCTCGAAGCGCTCGGCTTCTTGCGCGATCTCGCTGTCGTCTCCCTGCTTGAAGAACTGGGTTTCGAAGGTATCGAAATGACGTTTGGCTCCCTCTGCGCCTGAGCCCGGAACGTCAGCTTCGGTGGATACGCTGCTGGTGGTGCGATTCATTTGATTGCCTTCGATGCCCTCTGCTATGGGAGAACTTCAAAACTTTGGGGTTAGGAGAGAAGCTTAAGATGAACTCGTCAATCGAACGAGCTTTGCGAGGTCGAATTCCGTGACACGCAGTGTCCTTCCACACGCGAATCGTGAGCTTGTGCTAGGCATCGACGAGGCGGGCCGCGGACCCGGGTTGGGTCCGATGGTGCTGGCGGCGGTGGCCTTGGACGGCGCGGCAGCCGAGTTTCTGGCCCAGGCCGGCGTGCGCGATTCCAAGCGATTCGGCGCCTCGGCCGCCGCACAGCGCACGCGCAAGCGACTGGCCGCGGTCGTGCGTAAGCGTGCCATCTGGGTCTCGGTCGAGATCTGCGAGGTTCACGAGATCGACGCCTATGTGACCCGAGGCGCGCTCAACCAACTCGAACGCGAGCGCGCCCGCCATCTCATAACAAAGGCGCCTGCCTGCACCCGCATCGTGGCCGACGGACGTACCCTGTTCTCCCCGCTCGCGGCGGAATTCGCGCACCTCGAAGCCTGCGATCGCGCCGAGTCCCTCCACACCGCAGTGGCCGCCGCCAGCATCTGCGCCAAGGCCGAGCGGGACAGATTGTTCGCCGCCATCGCTGCGCAGTATGCAGGCGACTTCGGTCCGCTTCGCGGCGGCGGCTATGTGAACCCGCCGACCTGCGAGTTCGTGGCCGAATTCTTCCGTCGTCACGGGCACTTGCCACCGGAAGCCCGCAAGAGCTGGCCCTGGCGCCAGCTTGATGCTCAGCAAAGCCTGGATCTTCCCACAACTGCTTTGCGTCGGCCGAGAGTAAGCTAATATAGCGCGCCCGACGATGCCCCTCACCCGCACCGCAGAACTTACGCTCGAGGCAACCCCGGAAGCCGTTGTCCTCGAAGAGGTACACATGCGCACGGCCTTGGCGGCTGCCGAAGAGGCCGCGCGCATGGGCGAAGTGCCGGTGGGCGCCGTGGTGGTGGTCCGTGGCGAGGTGGTCGCGGTCGCGCACAACCAGCGCGAAACCAAGAACGATCCTACCGCCCACGCCGAGATCGTCGCCATGCGCGCCGCGGCGGCGGCGCTCGACAGTTGGCGGCTTATCGACGCCGACCTGTACGTCACGATGGAGCCGTGTCCGATGTGCGCGGGCGCCATCGTCAACGCGCGGGTGCGCCGGCTCATCTACGGCTGCGACGATCCCAAGGCCGGCGCGGTACGGACCTTGTTCCAGCTACTTGATGACCAGCGCCTCAACCATCGGGTCGAGGTGGTGCCGGGCGTGCTCGCGGTGGAGAGCGCGGCGCTGCTCAAGTCATTTTTCTCCCGCCTCCGGCTGAGATAAGGGCTGACTTGGGCGGGGCGCCGTGGTCATCGGCTCCCGGAGGCCGCGCTGCTCGCGTCCGCGCAAGTCGGTGATGGCCCCGGCCAAAGCGCCTGCGATCGCACGCTGACCCTCTTCGGAAAGCAGATACGGCCCTTCGGTTTCGTGGTCGAGAAAACCGACCTCTACCAGCACCGCCGGCATGTCGAGGCCCTGCAAGACATCGAGAGTGGCGCCCTTCTGCTTGATCCCCCGGTCGCGGTCGCGGCCAAGCGTGTCCGCCAGCCGCCATTCGATGCGCACGGCAGCGGCCAGGCTCTGTTTTGCGGTTTCGCGTACCCTGTGGCCCGCCCAGGCGGCTTCGCTGTCATCGGGCGCCAGTAAGGTCGTGCGCGTGACTTCCTTGTCTACCTCGGTGGTCGGCAGCACGAACAGCTCGAAGCCGACCTGGCTGCCCGGCGCCTCGATGGGCCCAGCGGCGTTGGCATGCAAGCTGATGAACAGACGCGCACCCGCCTGGTTCGCACAACGCACGCGGGATCGGATCGGCAGCAAACTGTCGGTGCTTCGACAAAGCACGACGCGAAGGTTCCGATCCGTCGCGAGCAGTTTCTGCACGCGCTTAGCGATGGCGAGCGTCACGTGCTTTTCGTAGACATCCTGGTTCTTCGTGGGCGCG
>CAZBIU010000013.1:0-39131 GCA_964491625.1 uncultured Myxococcales bacterium
CGGCACCCTGGCCGCGATATGGGTTTGGTCTACTGCCGAGAAGCTTCGCGGCGAGGATCGCTTCTCGCTGAACGTCGCGTCCGCGTGGAACTACATCGAATCGACCTGGAGCGAGTACATTCCGCGGTCGCTTGGCGCCTACGCCAGCGACGAAGCGGCCTACGACTGCGCCATGGTGCTGCGGGCCTGGTTGGCAGGCGAGGGGCATAAGGTCATCGACGACGAAAGTGCGCGTCTAGATCGCGTGGCTACCGCGGCCAGGCTGCTTGGCGCGTACATCACCGACCTTGAAAACCTGAGCGGACGCGAGTTCAAGGATCCGGGCTTCCTCGCCTGGACGCTGGGTGAATACGCCCGCGCGACCAACAACCGGGGTCTTTCCGCGACAGCGCGCCGATTCGTCGACGCTGCCTTCGGCATGAAGAGCCCGCCGCCCTTCGCGTCCGAGCTGACGACCCGCGACGGACTGTTCGATTTCTCGTGTACCACCGCCACCCGGGTGATGGCCGTCATCGGTGCCGAAGGACCGATTCCGTTCGTGGGCGCCTGGCTGCGCGAACGGGTCGCGCCCGCGGCGCCGCAGACATTTGTGCGTCGGCCGCTGGACGAAAACACCTGGAATTCGTGCGCCGCGGCCACCTTGGGTTACGCGTTTTCCATTTCCACTGACGTGACCTTCTTCGACTCGTACAAGGTCCTGATGGACGAGCTCGACGATCGCGCCCAACGTGGCGCGCTGGGGCGGATGCCCGGGTTCGTGGCCGAGACTGCGCCGACCTTCTACTACGCGATGGCCACCGCCTCGATTCTGGGGACGATTTAGGAGTGACCGACCCGCGCGATGAGCTGCGTGACCTCACCGCTGCCTTTCGCAGGCACCTTGAGGTGCGCGGCCAAGCCGGCTTGGTCGGGGTCTCCATGCGCCCGTCGCCGGTTGTCGGCGGTGCCGATCCATGCGTGCCGTCGCCCGTCGCGGCCCCGCCCGACTACGAGCCGCTGACGCCGTACCCGACCCCGCCGCCGGTGCTCTACGACGAAGGTCAGGTCCTCCACGGCGGTGTCGGCATCAATGCCTTGCGCGCCGAAATGGGCGACTGCCAGCGCTGCAAGCTGGCCCGGGGCAGGCGACACATCGTGCTCGGCAGCGGCAATCCCGAGGCCAATCTGATGTTCGTGGGCGAGGCACCGGGCGCTGACGAAGACGAGCAGGGCGAGCCCTTCGTAGGCGCGGCTGGTCAGCTTCTGACCAAGATGATCAAGGCCATGGGCTTCGATAGGTCCGAGGTTTACATCTGCAACATCATCAAGTGCCGGCCGCCGAGCAATCGCAATCCCGAGCCCGACGAGATCGCCGCTTGCGAGCAGTTCCTGCGCAAGCAGATCGCCATCGTGCAACCACGCATCATCGTGGCGCTGGGTAAGTTCGCGGCGCAATTCCTGTGCGGGGAAGACACTCCCATCACTCGCTTACGCGGGAATCTGCGCACCTACAACGAGATTCCGGTCATGCCGACTTACCATCCCGCCTTTCTGCTGCGCGACGAAAGCCGTAAGGGTGAGGCGTGGGCTGATCTCAAACAGGTCATGGCCATGCTGGGCAAGATGGGGCTGATGTAACGAATCTCCGGGGATTTTCGGGATAGCGGATCATCCGATTGACACCTGGGATCTCCAACGTTAACTTGCGCCCAGCGTCTGTGCAGAGGAGGACCTGATGGCGAGCGAAGATCCCTGTTTCATCGGCAGCAAGACCACCGTCCGGGGTAATGTCTCCGGCAAGCAAGACTTGGTGGTGGAGGGCCGTATCGAAGGCCACGTCAGCCTGGAAAGCCACCTGACCGTGGAAGAATCGGCCACCGTGGAAGCCGACGTGGAAGCCGACGTGGCGACCGTGCGCGGCCAGGTGCACGGCCCGGTCGCGGCGACCCGTTCTATCGTGCTGGAAGCAACGGCGAAAGTGGCTGGCAAGATCAAGGCGCCGTCGATCGTGATCGAGGACGGCGCGCGTTTTTCGGGCGAAGTCGAGATGGATGTGGAGCTGCCGGCGGGCGTCGTGCCCGGCAACCCGTAGGCGGCGGCGAGGCCGAACAGGAAACTGATCATGGCAAAGGAAAAGGAAGCAAGAACCATGGCGAACACGGTCATTGGAAGCAGCATCGTCATCGACGGGGAGGTCAGCGGCGAAGAGGCGCTCACCATCCTTGGCACGGTCAAGGGCAAGGTCGCGATGGCCCAGAACGTGGTCATCGAATCGGGCGCCACCGTCGAGGCCGATGTGGAAGGCCAGACCGTCACCGTGAGTGGCCGCCTCACCGGCAACGTGAACGCGCGCGAAAAGCTCGAGCTGCGCCCCGAATCGAAGATGGTCGGCAACGCGAAGGCCCCGCGCATCGTTGTCGCCGATGGCGCTTCGTTCAAGGGCAACGTCGACATGGACGCGTAGGGTTCCACCATGGCGGCTGACAAAGAAACCATCATCGGCGTCGAGACCAGGATCTCGGGCGAGATTCGCGGCGACGAGGACCTGGTCATCAAGGGGCGGGTAGACGGCAAGATTCACCTGTCGCAGGCGCTGACCGTGGAAAAGGGCGCCATCGTCCAGGCCGACGTCGATGTGCGCACCCTGGTCGTTTCGGGCACGTTGGTTGGCAACGTGGTCGCGTCGGAAAGCGTACGCCTTCTCCCCAGCGCGCGCGTGGTGGGCGATTTGGCCGCGCCTCGCGTGGCCTTGGAGTCGGGCGCTGCGTACCGCGGACGTGTCGACATGGGCGACGTGGAGGCCGCCCGCGCGGCGGTAGCGTCACGCGCAGTGGGCAAGCCCGTGGCCACGTCCGCCGAGGCTAGGGACCGTTCTGCGCCGCCGCGCATGGCACCTGCGCCGAAGACCGGGGTCATTGCGCCCAGGGCAATACCCGCAGCGCCGAGGGCTCCGACAGAACGCCCGGCCGGCGCTATAGCGTCACCGCCCGCATTTCCCCGCGTCGCGGGGGTAGTCGGGGGTTCGGCGCCGGCCTGTGCTAAGAAGAAGGTCCGCCGTCGCTAGTCGCCATATTAGCAGCGGACGCGGCGTGCATCTCGTAACGGATGTGATACGGTTCGCACGCGCATGTGCGGTGTAATCGGAATTTTCGGTCACCCAGAGGCGTCAAAGCTCGCCTATCTAGGGCTGCATGCCCTGCAGCACCGTGGCCAGGAATCGGCGGGCATCGTTTCCAGCGACGGCCAGCACCTGCACTGGGTGCGGGAAATGGGTCACGTCGGTGAGATCTTCACCGAGCCCCGCCTGCGTGACCTGCCCGGCTCCTCCGCCATCGGGCACGTGCGCTATTCGACCACCGGCGACTCGATCATCAGCAACGCACAGCCAGTCGCCGTGAACTATGCCCTCGGCTCCGTGGCGGTGGCGCACAACGGGAACCTCGTCGACGCCGGGGATATTCGGCTGCGCTTGGAGGCGGATGGCTCGATCTTCCAGGGCACCAGCGATACCGAGCTGATTTTGCACTTGCTCGCGCGTTCCCGCGAACCCGACCTGCCCACGCGCATCGCCGATGCCTTGCGCGCGGTTCACGGTGCCTATTCCATAGCGTTCTTGTCCGAATCGTCCCTGATTGCCGTGCGCGACCCATTCGGCATCCGTCCGCTGTCGCTCGGTCGCCACAAGAAGAACGGCTGGGTGGTCGCGTCGGAAACCTGTGCCTTCGATCTGATCGAGGCCGAGTACATCCGCGACATCGAGCCCGGCGAAATGTTGGTCATCGATCGCGACGGGTCGCGCAGCCTGCGTCCGTTCATGAGTGAAGAACCCCGGCGTTGCGTGTTCGAGTGGATCTACTTTGCGCGGCCCGATTCCATCATCGCCGGACAGTCGGTGCATTCCGCCCGTGAGAGCATGGGCCGTCGTTTGGCGGTCGAGCATCCCGTGCCGGCCGACATCGTGATCGCCGTGCCCGATTCCGGTACCGCCGCCGCCATCGGCTACGCGCGCGAGAGCGGTATTCCCTTCGACCAGGGCTTGATTCGTTCGCACTACGTGGGCCGCACTTTCATCGAGCCGTCAGAATCCATCCGCCACTTTGGCGTCAAACTGAAGTTGTCGCCGGTGCGCGACGTAATAGCCGGCAAACGCGTGGTCGTGGTCGACGACTCGATCGTGCGCGGAACGACGTCGGGCAAGATCATCGGCATGATTCGCTCCGCCGGTGCCAAGGAAGTCCACCTGCGCATCAGCTCGCCGCCGACCATCGGACCGTGCCACTACGGCATCGATACCCCCGACCGCAACAAGCTCATCGCCAGCTCGCACACGGTGGACGAAGTTCGCCGCTTCGTGGGCGCCGACAGCCTGGGGTACCTGTCCATCGAGGGCTTGCACGCCTCGGTAGGCAAGGTGCTAACCAGCCACGAGCACCGCGGCCTGTGCGACGCATGTTTCTCGAACAAGTACCCAATCCCGTTGCCTGCGCCGGCCAGGGTACGGCAGTTGCGCCTGATTTCGGCCTAGCTGCAACCCTGCGGCGCCGCCTCTTCCGCGGACGAGCAGGCTGTCTCAGAGCCAACGCATTTCGGCGTAGGCGCTGACCGGTCGGGTTCGGCCGAGCGCGCGGCATTCTCTGCGCTAGATTCTGCCTTCGATGGTGACTTCGCCGCTGCCGCAAGCGCCGCCACCGGCGCCACTCTTGGTCCGCCTGAGAGCGAGCGTCTTGCGTTCGCGGCAGACGCTTGGGCTGGTCTGGCGCTCGTCCCCGATTGGGACGCTCGGGCTGGCGACGCTGACGGTGTTGTCGGCGTCATTGCCACCGGCGATAGCCTACGTCGGCAAGCTGATCGTGGATGCGGTGGTCGCGCACGATGCGTCCGGGGCGATACGATTCGTTCTGGTCGAGCTGGCGATGGTCGCGACCATGGCGCTCATCGAACGATGCCTCGGCCTCGTGCGCCAGCTCGTCGGGGCGCGCCTCGGCATCGACGTGAACCTGGCTATCTTGGAAAAGGCCGCGACTCTCGAGCTGCGCCATTTCGAGGATTCCGAGTTCTACGACAAGCTGTCGCGCGCGCGGCGGGAGGCGTCTTTGCGACCCCTGTCGCTGATCGAAAGCAATTTCCAGGTCCTACGGCACGCCCTCACCCTGGCGGGATATATCGCGCTGCTCGTGCGCTTTTCGAGCTTCATGGTGTTGGGGCTGCTGGCGGCGACGGTGCCGGCGTTTCTGGCAGAAGCCAGATTTTCGGGCGCGGCGTTTCGCCTGCGCAATTGGCGGTCGCCCGATACCAGGCGGTTGCTTTACCTCGAATACGTGCTCGCCAACGACGAGCACGCAAAAGAAGTGAAGCTGTTTGGTCTGGGGCCGACCTTGCTCGGCCGCTACCGAAGCCTGGCCGAGCGATTCTACGATGAGGATCGACGGCTGGCGGTCCGTCGCTCGACCTGGGGCTACGTGCTCTCTCTGCTTAGCACCGCGGTGTTTTACGGCTGCTATGCCTTCATCGTCGCCCTTACCGTGCGCGGCCGGCTTTCCCTCGGCGACATGACCCTTTACCTGGTCGCCTTCCGGCAAGGGCAGCAAAGCTTCCAGTCGATTCTCAGCGCCGTGGGCAGCATGTACGAGGACACGCTCTACATGTCGAACTTGTTCGAGTATTTCGCCATCCCGACCGCGCGAGCGAAGGCCAGCGCGCCCGCGCCGATGGTTGCCGAAGCAGGGATTCGTTTCGAGGACGTGGGCTTCCGCTACCCGGGCGCTCCCGGCTGGGCCTTGCGCAACGTGGACCTGTTCATTCCCAAGGGACAAAGCCTGGCCCTGGTCGGCCAGAATGGCGCGGGCAAGACCACGTTCATCAAGTTGCTCGCGGGTCTTTATCGGCCGACCGAGGGTCGCATTCGTCTCGACGGGCGTGACCTCGCCGACTGGGATCCAGCGGCCCTGCTTGCCCGGATCGGCGTCATCTTTCAGGACTTCAACCAGTATCAGCTCACCCTGCGGGAAAACGTCGCCTTCGGCAGCGTCGAGCACTTGCAGGACGAGCTCCGGTTGGCCCGTGCCACCGAGCAGGGTGGGGCGCGTGAGCTGGTGGCGGGGTTCTCGAACGGCTTGCAGACCCAGCTTGGCCGTTGGTTCAAGGAGGGCGTGGATCTGTCGGGCGGGCAATGGCAGAAGGTGGCTCTCTCGCGCGCCTTCATGCGCGAGCAGGCGGACATCCTGATTCTCGACGAGCCGACCGCCTCGCTGGACGTGGAGGCAGAGCACAATGTGTTCCAGCGGTTCCGAAGCCTGGCCGAGGGGCGAACCACGATTCTGATTTCGCATCGATTCCCGACGGTTCGCATGGCGGACCGAATCGTGGTGCTCGAAGACGGGCGAATCACCGAGGAGGGAACCCATGCCGAGCTGCTTGCCAACGGCGCCCGATACGCGCGGCTTTTCGCCTTGCAGGCCGAGGGGTACAAGTAGAGGAAACGAATCCCGTCGCCCGTGGCGCCGGTTCTGCTAACCTCGCGCGCCTTGTGAGCAGCGCGGAGACCACCAAATCGACCATCTCGTGGCGGGGGATCGGCCACCTGTGGGTCGTGTATTTGGTTTGGAGCAGCACTTATCTAGCGATTCGTGTGGCGGTGCGACCGGGTGCGGGCTTCCCGCCTTTTGCGCTGGCGGCCCTGCGCTGTTTGCTTGGCGCCCCGGTTCTGTTGGTGTGGGCGCGGCTGCGCGGATTTCGCATTCGGCCGACCTGTTCCGAGCTCCGCCTCCTGGCTGCCTCGGGGATTTTGCTGTGGACCTTCGGCAATGCCTTCGTGGCGGTGGCAGAGCAGCGGGTCGATAGCGCACTGGCGGCGATCCTGATCGCGTCGACGCCCATCTGGGTTGCCGTGCTTGAAAGCATCTTCGATCGGCGCGCTCCCTCGCTGTTTGTGCTGGCGGCGCTTTTCTTGGGCTTTGCCGGCACGGCCATGGTCGGCTATCCGGCCTTGCGAGGGGGCGTGCGCGCGGACGCGCTGGCCGTCGTGCTGCTTCTGGTCGCCTCTCTCAGCTGGGGGGCAGGTTCGCTGCTGCAGCATCGGCGGCCCGTCGGGCTTGATTCCATGGTTAGCGCCGCCTACCAGATGCTCTTCGGTGGCCTCGGCGTGCTTGCAATCTCGGTGGGCGTTTCCGAGCCGTTGCCCCAGCCTAACCTTTCCGCATGGCTCGGCTTCGCCTTCTTGCTGGTCTTCGGGTCGATCATCGCGTTCACGTCCTTCCTGAAGGCGCTACACTTGCTACCCACGCGGCTCGTGTTCACCTACGGCTACGTGAACCCGGTCTTCGCGACCTTTCTCGGTTGGAGCATCCTGGGCGAAAAGATTTCAGGTGAAAGCTTGGCGGGCGCCGCGCTGGTCCTGGTGGGCGTCGCCGGCGCTTTTCGGGCCAAGAGGTAGGCTTGCACCGACGATTCGCGCACCGTTCGAAGGCGCGCCAGCCGCGGGCGCATCAGGCACTTGACTACGGGGCCATGATCCCCAATCGTTGGCCCCCATGATGCATACTCGCAAGAACTTGCTCGGGCCGTTGGTCCTGATCGGGATGGTCGTGCTGCTGTCGCCCGCTTCAGCGTCGGCGCAGGCGACGAAAGTCGGCGTAATCGACACGATACAGGCCTCGTTAGCGCTGAAGCTGAGCGCGCACCAGGCCGTGGCAGGCGCGTTGGACGACCTTGGCGCCGGCATGGTGCCGCTGGAGGACATGACCAGCGACGATGCGAATTGCACCGAGTCCGACTGCTTCATCACCATCGCCAAGCGGGTGGGGGCCACACACCTTCTGCTGATCGGAGGCGTCGCCAATCCCGCCGGGTATCGCTTGACTCTCGACGTGCGCGATGGCGAGACCGGGCGTTCGCTCGGCACCGACGGCAAGGATTGCGAGCTGTGCGCGGAGGAACAATTCGCGACCACCCTGCAGGAACGGGTGACCAAGCTCTGGAAGCGGGTTATGCGCGAAGAGGCGCGCGCGGAGTCGGCGGGTGGCGGGCATCGGCTTCAGCCGGTGGTGGCCGAGCCAGAGACCCAGCGCCCAGCGCGCACGGTGCCGCCGTGGTGGACCCAGCGCACGCCGATTTTCGGCATGGCTTTAGGTGCGGTGGGACTAGTCGGAATTGGTTTCGGCGCGTACTACATCGCACAAGACGGAAAGACCGTGGAGACGAGCCATCTGGCCGGGGCCGAGAGCCATCCCATCATCGTTCGCGATACCGGGAAATGGGGCTGGACCTTCCTTGGCGTAGGTCTGGCTTCGGTTGCCGCGGGCGTGGCCATGATGATCTGGGGTG
This sequence comes from uncultured Myxococcales bacterium, assembly GCA_964491625.1. Taxonomy (GTDB): domain Bacteria; phylum Myxococcota_A; class Polyangia; order Fen-1088; family Fen-1088; genus Fen-1118. The sequence goes on from CAZBIU010000013.1 coordinate 8,302, forward strand.
GCGACGACGGAGGCGCGGCCGACAGCAATCGCAGCAACGTTCAAGCTCTGGTCGGCCCCGGATCGCTCGGGTTGCAAGGAAAGTTCTAGGAGATGAAATCCATGCGCAAACTCGTCCTCGGCCTTCTTGTGCTGGCCGCCGCAAGCTGCGATTCCAAACGGCGCGACTTCACCTATTGCGACGACACCTACAGCTGCAAGTGGGGTTATAGCTGTCAGGCTGGGCTTTGCGTCCTGGGAGACGCGGGCACCGATGTTGCCGCTCCCGCCGTCGACGCCCAAGTCGTGGCAGACAGCAGTCCGATCGACTCGGCGGCCGACTTGGCGATCGATTCTCCGGCCGACCTGTCCGTCGAAGCCACTCCCATCGACGGAGCCAAGGACCTTCCCCAGATCGAAGACACGGCCATCAGCATCGATCAGGTGGATCAAGCCGCGGTCGACGTAACCCTCGCCATCGATGGCTCGCCTGCGGACGCTCCCAAGCCCGTCGACTCGGCTGTTCCGGATACCCGCATTCCCGACGCGGGCGGCACGTGTTCCACCGACAACGACTGCGTGAGTGTCGCGAAGAGCCCCTACTGCGTAGGCTACCGATGCGTGTCGTGCGCGGCCGCCGTGGCTGACGGCGGCGGTGTTTGCTCGGGCAAGACGCCAGCGTGCAACGCCGATACCGGCGCGTGTGTCGAATGCCTCGCGAACAGCCAGTGCACGAAGGATGCAAGCAAGGGCTTCTGCGCCCAGAGCGGGCAGAACAAGTACACGTGCGTCGGCTGCGACGACCCCGGCGCCCTCGCGAGCAGTGGCGGTGCGGACGGCGGAAGCGGCGATGGCGGCACGACCCTGGCCACGACCGCATGTGTCGGCAGTACCTCGCTGTGCATGCTCAGCACCTCCGGCAATGCCAAAGCGGGTCAGTGCGTCGGGTGCCGGGCCGATGCCGATTGCACCAGTCCGAATGCGCCGGTCTGTGACACAGCCAAGACCTTCACCTGCGGTCCGTGCACGAGCGACAGCCAATGCACCTCAGGACCGGGCATCTGCATGTACGTAAAGGACGGTATCTTCCAACACGAGGGTCGCTGCGCCACCGATGCGGAAACCCTCTACGTACAGAACTCGGCCGGCTGCTCGGGAGGCTCAGGCACCTTCGGATCCCCCTTCTGCCAGCCTCAATCGGCGCTCAGCGCGGTAACGACCTCGAAGCGCGTGGTCGTGATGTCGGGTACCGCGCCGCTTGCGGTTTGGAGCGCAACGTTGGGGTCAGGCTCACAGCCGGTCTACGCGTTCGGCAAAGGGAATCCTATCGTCGCCGTTGGCGCCGCCGATATGGGTGTCCATATCGTGAGTGGCAGCGTTTACCTCCGTGGCGTCACTGTCCAGGGCAGCGGTGCGACGGCGCTAAACCCTGGCGTCGTGGTCGAGTCCGGCGCGATCCTGGGGCTTAACCGCTGCTACGTGATGAACAATGCTGGCGGTCTGCTCGCTAACGACGGCTCTGGGTTTGACATCGGCAACAACGTGTTTGCGCAAAACCAAACCGGGAGCGCGGGGGCAGCGGTCTTTGGTGGAGCGTTCTTGGGCACCAGCACCGACGCGACGTTGCCGCACCGGTTCTGGTTCAATACCATCGCGGCCAATAACCAAATCGGCATCGCCTGCTCCAGCAGGCAACAGATCATCGACGGCTCGCTGCTGTCGAACGATATCGGCGGCGAAGTCGCCAACTGCACGCTGGCCGCAACGACGCTGTCCTCAACACTCTCGCCCACGGGGCATGCCGGTACCGGCTTCTCGCCCAGCAACGACGCCAATACGCCGCTATTCAGCACGACCAGCCCGTATCACTTGACGGCGACCGCATCCAGGTCCACGTCGTCACCGTGCAAGGACCGCATCAGCGATCCTACAATTCCGTTCCCACCCGACGACGTCGACGGGCAAACGCGACCGTACAACACCTACGTCGACTGCGGCGCGGACGAATACTGGCCGCAATAGCGGCGCGGCCGGATAGGCGTCGCTGCAGAGGCAGAAGCCGGGCAGCGACGCCTGTGCGACGATACTCTGGCCCTAGATCGTGTCGCCAGCCTTGGCTTCCGCCACGCCCGCCATGTCGGCCTCGAAGAGAGGTCCGCTGAGGTAGCGCTCGCCGGAGTCGGGCAGCACGACCACGAAGGTCTTGCCCGCGAATTCGGGCAGGGCGGCCAGGCGTGCAGCGGCCAAGGCGGCGGCACCGCTGCTGATGCCCGACAGAATGCCTTCTTCGGCGGCCAAGCGGCGCGCGAAGTCCATCGAGTCGGCCGAATTCACCAGCTCGACCCGGTCGACCAGCGAAACGTCGAGGGTCTTGGGGATGAAGCCGGCCCCGAGGCCTTGGATCTTGTGCGGCCCGGGTTTGATTTCCTGCTTGGCTAGCAATTGCGAAATCACCGGGCTTTCGACCGGCTCGACCGCGACGCTGATGATGGCCTTGCCCTTCTGCTTCTTGATATAGCGAGAAACGCCAGTGATGGTTCCGCCGGTGCCCACGCCCGAGACCAGCACGTCGATCTTTCCGTCAGTGTCATCCCAAATCTCAGGGCCGGTGGTGGCCTCGTGAATCGCGGGGTTGGCCGGATTTTCAAACTGCTGGGGAATGTAATAGCGTTTCGGATCTGAATCGCGGATCTCGGTGGCTTTCTTGATCGCGCCATTCATCCCCTTGGCGCCTTCGGTGAGGACGATGCGTGCGCCGAATGCCTTGAGCACCTTGCGGCGCTCTATGCTCATGGTCTCAGGCATGACCAAGGTCAGCTTGTAGCCACGGGCCGCAGCCACGAAGGCGAGTGCGATGCCCGTATTGCCGGAGGTCGGTTCCACGATCTCGATGCCGGGCCCAAGCAGCCCCTTCTTCTCGGCATCCCAGATCAGCGCCGCGCCAAGACGGCACTTGACCGAGTAGGCGGGGTTGCGTCCTTCGATCTTCGCGAACACCTTGCTTCCAGCCGGCACCACGCGCGCAAGCTGAATGAGCGGGGTCTTTCCGATGGAGAGTGAATTGTCTTTGAACGTCGCCATGATCGGGTTCCTTTCCCAATGTCTACTATTTCGACCGGATTCTTGTATACCAGACAGATTGCAGGTATGCCAGACAAGATTCTTCCGGGCAAAGTTGCCCGCGCCGCCGCGCGGGCTCGGCGCATGGCGGTGCTAGAACGGTCGCGGCCAGGCCAAACTGAGCCGGCGCTACCCGATGACCTTGTTCGACGGGCCGCGGCCCTCGCGCAAGACCGTGATCCAGTCGTTGGCAAGGCTGACGATCGTGCACGGCGGTCCCGACAGCGTGCCGGCATCGAGAATCAAGTCGAGACTCTTTCCGTACTCCCGCTTGATTTCCGCCGCGGTGGTCAGCACGTCGCCGGAGGCGGATTTTGCGGTCGCGGAAAGCAGCGGCTTACCGAGCGCCCAGATCACCTTCTCGCATAGCGCGGTGCCCGGGATCCGAACCCCAATGGTCTTTCGCTCCTCGTGCAGGAAGGGCTTGGGAACAATGGGCGTCGCGTTCAGCTCGGCACAGTAGGGGCCGGGAAAGATCTTGCGGAGTATGCTGAAGGCAGCGTCCGTGATCTTCGCGTAGTGAGGCAGCTCGCCCAGGTCGGGCAGGAGGAACGTCAATGGTCGCGCGGCGGCGTCGAAGCTACGCATGGTCTGGATGCGCTGGATTCCCTCTTGGTTTCCGAACGCGCAAGCGAGCCCGTATAGGGTGTCAGTGGGAAACGCGACCACGCCTCCACCGCGCAGGACCTCGAGGGTCCGCTGGAGGACCGGATCTTCCGGTTGGGACGGTGAGACGGATACGACGGGAGCAATCTTGGCAGGCATAGTTTGTTTACGCTCTATACGGGTAGCGCGGGATTGCGCGAGAAGCAAGTCCTCGCCCGAAGGGCTCAGTATGCATTGGAGATCGGCTGGGCACCGCGGGCAAGGATATCTTTTTATCGGCTGGCGGGGCCATCTTGCCTCGCGCCGTCGGGAATGCCCCCGGTGACATCGCGGGTCCGAACTCGACCGTTGCTCCACAGGGTTCGGTCCACCACGGCGTGAAACGCGTGCATCAGGTGCTGCTCGACCGCGGGGCCTTCAAGCACACCCAGCGCCTGGGCAATGGCTTCCATGGTGGCCAGCCGATGCTCGAGATGCGCGTGCCGCAGCCGGTAGCCCGAGCCGGACTTGGCGGTCAGCTTGACCTCTTGGATGTCGGGCAGACCCGGAACCCGCCGCCTCACGCGCTTTGCTTGTCGCCAGGTGCCGTCGGGAACGATCAGCGTGACCTTCCGGGCATCGGGGTTCGCTGCCCGCCAGCCCTCGATCGCAATCGCGCCTGGGTCGGGAAACAGAAACAAGGGCATGCTTGCGGGATCCCAGATCACGGGATCGTTGGGCAGTCCTTCGCGCCCGCGCAGACACAGCTCGGCGTCTTGCAAGCAAAGCGTCGCAAGCCCGCCCGTATTGGTCGGTTTGCGCACCTCGGCCCAATGGGCGACCACCAGCACCTTGGTGGCCACTGGAATCGGCGTCAGCAGGTTGCACGCGCACAGATCCGTGTGCAGCCGGCAGCGACGGCAGCGCAGGGGATCCACGTCTTTCCCGCGAGCTCTGTTTCGCATGGAATGCTTCGATTCTGATCTACACTTCCCGCAATCCTGATGGTTGCCTGGTTGCACCTTCTCCTGTTCCTGGCATCGCAGCAAGCCTCTGCGGCGCCCGTGCACAAGGTTGACATCCACATCTTGGGCGCGGTGGCGACGGTCGAGGTCTGGCGCGCGGTCGACCCGACACCCCGTTCGGTCGGAAATCGCCAGGCGGAAAGCACGGTCGATCTCAGCCTCCCGGCCGGCGCCGTGCTGGTCGACTGGGAAATCGCCGATCGCGGCGAACGCGCGCGCCTTGCCGACGAGTCCGAGGGGCAGGTCAGCGCGGGTCTGGCCGCGGCGCTCAAGCTGCGTCAGCTATTGCCGTCGACTGCGCCGGTCGACGAAGGAGCGGATTTCCGGATCCACGTCACGCCGCTGCTGGAAGGATCGAAGCCAGTGCTGCACTATCGCTACTCGGCGCCGGTGGGTTGCAGCGAGGGAAAGCAGGTTCTGCGCATTCCCGACAGCCTTGAAGAAAACCCGATTCCCGCCGACGTCACCGTCACCATCGAGCCGCACCCTGACGGATTTCCGCTGGCCGAGGCCAGCCTGGCCGGGAGGCCCGTCGACATCGGGCGCAATTCGCGTCGGCTGGTCACGCGGGGATTGTCGCCGGCGCGCGCCGGTTGGGAGGTCGCGTGGCGGTACCTCAAGACACCGGCGGGTTTTCCAGGCCAGGCGCTGGTCGCGGCCAGTGCTTTGGCCAACCCGGAACGGGCCAAGCGCCGGCGCCAAATCGCCATGGTTGGGAGCGTATGCCTCGGCCAGAGCAGAGTAAGCGTCGAGCCCGCGGCCGCCGGCAAGGAGGCGAAGCTGGACTTGCCGAGCAGCGTGGTCCTGCTGGTGGACCGCTCGCGCAGCGTTGGCCAAGGCGGGCTGTCAGAAGAACGATCGGTCGCGCGGGCGTTGATCGAGGCGCTGCCGCCCTCGACGCAGTTCAACGCGATTCTCTTCGGCGAGCATGCCACGACGCTGTTTCCGTTCCCGCGAATGGCCACGCGCGAGGCGCTGGACGCCTTGAGCAACGCTGCGGATCCGAACCAACTGGAGCGCGGGACCGACGTGTCAGCGGCCCTGTCCCGGGTTCGAGGGGCGAATCAAGGCGACGTCGCCGCAGCCACCGAGAAGCAGTGGACAGTGCTCGTCACCGACGGCTCTTTGCCGCCCAGCCAGACTGCCGAGCGGATGCAGGAAGCCCTTACAGGAAGGGACCTGGCTAGGATGAGAGTTGCCGTGCTGCTGGTTCGCCAGCGCGGCGACGACGACGTCAGCTCGTCTGCGCGGGCGACATTCGCGCGCTTGGCTGCGAGCTTCGGTGGGTTGGTCCGAGAGGTTCCGTCCGGCAGCGCTGCGGACAACGCGCGCGCGGTGATATCGGCCATGGGCAAGGGAGGGGACTGGTTCAATCTGAATCTCGACGACAACAAGGTCTCGGGCGAGATGGCGGCGGGGCAGGGGGCCAGCGCAGCTTTCGTCGAAGACGGCTCTCTGGCGCGCCATGCTCGGGCCCGCTTCTCTGCGCGCGGGGTGGACATTCGCGATCAAATGACTGATCGGCGCCTGGACCTTCGCGTGGCACGGGTGGCGGGCAACTGGCTGGGGCCGCTGGTGGCTGAGGCCGGGACCAAGCACCGCGCCTGGGCCGGGGCAACCAGCGCTGTTGCGGTAGCGGTGCTGCCGGCGATGCCAGCGCCGAAGAAGGCGACCGACGACATCGTGCACGGTCGCCTCGACGAAACCGTGCTTCGCAACGCGCTTTCGCTAGCCTTCATGCCGCGCGCCCGGGCCTGCTACGTCTCTAGGCGCGTGGCCACCGCGAGAGATGCCTTCTTGCGCGGTCGGGTTCGTTTGGAGCTGACCATCGAACGCGGCGAGCTCGTCGACGCGGTGGTGCGCCAGTCCACGCTCAACCACCCCGAGATCGAGGCCTGCCTTCGCAAGGCGGCCTGGGAAGTGGACTATCCCAGACCGGAACATCGCGATGCGCCGACGGTTGCCAATTTGAGCTTGGTTTTTCGGCCGCATACCCCGGAAGAGGCGCCCCCTGACGCTTCGCCTTTGGACCGCGAGATCGAGCTGATCCTGGGCCCGCTGACCGTCACCGCCGACTTCCAGGACTTGCTGGACAAGACGCCTTCAGACAAATCGTCCAAGCCATGACGACTGCAACTTGACCTTGGCGGCCCATCCGACTATAAACCCACGTCTTTCAAGAGGTTCGCACACCATGTCGATGAAGATGGGCCTGATCGGCCGCAAGTTGGGGATGACCCGTTACTTCCATGACGACGGATCGTCGCTCGGCTGTACCGTACTTTCGGTCGGGCCGTGCGTCGTGACCGCGCAGCGTACGCCCGAAAAGCACGGCTATTCGGCCCTGCAGCTCGGCTTCGAAGATCGGTCGCCGCGCAAGATTAGCCGGCCGCAGACCGGATACTTCAAGAAGGCCGGCATCGAGAAGACGCCGGCGGTGGTGCGCGAGATTCGCCTGGACGAGGCCAAGGACGTGGCCGCGCACGAGGTGGGCAAGGTCCTCACCGCTGGCCAGGTTTTCAAGGCCGGCGACGTGGTCGATGTGGTCGGGGTGACCAAGGGCAAGGGCTACCAGGGCGTGATGAAGCTGCACAAGATGGCCGGCGATACTATGACCCACGGTACGCACGAGTTCTTCCGTCACGGTGGCTCCATCGGCTGCCGCTTGACCCCGGGCCGCGTGCACAAGGGCAAGCGCATGTCGGCGCACATGGGCATGAAGAACTACACCTCGTCCGACTTGGTCGTGGTGAAGATTCTGGAAGACAAGAACGTGGTTCTGGTCAAGGGCTCGGTTCCCGGACCGGTGAACGGACTCGTGGTCCTCAAGGGCAGCACGAAGAACGTGAAGAAGTACATCGTGCCGGTTATCCAGAAAGAGGTCGAGTCCAAGAACCCGATGAAGGCCTCCAAGAAGGGCCAAACCCAGGCCCAGAAGAAGTAGCACCTTCGGTTGGGGCGGCTCGGCGACAGGCGGCAGCGCCACGACGCCTTTTTCCGCAAGGCGCGGAACGAGGGCTTCGCGGCCCGCGCGGTCTACAAGCTAGAGGATCTCGACAAACGCGCTCGCCTGTTTCACGCGGGGGCGCGCGTTCTCGATCTGGGGTGTCGGCCGGGATCGTGGATGCAGTACGCGGTCAGGATGGTCGGTCCCCATGGCAAGGTGGTGGGGGTCGACCGCATGCCATTGCCCGCGCCGGTAGCCGGGGCGCACGTCATCGTGGCCGACATCTACACGCTTTCCGACGAAGAGCTGCTGTGCGGATTGGCGGCCTACGACGTGGTGTTGTCGGACATGGCACCCGACACGACCGGCATTCGCGCCACCGATCAGGCGCGTTCGGCGGCGCTGGTCGAGGCGGCGCTGGCCCGCGCCGAGCGCCTGTTGGCTCCGCTGGGTGCGTTCGTCGCGAAGATCTTTCAAAGCCCTGACGTCGAGAAGCTGCGCAAGCGAATGGGCCAGCGTTTTGCCGACGTGCGCTTGCTCAAGCCCGAGGCATCGCGCCAGCAGAGCACCGAGCTCTACCTGGTCGGCAAGGGATTCACCTAGTCGCTTCACCATCCACTGCGAGGCCTTCTTGTCATATCCTATCGGGTGATGGCCACAGTCTCCTCCGAAGAAGCGCCGCGCATCCGGGTTCTGCCGCCTACGCTGGCGGATCAGATTGCCGCCGGCGAGGTGGTCGAGCGCCCGGCCTCGGTGGTCAAGGAGCTGGTTGAGAATTCCATCGATGCCGGCGCCCGCCATGTGGAGATTGAGATCGAGGCAGGCGGTCGGCGTCTGATTCGGGTGGTGGACGACGGCGGCGGCATGACCGCCGAGGAAACCCGCCTGGCGCTGCTTCGCCACGCGACTTCGAAGATCAATGCGCACGAGGATTTGTGGGGGCTTTCCACCTTCGGCTTCCGCGGCGAGGCGCTGCCGTCCATCGCAGCCGTGGCGCGGATGACCATCCGAAGCAAGCGCCCGAGCATGAGCGCCGGATTCTCGCTCAGCCACGAAGCGGGTATCGAGACCGCAAGCAGCGATGTGGGCATGCCGAACGGCACCCAGATCGAGGTGCGCGATCTGTTCTGGAACACGCCGGCCCGTCTCAAGTTCATGAAGTCCGAGGCGACCGAGGCCGCCAACATCGCCGAGGCGGTGCTGCGGCTTGCGCTCGCGGATCCCGAGGTTCACCTCCGCCTGCGTGCCAACGGGCGCGTTACCTTGGACCTTCCACCCCATCGGGACATGGGCGAGCGGGTTCGCGCGGCACTGGCAAGGCGAGGGGCTACGGTGTTGCACGAGGCACGGGGTGAGGAAGCTGGCGTCGAGGTGCGGGCATTTCTTGGCGCGCCCGAAGAGGCTTCGGCGACGCCGCGGTCGACGTTCCTCTTCGTGGCCAAACGCTTCGTGCGCGACCGCTCGCTCTTACACGCGCTCGGGATGGGCTACGGTGAGCTCTTGGAAAGGGGCCGCTATCCACTGGCGGCGCTGTTCGTGGATGTGCCCGGCGACGAGCTGGACGTCAACGTCCATCCGCAAAAACTGGAGGTTCGGTTTGCCCGCCCGCAGGAGGTGTACGGCGCCGTTCGCCACGTCGTGGGCGCAGCAGTGGCGCGCGCACCGTGGCTGCCGCCTTCGCCGTTGCGCGCCTACACCTTGCCGCCCGAGAATCTGCAGGCGCTGCCTGAAAGCAGCTTGGCCGAGGCGCCGGCGCCGGCACCGCGCGGGCGGGAGAGAAGTTGGCAGCAGGAGACGCTTCGCCCCGCAGAGCGGGCGAGGTCGCGCGCCTTGTCACACACCGTCGAGGGATTGGACATTCCGCACGAGCAAGTGTCCCCGCCCGCGGTGACGCCCAAGCTGTCTGTCGTGCGGTCATCCGGCTTCTTCGCCGGGCTTGAGTACATCGGTCAGCTCCACGGAACGTACCTCGTGTGCGAGGGCAAGGACGAGCTTGTCATCGTGGACCAGCACGCGGCCCACGAACGCGTGACTTTCGAGCGCCTGCGACAGTCCCATCGGCAGCGCCAGGTCGTGCGCCAGCGGTTGCTCTTTCCCATACCCATCGAAATCGACGACGCGACCATCGCCGCGGTTCGTGCCGGTTCGGCCTTGGAAGCCTTGGGCGGTCTTGGCTTCGAGGTTGAGGACTTCGGACCGAAGACACTGCTTCTGCGGGCGGTTCCCGATCTGCTGAAGAAGGTCGACCCGAAGCCCCTCTTGGTGGACGTGCTGTCCGGGCTCGTGGTCGAAGAGCAGCCCGCCGGGCAGCCGAGCGGCGCCGACATCGCCAGCGTGCGCTTCGACCATGTGTTCGCAACCATGGCCTGCCACGGGGCTTTGCGCGCCGGCGATCCCGTGAGCAGCGAGCAGGCCGTGGCGCTGCTGTCCCAACTCGACGAAGTGGATCTGCGTTCCCACTGCCCGCACGGCCGTCCGGTGCTGCTGCGTATGCCGATCGGCGAGATTGAACAGCGCTTGGGGCGGACCTGATGCCCGACCCGGATCAAATCGGCCATCGTCCGCCGGCCGTGGTGGCCGTGCTCGGCCCCACCGCCTCCGGGAAGAGCGCCCTCGGTTTAGAGCTTGCCGAGCGGCTGGGTGGCGAAATCCTGTGCTGCGATTCGATGCAGGTGTATCGCGGGATGGACATCGGCACCGCCAAGGCGACACCCGACGAACGCGTGGCGATTCCCCACCACCTGCTCGATCTGGTCTCACCGTCCGAACAGTTCCACGCCGCCGCATGGGCGACGTCGGCCTACAAGATCATAGTGGACGCCAACGGGCGCGAACGGCTGCCCGTCATCGTCGGTGGCACTGGCCTTTACTTTCGCGCTCTGGTGCGGGGCCTGTTCGATGCGCCGAGGCCCGATCCCGAGATCCGGGCGCGCCATCAAGCCGAAGCGGCGGCGGTGGGCACCGAGGTTCTGCACGAGCGCCTGCGGGGCATCGATCCCGAGGCTGCGGCCCGCATCAAGCCGGCGGATCTGGTGCGCATCAGCCGTGCCCTCGAAGTCTGGGAACAGACCGGCACGACGATCAGCGAGCTGCGCCGCCGAAAGGCCCCTCCACCGCCGGCCCTGCGCATGTTCTCCATCGTGCTGGATTTTGATCTAGCTCTGCTGAGGCCGCGCATCGCAGCTCGGGTCGACAGCATGATGGCATCGGATTTCTTGGGCGAGGTCCGCACTCTGCGCGAGGCCGGCCACGCCGGCGCGCGATCCATGCAGGCTTTGGGATACAAGCAGCTCGGGGAACACCTCGATGGCAAGGTCGACTTGCATGCGGCGGCGGCGGCGATCAAAAGCGCCACCGCGGCCTATGCACGCCGCCAACGGACATGGTTTCGGCGCGAGGACATCACGTTGCGCGCCTACCACCCGTTGTTTGTTCCCGCATTGGCGCGCCTGATTCGCGGGTGGCTGCTCACGTCGTGAATGCGGTTCAGGGGAACTTCAGCGCCGAAAAGAACGCTCCGATGTTGTCCTTCATCGCCGTTACTTCGCTCGAGCTCATGACGTTGTTCGTGAAGAGAGCTTCCCGCATGAGGACCGGATCCGGCTGGCTCAGGTCGCCCCCGCCGCCAAGGTGGATGGCCGTCCCCGCGTTGAGCTTCCCCGCCTTGGGAGGCGATTTCGTAAGCCCTAGGGTGCCGTTCAGGTAAACAAGCACAGCGTTCGCGGTCGGGTCGTACTGGGTCACCACCATGGCATTGTCGACGGGTGACGTACCGTAGTCGTACATATCGTTGTTTTCCTCCTCCTCCGCGCCCACGCAGTAGGTGTTGTTCTTGCCGCAGTTGGTGGCAATGCAGCAGCCGCCCGAATCTTTCCACCCGTACGCCAGGGCGAGCATGAAATCGGTCCCGGTGGTGTCGCTCGCGTTGTACTTGTGGGTAAGGCCGATGACGCCGCAGCAATAGTTACTGGTGACCGGCTTTCCATTGTACATGATGCCCATGGCCTTCGATCCGCCGTTGATACCGGTGGCAAAGTTGTCGCCTGAGAGCGCATATTCCTGCGGCGAAACCGTCGTGAGGATCGGCAAGCCCGTCGCTGACTCGATAGTGAACTTCGCGGCGCAGGTGTAACCGCCGGCACTACAGTCCGGCTTCCAGGGTGTGTTCCACACGCCCGGTAGCAGATCGTTGCTCCCTTTATGGATCTGGGCGTATATCTTCGAAACCACGCAACTCGACTGGGATCCGCCGCAGTAGGCGCTCCAGGTCGTCATGTCCGCCTTGTGGTCGCTGGTTTGGCCGACATCGAGCGTCGCCGCTTTCGCGTCCGAGGCCTTTCCGAGCTGAAACAGCGGCCCGGTGTAGCTCGCCGTCATTGCCCTCGCCACGCTGTACGCCTCCGCGCACCCGCTGCCGAGCACATCGCAAGGGCCTTGGTAGGCACTACTGGTAGACTGGCCACCACTTCCGGTTGCACCGCCAGAGGCCGTCGCGCCGCCGGAAGCCATAGCGCCGCCACTGGCGGGAGCTCCCCCACTTCCGACCCGACCTCCCGCGCTGACGGAGCCCCCGGTGAGGCTGGTGCCTCCGCTCCCGCTCCTGCCTCCCATCGAGGGTGCGCCGCCCGTGACTGCGGCGCCGCCTGCGCCGCCGGCGCCACCTGCGAGGGTGGTGCCACCGTTCGCGCTCTTACCGCCGGTCGGGGTCACTCCGCCCGCGGGCGCGTTGCCGCCCATGGCTGCGTTGCCGCCAGCCACGGAAGTGTTGCCACCCATGGTCGCGCCGCCTGAGTTGCCGGTTTCACTGCTGCTCGCGCTGCCGCCTGCTCCACCTTCGTCGCCACCCGATTGAGTCTGTCCGCCGTTGCTCGTGACGCCTCCGGTTTGCGGTGCTTGGCCCGATGAGCTGTTTCCGCAACCCCCAAGGGCCAGAAGCGCTGCTGCGCCCGACAAAAGAACGCTGACTTTCATGTGGCTCCTCCTTCGGTGGACGAGGCGTCCGACGACCTGCTCGTGCAGGTTCTTCGGTCGTCGGCCCGATTCTCTTCTCTTTGTCCTGGCAGCCCGCGCTCTCCATGTCAAGCGATCAAGCGAGGACGTCAGCTCGACTGGTTCGCGGGAGCACCAAAGGGAAAATGGGGTGCGCGGACGGGCAACTATTTCCCCGTGTCTATCTTGACGCGCCTGAAGGATCGCCAGATGAGCAAGTCGTAGACGACCTTGAGGCCGCCACCGATGAAGAACGGAATGCTGGCGAGCCCGGCCGACGCATACAGCGGGCCGGCCGCAATGGGCGAGATGGCGGCGCCCAGGGTGCGCGCGATGCCGGTCACCCCGGCGGCAGCCGAGCGCTCTGCCGGTGGCACCAGGGCCATGGTGTAGGCTTGTCGAGTCGGCACGTCCATCTGCGAGATGCTGAAACGCAACAGCAGAACCACGATGGCGAGCCCCAGGTTTGGCATCAGCGGAACCAGCAGCAGGAGCAGGTTCGAGGGTAGGTGGGTTGCGACCATGGTCTCAAGCAGGCCGATGCGTTTTGCCAGACGGGAGGCGCTGAGCGCCGAGATGCCGGCAAGCATGTTGGCGGCAAAGAATATCTCGCCGAGCACGCTGGGAGAAACGCCGAAGCGCTGGTGAAACCAGTAGGCGACGAACGCTTGCACCACGAAACCGCCGGCGAAAGCGTCGATGGAGAAGAGGCCGGCGAGCCCCAGGACCTTGTCGCGCGAGGTCTTCATGCCCCAAAGGCCTGCCGGCTTGGATTCCGTGACCCGCCCGTGATCCGCTTCGACATCGCGACCAAGTTGTGCGAACAGGGCGACCATGCCGACCGCGACGAGCGAATAGGCCATGGCGACGGTGTGGTAGCTCTTGATCGGCGCCTGCCCGCGCCGTTGCAGAATCTCGGCCAGCGCTCCGCCACAGAGGCTACCGAGCGCGGTGGCAAACGAGCCGACCAGGTTGTACCAGGCGAACACGGCTGTACGTCGCTGGGCCGGAATGGCCTGCGACAGCGCCGCCTGTTCGACCGCCAGGAAGGGGCCGACTTCGTTTCCACTGGGGCTGATGACACCGACGGTGGCCGCCAGAAGCAGAAGCGCGAACGATTGGGTGCTGGCGAAGACCACGCCAGCGGCAATCATCAGGAGCGCGCCCACGAGCAACATTCGCCTCCGGCCCATCCTGTCGGCCCTGGTTGTGATGAAGAGCGAAATGGCTGCGTCGCCGAGAAGCGTCAGTGTCAGAAGAAGCCCGACTTGACTCTCCGTGAGGCCGGAGGCTGCGAGGTGCAGGACAAGGATCACAGACATCAAGCCATAGGCGAAGAGGCGAATGATCCGCGTCGCAAATAACAGCCGAACGTTGCGGCCGAGGTGCGCCTTGGACGGTGCTACGGGCTCCATGAAGCGTATTTATAGCGTGACGTACGCACGGCACAATCACGTGACGGCGCGCATGCATGCGGACGCTGCAGGCCCAGCCTGCAACAATTGCACGGCTTTCTGGGCCCGACCGTCTTTGTAGCCTTTGGATATGGGCGCCGTAGAATTAGGCATGGATATTGATCGTCCAAGGGCTGAAAGTCCAAGGTGACCAATGAAAACGATTCTGCTCACCCTTTTCTGTCTTTCGCTTGCTCGCACCAGCCTCGCTCAGGCCGAGGCCGCGCCGGACTCCCCCGGCGGGGATCCGGGACAGCCGCCCGAGGCCGTTCAGCCTCCGACCGCCGCGCCGACGCAAGTGCCGCCGGCGCCGCCCGCCGAACCACCGGCACCGCCGCAGCAGCCGGCGGACCAGCAGGCACAGGCGCCAGGCGCGCCGGCGCAGGGGCAGGCCACGGGGCAGTGGGTCTACACCAACCAATACGGCTGGGTCTTCATGCCGTATGGCGACCAGTATGTGCACGAAGGTTCCGCCAATGACGAGTATCCGTACGAATACGTTTACTACCCAAGTTACGGCTGGATCTGGCTGGCGTCGCCGTGGGTTTGGGGCTGGGGACCCTACCCGTTCTTCGGGGTGTGGGGCCCCGGGCACTACGGCTGGTACCACGGGCTATACCGCGGCGGCTACGGATGGGGCAGGTATCGCGGCGGCGGGCCGGGGCGTGGCTATGCGGGAATGCGGCCTGGATATGGGGGAGGCACTCGCGGCGGCCAGTACATTGCCCCGCACGGAAACTTCTCCCATCCTGTTCCCGGCGGGGCGTCTGGCGGCTACCGGGGCGGCAGCTTCGGCGGCGGACACAGCTTCGGCGGCGGACACAGCGGCGGCGGACACAGCGGCGGCGGACATCGCTAATCCCACGCGTTTAACCTTTGGCCCAGGCGCGTTCGATGACCTCGCGGAGGAGGTGCAGGCGGCCGTGAAAGAAGTGGTTGGCCCCGGGGATGACGGTCACGGTTAGGTGATTCGCTTCGGCGTACGCCAACACATTCTTGAGGGGAACCACCTCGTCGCGGTCGCCGTGGATGAGTAGGCTGCCGTGTGGAATCGCCGGCAGTTCGTACTGGCGACTGCCCTCGACCGCTCCGACTGCCGGCGCCACCAGCAGCAGTCGCGGTGGTGGCTTGGCTTGGTTTGCCAGCCGCTCGGCCACCCGCGCCTGAACGAAGGCGCCGAAGGAGAATCCGGCCAGCACCACCGGAAGGGTGCCCGCGGGATCCCAGCGTTGCCGCGCAAAGGTCAGGACGGCCAGCAGATCGTCGGTTTCGCCTCGGCCGAAGTCGTGCGTGCCCTTGCTCTGGCCCACGCCACGAAAGTTCGGGCGCAGCGCCAAATGCCCCAGGTCGCGCAGGGTGTGCGCGAGGGTGTATACGACCTTGTTATTGTTGGCGCCGCCGAACAGAGGGTGGGGGTGGGCGATCACCGCCAGGCCGCGCATCTGCTCGGGCTCGTCGACCAGGGTTTGCAGCGGCCCGGCCGGCCCGTCGATGAACAAAGTGTCGCTCGCTCTCGCCATGGACAAGAATGTATTCGATTCTTGCTCACAATTCTCCGGCGGCCGACCATTCGGGCGCGGGTATCCCGTCTTCGATTGTGCGCGACACACCCCAGGCCTGGTATGCTCACCGCACCTGCTCGCCTACAGCCCGCGACGGATGAACATGAAGCTACGAAACAACGCCAAGACATGTTTGTTTCTGCTAACCGCCGCCATCCTCGTGGCGTCCTCGTCTTGCAGCCTGTTCCGCCGGCAGCCGGCCGAGCCAACTATCACGTTCGTCAGCGACTCTGTGGGAAAGAACCCTTTCAAGGGCGTTCGATTCTTCCTCAATCCGGACTACATCGAACAGGTTGAATCCACCGCGCGCAAGCACCCCGAAATGGCGAGCCAGCTTCGCAAGGTCGAGCAGTTCCCAACCGCGATCTGGATGGACACCATTGCCGAGGTTTCCAAGCTGCCGCGCTTCCTCGACGAGGCCAAGCAGCAGCAATCGGCGAGCGGGCAGCCGACGTTGTCGGTCTACGTGCTGTGCGACCTGCCGAATCGCGACTGCGCGGCCAACGCTTCGGCAGGCGAGCTGCTGGTGGAAGCCGACGGCGTGGCCCGCTACCAAAAGGAATTCATCGACCCCATCGCGGCGCAGTTTCAGGCCTATCCCGACCAGCCTATCGCCGTGATTGTCGAACCGGACTCGCTGGCGAATTTCACCACCAACATGCACTTCCCCAAGTGCGCGGCGTCGGCGGACGCCTACCGCCAGTCGATCGTCTACGCCATCAAGAGGCTGTCCCTGCCCAATGTCAGCGTCTATCTCGACGCCGCCCACGCCGGGTGGCTGGGCTGGGACAAGAACCGCGAGCGCATGGCCGCTGTGTTCAAAAAGCTGCTGGATCAGGCGGGCGGCCCGGACATGATTCGCGGCTTTGCTACGAACGTTTCCAACTACACGCACCTGTCGAATCGAGACGGCGCCGCGCTCGCGCTTACCAACCCATGCCCGAACGAGCTTTCCTACGTGAAGATGCTGGCCGAAACCTTCGACATGTATGGCATCAAGGGCAAGGGCTTCATCATTGACACCTCCCGCAACGGGCGCGGCGGCATTCGGCACCAGTGGGGCAACTGGTGCAATATCAAGGGCGCCGGGTTAGGCGAGCGGCCTCGTGCCGAGCCTGTCCGCGGGATCGACGCCTACTACTGGATCAAGCCCCCGGGAGAATCGGACGGGGTTTCGGATCCCAGCCAGCCCCGATTCGACGAGATGTGCGCGGTCGCAGACGCGGCCCCCGGCGCGCCCCAAGCCGGAAAGTGGTTTGAGTCCTACTTCATCGACCTGGTCGGCAACGCGAGCCCGCCGCTTTGAGGCCCTATTGGGGCCGCCAGTGGCCCGGGCGATAGCGCCAATGGCCAGGACCTCGTTCCCAGTGGGCAGGCTCCCAAGCCCAACCCGGCCGGCGCGCTTCCCAATGGCCCGGCAGCCAGACCTGTTGCCGCCCATCCCAGTGCCAGGTTCCGCCGATCCAGAAGTAGCCGGGGCCGGGCTGAGGCGGCGGAACCTCCGTGCGTGCAGCCGGCGGCGCGACGGTCACGGTCAGCTCGCCTGGCGGCGCGTAGACTGGGGTCGGCGCGGGAGAGGCCGCCCAATAGCCCGGGGTAAACACCCACTCCCCGCCTTCATTCGCCCAGCGACCGTCGATCCAGACCTGCCCTGCCGCCGGGGGAAGCTCCCAACGCCCGCCCATCCACACGTGCCGCCCGCCTTCCCAGGCCCAGTAGCCGCCGATCCAGACGTGCCGCGGCGAGGGCGCGAATGGTCGAGCTTCGCGACGAAGCGGCGGTGGGGCGACCCCGATGCGCACCGCCGGACCGGGGTGACCGGGGTGGAAGTGGGGGTCCTCCATCTCGCGGCGTTCGTGTCGCATTTCGCGGTCGTGTTCGCGTTCCTCGCGGCGTTTCTCGCGGACTTCCCGGCGCTGCTCGCCGATCTCGCGATGCTCCTCGTGCCGTTCGCGGCGCATTTCGTCGCGATCGGCGGGCTGGGCACTCGCAAGCCGGCCTGCACCAAGACAAAGCACGAACGACATCATCACTGCGATGGTCTTCATGGTCCTTCTCCTTGCGAATACTGACGCTGGCCGGAGAGATTTCATTCACACGGTTGGCGCTGCCGTAGCTGTTGACTGTTGGCCCCGGCCGAATGAGGATGCGCACCCTCCATGTCAGCAAAGAAGGAAAAGACCCCGGACGTCCCCGTCTTGGATTTTGAACGTCCCATCGTCGAGTTGCAGCGCAAGATCTCGACCCTCAAGCAGCGTTCGCGGACTTCGACCGATCTCTCGCGCGAGGTCCACACGCTCGAGCGCCATGCTGACGAGCTGCAGAAGCGAATCTTCTCCGATCTGAGCCCTTGGCAGAAGGTGCAACTGGCCCGGCACCCCGGGCGACCCTACACCCTCGACTACGTGGCACGCATCATCAAGGACTTTCACGAATTGCACGGAGATCGCCACTTCGCCGATGACGCCGCGATGATCGCCGGTTTGGGCTATTTCGACGACACCCCCGTCGTCGTCTTGGGCCAACAGAAGGGGCGCAAGACCAAGGAGAAGCTCCACCGCAACCTCGGCATGGTCAAGCCCGAGGGCTATCGCAAGTCCATGCGGCTGATGGATCTGGCGGCGCGATTCAAACGGCCGGTGATTTGCCTACTCGACACGCCGGGCGCGTTTCCGGGTATCGACGCCGAGGAACGCGGCCAAGCCGAAGCAGTGGCCAAGAGCCTTGAGGTCATGGCCGGGCTTCCCGTGCCGATCATTTCGGTCGTGATCGGCGAGGGCGGCTCGGGCGGCGCGCTTGCCATTGGCGTCGCGGACCGGGTTTTGATGTTGGAAAACGCGGTCTACTCGGTGATCACGCCCGAGGGATGCGCGTCGATTCTGTTCCGGAGTGACGAGCGCAAGGCGGAGGCTGCGGCGGCAATGAAGATGACCGCACCCGAGATCCAGCGGCTGGGAGTGATTGACGACATCATTCCCGAGGCGCCGGGCGGAGCACATCGTGACTTCGACATCACCGCGGAGAACTTGGCGACGGCGATTCGCAAGCACCTAGGCGATCTGATCCATCTGTCGCCGCAGGAGCTCAAGGATCAGCGTTACCGGAAGTACCGGCGCATGGGAACCTTCGTCGAGACCTCGGGCCCGGACAACATGAGCTAGCCGTGGCAGACGAGACGCAAATCAACCAAACCCGGCGCAGCATCAGCCCCGGCGCCGAAGAGATTCTAGGGCTCTACTTCCCGGTGCTCGACCACGGCTTCGTGGCCTTGGTCGACTACATGGGCACCGACGTGGACATCGAGCGCGCAGCTCGCGTGAGCTACGGCTTCGGCACGCGCCAGCTCAGCAAGACGCGCGGGCTGCTTCGCTATCTGCGGAGGCACAGGCACACCACGCCCAGCGAGATGGTCGAGCTGAAGTTCCATTGCTCGATGCCCATTTTCGTGGCCCGGCAGTGGATCCGCCATCGCACCGCCAACGTGAACGAGATGTCCGGTCGGTACAGCCTGATGCCGATGCTGTTCTACGAGCCGCCTGCCGAACAACTGCAGGCGCAGAGCGCGCAGAACCACCAGGGCCGGGCAGGGGGGCCGCTCGCGGAGGACGTGCGCAACCAGGCCTACCGTCGCTGGCAGGATTCCCGGCAGGAGGCCGTGGCCAACTACGAATGGATGTGCAGCAACGACGTGGCCCGCGAGCTTGCCCGCATCGACTTGCCGCTGTCGACCTACACCCAGTGGTACTGGAAGATCGACCTGCACAACCTGCTGCACTTTCTGACCCTCCGGGTGGATAGCCACGCGCAGTGGGAAATACGCGAATTCGGCCGGGTGATGGCCGGCATGCTGAAGCGGGTCGCGCCGATTTCTTACGAGGCGTGGATCGACTACGACGTGTGCGGCGCGCACCTTTCGCGCATGGAGATGGACGTGGTGCGGGCTCTGCTGCGCGAGTCGGAAAGCGGCCTTATGACCGACGCTGGCCAGATGTCGCACGCCGAGATGCAGGCCAAGGGCCTGTCGCGCCGGGAGGCCGAGGAGTTTCTCTCTACCCTCGGGCGTCGCGACGTTCCCGACTTCGAGCTGGACCTGTCGCAGGCCAAGCCCGCCGAATTCTTCGAACAGGAATGCGCCCGGGCGGTGCCGCAGGCTGCACCCAAGCCCGGCGACGAGTAAGCGTCGGGCAGCCGGAGCTAGCCAAGCAAATCCCCATCGCTGGCGGCCAGCGATGGACGACGGGACT
Source organism: uncultured Myxococcales bacterium (assembly GCA_964491625.1). Classification (GTDB taxonomy): domain Bacteria; phylum Myxococcota_A; class Polyangia; order Fen-1088; family Fen-1088; genus Fen-1118. The sequence continues at coordinate 28,206 of CAZBIU010000013.1, forward strand.
TGCGCAAAAGCTCGCACGCGGTTTGCACCGCTTCGTGGGTCCCGGTCAGGATCAGGACATCGTGCTCGCGGATGACCTCGTCGGCCGATGGGATGGCGACATCGCCGTGGCCGCGCTCGATGGCCAGCACAGTGGCGCCGGTGAGACCACGCAGGTTGATCTCCTTGAGGCTGCGGCCGATGCAGGTAGCGCCGGCCGCGACGGAAAACGCGGTCGGCTCGCCGATGCCAGGCATCATGGTGCGCAGCTCGTCGAGCTTGCCCGGGCCGGGCTCATGGCTGCGGCTCTGCGCGACCAGGGCTTCCAGCACCGCCTGCGTGCCCGCGCGCACGTGGCCTTCCAGGTTGGTAGCGCTTCGCCAGAAGGGCAGCGCCAAGAGCGCGACGCCTACCACCAGCGCGACGGCGAAGGGAAATCGGGTGGGAAGAAAGGGCTGGGTCAGCGCGACCAGGGGCGCGCCAGCGGCAAACAGAATCGCCAGCTCAAGGGTTGCCCGCAGCGCGCGTCTGGGCGCCTCGGCCAAGTCGACGCCAGTTCCGCTGGCAGGAAAGGCACCCAGGGCCAGCAGCAGTCCCAGTCGACGAGCCACGCGCAAGGCGCCCCAAAAGAACGGCAACGCGAGCACGATGGCCGACGCTGCGAATAACACTCGCGTGAGGAGAAGGTGCTGGCCCAAGAAATGCCCGAGCGGAATGCGGCCTTGCCCGAGCGAGGCTGCGATGACGATGCCGGCGATGATGGTCACGTCCAGGAACAGGAAGCCGGCAAGGCGCCTGATGCGGGTCCATTCCGTCGGGCGGCGGCGGGTCTCGCCCAGGGCTTGCACCCACGAACCATAGAGCGCGGCGTAGGTCTGCACGGCGTGGGGCAGGCGGCGATCTACCGCAGCGGCGAAGCTGGCGGAGGCCCGGACCAGAAACGGGGTCGCCAGGCTGCTTAGGGCCGACACCGCGATGGCGATGGGAAAAAGCGAGCTGCGCAGCGCCCCGGCCGCAGTTCCGACCCCGGCGAGAATGAACGAAAACTCTCCGATTTGGCCGAGGCTCATCCCCGATTGGATGGCGAGCCGCACGCCGTTGCCTGCCACGAAGGCACCCAGGCCGACGCCCACGAGCTTGCCGACGATCACCACGGCGCTGAGCGCCAGCACCGCGGGCAGGTTGTGACCGATGGCGCTGAGGTCGATGCGCATACCGACCGCGACGAAGAAGACGCCTGCGAAGATGTCACGGATAGGTCGAATCAAGCGCTCGGCGACCTTGACCTCGCCCGACTCGGCCACTAGGGCGCCTGCCAGAAAGGCACCGAAGGCCACGGAATAGCCGGCCTTGTGCGACAGAAAGGCGAAGACGGAAGCAATCGCGAGGCAAGCCATCACCAAGGTTTCGCTTCGTCCTGCGCGCGCCACGAAGCGCACGAGGCGCGGAACGACCAGCATACCGACGGTCAGCATGGCAGCCAGAACCAACAGCAGCCGTCCAGTGGCGCGTCCGAGCACGGCCGCAGGAACGCCGCCTGCGCCGGTGCCCACAGCGGTCAGCACCGCGAGGAGCAGGATGGCGATCAGGTCCTCGGCCACCAGCACGCCGAACACCACCTCGGCAAGGCGGCCGTGGATGCCTCGTTCCGAGAAGGTCTTTGCGACAATCGTCGTGCTGGAGATGGCGCACATGCCGGCGGTGAAGATGCTCTCGGTGGTGGTGAAGCCGAGCAGGCGGCTTGAGAAGTAGCCAAGCCACGCCACCAAGCTGCATTCGACGAGCGCCACCAATCCGCCCGAGGGCGCGATACGAATCAGGCGTCGCACGCTGAATTCCAGCCCCAGCGAAAACATGATCAGGATGACGCCGATATCCGCCAGTGGCACCGCGAGCTGCGGCGAAACCGCCAGCCCTAGCGGCGCCGCGGGGCCGACCAGGAGCCCTGCCAAAAGGTAGCCCAGCACGAGGGGCAATCCCGCCCGTTGGAATGCCGTCGCGAAAAGCGCCGCGATGCTGACGATGAGAACCAGGTCGGTCAGCGGGCCAGCGTCTTGCCCACCGGCAAGCGCGAGCATCTTGCAGGCGGCTGGGGTGCTCATGGGCGGCCAAACACTCCAGACACCGGCGTGGGTGAGATCGATGCCAGACTTCTGGTACTCTCGGACTCGATGTCCCTGCGTGCCTCCGTGCGAGCCATGTTCCTCGTGCTGTGTGTCGGCCAGCTTTGGGCCGGATGCAATTCGTTAGACGAGGATACCCCGGACCGCCTCGACTTTGCTCTGCCAACTGTGAGCTGGACGATTTCCACGGACGACCCGCAGTGGAGGGCTTCTCCGCCACGGGACGCGGCGACGCCCGGCTTCGTTTGCGCGGGGCCGGAAGTGCTTCCCGGGGCCGACTGCTGCGCCCCGCCTTTGGACTGCCAGGAATATCCGTTCGCGTGCGATCCCAATAGCAACTTCTGCGCGCTGACGTTCGACGTAGACTTGGCCGAGACCGTCCTGCTGGCAGAGCAGGTGCAGGCCCTCGCGGCGGCGCGGGGACGTGCGTTCGCACGGGTTGAGCTTCTTGCTCTAGCCACGAACGTCGACAAACCCGACGGTCTACCCATTCGCGCTGCCAGCCTGTTCATCGGGCCAGAGGATCTGGCCACGTCGTCGGATCCATCGGCGGTATTGCTCGCGTCGGTCGCCTTGGTGAAGGGATCTTTTGCGGCGCCGCTGGAGGGCGCCGGGGCCCGCGCCTTCGCTGGGTTCGCCCAAGAGTACCAGACCCCCTTCTCCCTGCTTTTGTCGGCCCACGTGGTGGTGCCGAACGGCGCTGTCGTCCCGTCGGGCATGGTCCAGGTGACCGCCACCGGCCAGGCGCGCGGTTACTACTAGGCAACGCGATTGCAGGGGCAGCTAGGTCGGTGTGGAAAGCGGCGGCGAGCTACGGCAGCCGCCGGTACAGCACCACGCCCGCGTGCGCCTCTTCACGCCGATAGTGGCTGTCGAGGTATGCGCGCAGTCGCGGGTATCGCGCGACCGGGAACTTGTCATAGCCGTCCCAGCCCGCGGCGGCGGCGTCGACGAACAGGGTGGGGCGCCGCCTTTCAAGGTCGGCAAACAGCATGTCCCACGCCGCCGGCCATTGGTTGCGGTCGGCATTCCATTCGCCGGTCTCGGTGGGCGTGCCAGGACTTTCGCCGGTCAGGTAGTTGCAGAACGAGAAGCGCGCCCCCATCGGCCGCCGTGCCAGAACGTAGAGCTGCGGCGAATTGCCCCAAACGAAGATGCGATCGTCCGGCCCGGTGAGGGCGTCGATCCGGGTGGCGACCTCGTCGTAGGGTGGCTCCGTCTCGTCGAGCGCGAGGGCCCAAGGCCGAGCGACGGAGGCCAGTAGGAAGAACGCGCAGGCGGGCAGAGCGCAGAGTGTCCCGAGAATGACCCGATGGTGCTTGCCCCTGTCCCAGAGCCGATCGAAGACGGGCGCTGCCAGTAAGCAGAGCGGCGCCAAGACGAGATGGAAGTAGTGACCGAAGAACCGGCCGCCCGCCGCCAGGGCAAACGCCGAGGTCACAAGCCAGAAGAGCCCTAGCACTGCCGAGGGCTAGCAGGATTCGCCGCAGTCGACAGGATCGCCACTCCTGCTTCGGTGAGAAATTACCGAGGCCACGCGGGCTGTGGTCGCGATCGCCGCCCAGATTCCGAGCGAATAGGGCACGATTGCGGCGCCACCCACGAGCGCTGTTCGCCGCAGTCCGCGCGCAAGCGCCGCCAACCCTGTCAGGCCCGCACCCACGTAGGCGAAGTTGAACTTGAACCAATACACCGTGGCGTTGGCGTTGCCAGCCACCGCACACCAGGCGAGATACGCGGCGGATGGAACCAGCGCGCCTGCCACTTGACATGCGACTGCCGCGCCCGCCCGTGGCCAACTCAGTCGACCAAGCAAGACCCACCAAATCAGCAGTCCTGCGCCCGCGCCGAGGAAAGTGAGCCCTTGATACTTGAACAACGCGCAGGTCCCGACCAGAACGCCGACCGCAAGTTGGATACTCCAGAAACGCATCCTTTCGCAGCGCCTGCGTAGCCCGTACAATAGCAGCCACGCCGCTGCGGTCTGCGGCAGCAACAGGAAGAGCTCGCAATTCGCTGCCAAGGCGTCGTAGTCGTGCCAGGTGGTCGAGAAAACAAGAAACAGGCCTGCGGCCCAAAGGCCCGACCATTCGCTGCTGTCCTTCCGCTTGATGGCAAATAGCAGCATCGCGGTGAGCAGGACCGAGACAACCACAAAGGCGTGCGCACCGTGCGTATTGTAGCGACCGAGGGCGGCAAAACCCGCCTGATAGACGTGATAGATGAACGGCGGCTTGTGATCCACGACGTCGCGATAGAGGAGAGATCCGCGCGACATCGCGGCCGCCGTGGTCGCGTAGATTGCCTCGTCGTCGGACAAGAGCGGTCGTGCGAAGGTTGGCAGGCGCAACGCCGCCCCCAAGACGAAGACAACCGCCAAGCAAATCGTAAGTCTGCGCATCCGTGCCCGCCAGGGCTCGGGCATACCTTCGCTATCGTCGAGCGGCTTGCGAGTTTCCTTGGGCACTGGATGCGGCGACCGAGTGTCGCACCGCTGTTAGGTGAGCTCAAGGCCGAAGCCGGCATCCCCAAACCCCGGGCCGACGCGTGTGGCAATTACGGCGAGCTGTGATCCCGATCAGAGATGCGTGAAGCGAGAAGCAACAAACAAGAACTGAGTGTCCGGAAATGCAAGAAGGGGGCGGCGATTGGAGAAGCGAGCGTGAAGAAGTTGGGGGTTGCGTGAGCCAAGTTGACGAGGTTGTCGACACTGTTCAGGCAAAGAGGTTTGCGTCATGAGCAGAGTACGAGGATCGATCACCAGCGTCTGTCTCGCGCTTTTTGTTGCGGCGTGTGGCTCGGGAACCGGCGGTTCACCGGGCACTGGCGGCTCTGGCAGTGGCGGTACGTCGGGAGGCCAGAACGGCGGAACCACCAGCAGCCAGAACGGCGGGAGTACGAGCAGCCAAAACGGCGGTACGTCGGGGAGCGACAATGGTGGAAGCACCAGTAGCGACAACGGCGGGAGTACGAGCAGCCAGAACGGCGGGACCACGAGCAGCCCAAGCGGCGGCGCTGGTGGCAAGTCGAATGGCGGCACCACGAGCACTCCCAACGGAGGGACCACCAACAATCCCCAGGGGGGTGCAAGTGGAAGCGCGAATGGTGGAACCACCAGCATTCCTAGCGGCGGTACGTCCGCAAATCCGAACGGTGGCGTGGCCGGGGGCGGATCCGGCGGCAAAGCCACGGGTGGAAATCCGGCCGGCGGGACAAACGGCGGGACCGGTGGTGTCACGAGCAACGGCGGCAGCCAGGCCGGCGGCACGCAAGGCTCGGGCGGAGCAAGCAGCGCCGGCGGAAGTGCCGCTCCTTCGACCGTCCTCATAACCTCCGCGAACGGCGCTTTCTGGAAGACCGGCTCGGCGACCGATAGCACGGGCAACGCAACTATCACCGTGAACGATACTTCCGTGGCGCAGACCTGGGAAGGCTTTGGCGGAGCATTCAACGAGAAGGGGTGGAAGTACCTTACCGATGCAGGACAATCGGTGCAGGACCAGGCCATGCAACTGCTGTTCGGCAGCGACGGGTGCAAGTTCGCGTGGGGCCGCATCCCGATTGGCGCAAGCGACTACGCGTTGGCTCGCTACACCGACGACGAGGTGTCAAGCGGCACCGACGCCAACATGGACCATTTCTCGATCGATCAGGACAAGAAGTACCTCATCCCGTACATTCAGGCTGCGCAGAAGGTAAAGTCGGACATTCGCTTCTGGGGCAGCCCATGGACACCGCCAACCTGGATGAAGACCGGACCGTTCACGGCCACCACCGATGACAGCGGTACGACCTCGTCGAACTTTGACAGCGGGAACATGAAGAGTGATAGCGCGACCCTGACGGCGTACGCTCAGTACCTGGTGAAGTGGGTCCAAGCCTTCAAGGACCAGGGTATCAACGTGGAGGTCGTTGCTCCTCAGAATGAGCCCAACTACGTTCTGCACTACCCCTCCTGCCACTGGGATACTTCCACGTTCGTCACGTTCGTCGGAACCTACCTCGGGCCGGCGATATCCAAGGCTGGGCTGAGTCTCAAGGTGATGGATGGTACGCTATCCAATTCCGGCAGTACCGCCGATCTCGATGTCGGGCAGAAGGTGCTGCAAGACTCGACCGCGAAGGGATACTGCGGTGCCATCGGCGTGCAATGGGGCATGTCAGACCAGGGCCCGGTCAATACCCTCAAGGGCCTGGCAGGTAGCATGTCTATCTGGCTTTCCGAGACCAAGTGTGGCGGCACCATGGGATCGACGGCACCCGCACCCAACGACTTCAGCTACGCCCACGACACTTGGGGTTACATTACCGGTGCGATCAAGAACGGGCTGACCGGGTACAACGCGTGGAACATGGTGCTCGACCCGGGCGGGCTAGGTATCGACGACCACCGCAAGTGGCCGCAGAATGCCTTGCTCGTGGTCAGTTCCGGGGCTCTTACCGTGACCCCCGTGTACTATGTCTACCGTCACATCTCGCAGTTCGTGGATCCCGGCGCCAAGGTGGTCGGAACGACCGGCGGAGACTCGATCGCCTTCAAGAACCCCGACGGCAGCCTGGTGGCGGTGATGTACAACTCGAGCGGCGCGGGCACGTACACCGTCTCGATCGGCGGCAAGAAGCTTCAGTTCGCCATCCCCGGCAGCGCCTGGGCGACCTTGAAGGTCAAGCCTTAGCGGCCATAGCACGGTCTCTTTCGTATCGCCCCGGCTGCACAAACGGCCGGGGCGTTTTCGTTGCTACAATCACCCCTGCATGAACCTGGCGGGCAACGCCGCGAACATTCGTCGGGCCGCGGCTGCGGCAGGCGCAGCTTCGCTGCTCGCGCAGGTGGTCTTGCTGCGCGAGATTCTCGCGTGTTCCCAGGGCAACGAGCTGGTGCTGGGAATCGTGCTTGGCGTGTGGCTGTGTTTGACCGGCGTTGCCAGCGCCCTCGGTGCCATACCGTCTTGGCAGCCGCAACGGGCGCGGTCCGTGCTGTCCTGGCTGCTCAGCTTGGCGCCGTTGCTTTACCTCGGCGCACTCTGGCTGACCCGGCTGGGACGGCCGGATGCCTTGGGTGAGGCGCCCCGACTCCACGCGATTCTGCTGACGTCGTTGGTGGCCCTCCTTCCGGCGTGCGGGCTGGGCGGATTCGCCTATGCCTGGGCCATCAAGGCCTCGTCCAAGCAAGAATCGCCTGCCGTCTACATCGCCGAAACCGTGGGAGCGACCGCCGCCGGGCTGCTGTTCCACTTCGTTCTCGGTGAACGTCTGTCAAGCGTGTGGACTCTATGGCTGGCGGGTGCGGTCTGCGCGGTGGGCGGAATCTTGGTTGGGTGGCCTTTGCGGCGGACGCAATCACTTGGACTGTCACTGGTGGCGGCTGTGGCCTCTGCGCTCTTGGGGCCGACGGTAGCAGCCTCGGTGGAGGCTGCTCGGTTTCGCGGCGAGACCATTCTCACCTCCCGTCCGTCCCGCTACGGCCTTCTGACCGTGCTCGCGCGCGGAGGGCAGCGGGTCTTCCTGCAAGACGGCGTGCTGCTCTTCACCAGCGAGGACCAGATTGCTGCCGAAGAAAGGGTTCACCTTCCGATGCTGCTTCATCCGGCGCCTCGTCGTGTTCTGCTCCTGGGCGGCGGGCTCGGCGGTGGACTGGCGGAAGCCCTCAAACATCATCCTGAACGGATCGACTACGTTGAGGTCGATCCCGGGTTACTTGGACTGGCCGCCCGGTTTGCCGGTTTGGAAACCCGAGCGGCTTTGTCTGATTCGCGCGTGCACGTGGCGGTCGCCGACGGACGCAGTCTGCTCCGCCGGGCTAGGCAGCAGTACGATGTCATCCTAGTCGACGCACCGGTACCGCAGAACGCGCTCATGGCCCGCTACACCAGCCGCGAGGCCTTCCAAGACGCCCGCCGGGCTCTCGCGTCGGGAGGCATCCTCGCGCTGGTCACGCCCGGCAGCGATACCCACCTCGGGGAAGCAGCCAGGCAGAGACACAGTACGGTCTTGAGCACGCTCGGAGATGCCTTTCCTTTCGTGGGTTCCGCACCCGGTGCCACGACGATTCTCTGGGCCTCGACCGAGCCCGTCGACGCAACCCCCGCCGTGCTGGTGCGGCGCCTGAAAGACAGGCACCTCAATCTAGCCGAGGTGGGACCAACCTGGCTTTGGGATCGGCTGCTGCCCATGCACGTCGCGAGCTATCGCCAGGCTGTCGCCCGCACGCTGCCCGTGGAAAGTCGCGATTTCCGGCCCGTGGTCTATCTGTTTGGGCTGGTCGAGATGCTGCAGACGCTTTCGCCGGCGCTGGCGCGGGGGGCGCTGGCCGTGGCCCTCGGGCGGAAGCGGTGGGTTGCTGTTGGGGCAGGCTTGATTGTGGTAGCCGTGGTGCTTGGCCTTTGGCGGCGGCGACAGTCGCCGGGATTCGGCGTTGCGGTTGCCGGTGCCACCGGGATGATGCTGCAGTTGGTCCTCTTGCTCGCCTACCAGTCCTTGCGTGGTCACCTGTATCATGGCCTGGGGCTCTTGTTCGCAGCCTTCATGGCCGGCATGGCGGTGGGGGCGCTCGCGGGGGGCCGATTTGCCGGGCAAAGGCGCGCGCTTGCCGCGGCGATCGGCGTCGAGGCCGTGGTCGCGCTCGCGGTATGTCTACTCCTCCAGATGGCCCGAGGCGTGCCCGAGGCAGCGACCGTGATCATCTCCGTCGCACTGCTCGCCGTTGGCGCCACCTCCGGCGCGGTCTATCCGCTCGCGGTCAGCGCTGCGGCGGACGCTCGGGCTGGGGCGCGCATGTACGCTTGGGACTTGGTCGGCGCGGCGGGCGCAGCGCTGGTGACGTCGCTGGTGGCCATCCCTCTCTTCGGGCTTGTGCCGGTTGTGCTAGCCGGGGCGTTGCTTTGCACGCTGGCAGCGCTGGTCAACCGGGGCAGGGCGCGATCGTGATTTGACCAAGAGTCATCCCAGTCGCCACGCCGACTCGTGTTTGGCCATCCAGTCCAGCGCTTGCTCGAAGAGACCTTCGTCCACAAGGTCGCCGGCCATCAGGCTGGGCGAAACGTAGCGAAGCCCATCCTTCTCGTACGAACGATGGAACACGCTTCGGTCGGCCGGTTTGACCAGAACGACGTTGCCGCCTTCCTCGACCGGGTGAAGGCCGAACTGGTTGGCGGCTGCGGCGAGGTCGTCCACGTACATCACCAGCCTGTCCCGCGCTGGCCGGCAGGCCAGCTGGGCGAAAGCAAGCTCGCCCGTGATCGCGTGCAGAAAGCCGCTTGGCCCGAGGCGTGCGAGCAGATCGGGCAAGCCACGGCTGGACACCAAGGTTGCGTTCTCGCCGTGCGACTCAAACGGTGAGTCGAGCGACCAGCGCCGCAGGATCTCCTGCCAATCGACCTTCTCGATCTGGCCGCGGGGTTTGCGTTCAATCGTGCCGGATTCGCAAAGGAAGGCGATCACACGCGACGCAACGCTTGCTTCCACCCGAGCCTGTTCGGCAAGGCTCGCGACAGGGTAGGGCGGCCGCAGGTCGACCAGTGCGCGTGCCACGCGGCCTGCCATCTCGCCGCACAACGAACGGGTACCGCGATCGCCGCCCTTGCTCGGACTGATACCGCCGTCGCGCTCCAAGCGTAGCTCGATGTCGCCGATGGCGATCTTTGCGTTACCAGCCAAGTCCCAATAGCCGATGCCGAAGCCGCGCAATCGCTCCCGAACCGGGGGAGAAAGGTAGGGTGATACGAGCAGCGCGGGGTTGCGGATACGGGCAACGTGTGCCGCAATGGGACCCAAATCGCGGGGCTCGACGCGACGGCGAGCAACCACCAGGCAAATGGCGTTCTGCTTAGACTTGTTGCGAATCACAACCCACGCATCACCCTTGGGCGAAGGCTGGGGGAGGTTCGACGGCGCGAGCGAATACCCACGGGGCAATACGGTTGCTAAGGCCTCTAGGCCGTCGCGTAGCAATGGATCGGGGACGCTTGCCATGGGGAGAAATGGGTAAAGCTGCTCAAAGCAAATCGGAACACCCGTTGACGACCGCCCATCTTCTTTTCTTACCTCGGGCCAGGCGCAAGGAGAAGTTTTTCGGCGTGCTTCCGGCGGGCTAGAACCAGTATCCCACACCGATGTGCAAGCCGAAATAGCTTGAATGCAGCTCGGTCGTGACCACGTCGCCGTTGGCAGGGCCCGCCGTCTCGCTGCTTTGGTAGCCCCATTGCTGGGTTGCCCGAAGGGCCGCGTATCCGTGCGAGGAGAACGACAGAAGCAGTCCCAAACCGGCCTGTAGGACAAAGCCGGTCACGGTTCCGGGATCGGTGTACCCCTTTACCATCCCGGACGCATTGATCCGCGAGTAGCCCGGCGCAGCCGAGACCAGCAAGCAGATCCACGAGCCCACCGGGAGGGTGAGCCCGACCGTGGGCAGGAAGTCCGTCTGATAGCCGCTGGACCCGTAGAGACTGCTGCCGGAATCCACCGGCGACGATGTGTCGGACCACTTGACGGTCGCGAGATATTGAAAGGAAAGGCCGAAGAAGATGTATCGAACCGGCTGAAATTCTGCAGAAATTGACAGCCCAGGGGTCGCGCTGGCGTCGCCGGAAAGAAAAGCCTGGGCCTCGCCGGCGCGAGAGAACTTGTAGCTCAAGGTTCCAAGCGGAAACACCACGAAACTCGCGTCGAGTCGGAGCCAGCCGAGGGCTCGGGGTTCCTCGGGCACCGGTTCGGTCACGGGCCGTGCCTCCACCGGTTGTGCCTGCGCAAGCCCTGTGGTGCTCGCCGCGGGCGGGGCCGGCGACGGATACAGCGGATAGCCAAGCGGGTATCCATAGCCGGGCGGA